>CAYSTX010000001.1:0-13582 GCA_964434035.1 uncultured Acetobacteraceae bacterium
AGAGCCACAACCACCCGAGCTTCATTGAGCCGTATCAGGGTGCCGCCACCGGCGTCGGCGGCATCATGCGCGACGTGTTCACGATGGGCGCACGCCCGATCGCGAACCTGAATGCGCTCCGCTTCGGCCGGCCCGAGCATCCGCGCACGAAATCAATCGTGGACGGCGTCGTGCGCGGCATCGGCGGCTATGGCAACTGCGTCGGCGTGCCGACGGTTGGCGGTGAAATCAACTTCCACCCGGCATACGACGGCAACCCACTGGTCAACGCGATGACCGTCGGCATCGCGCGCAGCGACCGCATCTTCCTCAGCGCCGCCGCGGGCGTCGGCAATCCGGTCGTCTATGTCGGCTCGAAGACCGGCCGCGACGGCATCCATGGCGCAACGATGGCCTCCGCCGAGTTCGGCGCGGCCGACGCCGAGGAAAAGCGCCCGACCGTGCAGGTCGGCGACCCGTTCACCGAAAAGCTGCTGATCGAGGCGTGCCTCGCGCTGATGGAAACCGACGCGATCGTCGCGATCCAGGACATGGGCGCCGCCGGCCTCACCTCGTCCTCGGTCGAGATGGCGGGGAAAGGCGGCGTCGGAATCGAGCTCGACCTCGATGCCGTGCCGCAGCGCGAAACCGGCATGACCGCCTACGAGATGATGCTGTCGGAAAGCCAGGAGCGAATGCTCATGGTCCTCCGCCCCGACCGGGAGGACGCGGCGCGCGCCATCTTCGAGAAGTGGGAACTGGATTTCGCGGTCATCGGCCGGATCACCGATACCGGCCGGATCATCGTCCGCCACCACGGCGTGATCGAGGCGGATATCCCGCTCACGCCGCTCGCCGATGAGGCGCCGCTCTATACCCGCCCAACGGCCGAGACGCCGCGTCGGGTCGTGCTCAATCCGCACCGGATCGAGGACCGGCTCGGCCTCGGCGCCGCCCTGCTGCGGCTCGTCGCGTGCCCCGATCTCTGTTCGCGCGCTTGGGTCTGTAACCAGTACGACAGCACGATCGGCGGCCAGACGATGCGCCGGCCGGGCGAGTCCGATGCCGCAATCGTGCGGATCGAGGGCACGAACCGAGCACTCGCGCTGACTACCGACTGCACGCCGCGCTACTGTGCGGCTGATCCCGAGGCGGGTGGCGCGCAGGCGGTCGCCGAGGCGTGGCGTAACTTGGTCGCATCCGGCGCCCGTCCACTCGCGATCACCGACAACATGAATTTCGGCAACCCGGAAAAGCCCGAGGTGATGGGGCAGTTCGCCGCCGCCATCCGCGGCATGGCGGCCGCCTGCGAGGCACTTGAGTTCCCAGTCGTGTCGGGGAACGTGTCGCTTTACAACGAAACGGACGGCCGCCCGATCCTGCCGACGCCCGCGATCGGCGGCCTCGGCGTAATCTCCGACGCAGCGGCCTACACGACGCGGCTGGCGATGCCACCCTGGCTCGACGTGGTGCTGATCGGGGCGACGGCCGGCTGGCTCGGGCAGTCGCTGTGGCTGCGCGAGATTGGCGGCCGCGAGGACGGCGCGCCGCCGCCGGTCGATCTCGCAGCCGAGCGGAAGGCGGGCGACTTCGTGCGGCTGCAGATCGAGGCGGGCCGTGTCCGCGCCTGCCATGACGTGTCAGATGGTGGCCTGCTCGTCGCGATCGCCGAGATGGCCATGGCCGGCAATACAGGCGTCCGCCTCTCGGCCGGCCCGCGCGAGATCCCACAGCATGCGTTCTGGTTCGGCGAAGATCAGGGCCGCTACGTGCTCGCCGTCGCCGACCACACGACAATCCTGCGCGAGGCGGAGACGGCCGGCGTGCCGGCGGTGCGGATCGGCATTAGCGGCGGGCAGGATTTGACTTTGCCCGACGGCGCGACCATCTCGGTTGCACGCCTGCGGGAAGCGCACGCGCGCTTCTTCCCGGCGTGGATGGATGCCGACTGAGACGACGTAACGGGGGCGGGCAGCACGATGCCGATGGCGGCCGATGAGATCGAGCGGATGATCAGGGACGCCCTGCCGGACGCGCGCGTTACCGTCAGCGATCTTGCCGGCGACGGCGACCACTACGCCGCGACCGTCGTCAGCGAGCGGTTCCGCGGCCTGCCCCGCGTCCGTCAGCATCAACTCGTTTACGCCGCGCTGCAGGGCCGCATGGGCGGCGTCCTGCACGCGCTGGCGCTGCAGACATCGGCACCCGAACAGGAGGCTTGACCACCATGAGCGAAGCGACCGCGACGACCGACCGCATCAAGCGCGAGATCACCGAAAACCCCGTCATGCTCTACATGAAGGGCAATGCGCAGTTTCCGCAGTGCGGTTTTTCCGCGCGGGTTGTGCAAATCCTCACGCACATGAATGTACCCTTCAATACGGCGAACGTGCTTGAGGACCCGGCGCTGCGCGACGGCATCAAGGCGTTTTCCAACTGGCCGACCATCCCGCAGCTCTACGTCCGCGGTGAGTTCGTTGGCGGCTGCGACATCGTTACGGAGATGTTCCAGTCGGGCGAGCTTGAGACGCTGCTGACCGAGAACAACATTCCGCACCAGACCGCCGCCTGAATTTCGGCGCCGGCCTGGCCGTGTCCGCCCCGCTCCGGGTCGGCGTGGTCGTCCCGGCCTATCAAGCCGAAGCGACGGTTGCCGTCGCCATCGCCTCCGTCATCGCCCAGTCCCACAAGGATTGGGCGATTGTCGTTGTGGATGACGGCTCGACCGACGACACGGCATCCCGTGTTCCTTTGCACGATCCGCGCGTGCTTCTGCTGCGGCAGGCGAACGGCGGCGTCTCGGCCGCGCGCAACGCCGGGATCGGCGCGCTGCCGCCGGTCGATGCGGTGCTGTTTCTTGACGCGGACGACTGGCTGGCGCCGGACGCGCTGGCGCGCATGACCGCCGCCCTCGCCGCCTGCTCGGCCGAGACGGTCGCCGTCGGCGCGCCGCATGCGGTGGTCGATGAGGACGGGCGCGTCGTGCGGCTCCGTCCGGTGCCGTTTCGCGCGGGCGACATAAGGCGCCGGCTGATGGTGCGGAACCTGTTCGTCAACGGCGGCCATTGTTTGATTCGCGCCAGCGCTGCAGCTTCGGCCGGCGGTTTCCGCACGGACCTTCGTTTCGGCGAGGATTGGGAATACTGGACCCGCCTCGCCGCGCGCGGCTCATTTGGCGTCGTGCCCGGCCGCGCGCCGGTGCTGTTCGCGCGGAGCCGCCCGGAAGGCGCTTATCGCCGCCTCGTGCACGACCCGGACGCCGTCCGGCGTTGCCTCGACGCGATCCACCCGCCGCCGAGCCGCCTCCGGGCGCGGGCGGAGACGGAGATGGCGTGGACCCTCGGGCGCGAGGAGCTGCGCGCGGGCCTGACCGAGCCGGCGCTCGCGCGGCTGCGACGGGCCTGGCTGCTTGCGCCGAGCGCACGACGTCTCGCACTGCTGCTCTACGCGCACGCGATCCGGCGCGCGCCCGTGCCCTGATTGCCTCAGGAAAATCGATAATCACCGCGATTTAACGGGCCGTTCCTCACAATCCGTTTACCCTCGATCATTAGCGTGCCGATACTGGAACCAATAAATTGGGCCCGATCGGATGAGTACGACGCTTGCGACGCGAACCGACATCGCGATCGGGCCAGACGGAACGACGCGCGATCGCAGTGGCCACCACGGCGGTCCGCGACTGACCGCCGCCGCGGCACTCGGCGCTGTCGCCGAAGGAATGCTCATCTTCAATCAGCGCGGCCGCGTGCGCGTCTGCAACGACGCGATGAGCGCGCTGCTCGGCGTGCCGCTCGCGGATTGTCACAGCAGCACAAGTCTCGCCCGCACGCTCGGCGCCGCAACAAGGCTTGAGCCGGGCGACGCCGACCGGCTGCTGCGGCTCGCCGACGCCGCGATCCGCGACAGCCTGCCGCGATCGGACATCGTCCGCCTTCGCGACGGGCTGGTGCGCAGCGTGACGGTGCGCCGCATCGCCGACGGCGCCTGGGCCTTCATCATGACGGCCCCCGAAGCCGACGCCGCGCGCGCCACCAGCCAGGACGCGCTGACCGGCCTCGCCGACCGCGCGGCATTTCGCGAGCGGCTAGCCGATGCGCTCAATCAGAATGCGGCGTGCACCGTGCTCGTGATCGACCTCGACCGGTTTCAGGCGGTCAACGACACGTACGGTCACACGACCGGAGACCTGCTGTTGCGCGCGGTCGCCGACCGGCTGCGGACAATGCTCAGCACCAACGATCTGATCGCGCGCCTCTCGGCCGATCAGTTCGCGGCACTGCTCCCGCGTGAGACCACCGCCCAAAGTGCCGTCGTCGTCGCCCGCCGCATGCTCGACGTCATCGGCCATCCGTACGTGATCCACGGCATCGAGATCATGGTCGGCGCCAGCGTCGGGCTCGCGCTCGCCCCGCGTGACGGCGATATGGCCGACGCGCTGCTCGGCAACGCGGATTTCGCGCTGCGTCAGGCCAAGGCAGCGGGACGCGGCACCTACCGCGCCTTCGACGCGGAAGTAAGCGCCCGCGCCCGCGCTCGCCACGTGATGGCGGGCGATCTGCACCGCGCCGTCCTCGCCGGTGAGTTCGTGCTCAACTATCAGCCACAATTGAAACTGTCTGACCGGCGCCTCGTCGGCTTCGAGGCGCTGATCCGCTGGAACCATCCGCGAGACGGGCTGATCCAACCCGACAATTTCATCCCGCTCTCCGAAGAGACGGGGCTGATCGAGCCGATCGGCGAATGGGTTCTCCGCACCGCCTGTCGGGAGGCGGCGCGCTGGCCGGATCCGCTGACCGTCGCGGTCAACGTTTCGGCCATTCAGTTTGCCGATGGGCGACGGCTCGTGCGCGCAGTGCGTGACGCGCTCGCCGCATCCGGCCTGCCGGGCCACCGGCTCGACATCGAAATCACTGAAAGCGTACTGCTCAACGCCGCATCGGCGCACAAGACACTCGCGGCCTTGCGCGAAGAGGGCGTGCGGATCTCGATGGACGATTTCGGCACGGGCTACTCGTCGCTCGGTCAGCTCCGCAGCTTTCCCTTCAACAAGATCAAGATCGATCGCTGCTTCATCCGCGATATCGAGTCGAGCGCCGAGGCAATGGCGATCATCCGGGCGATCGGCGTGCTTGGCCCAAGCCTCGGCATGTCCACGACCGTCGAGGGTGTCGAGACGGAAACGCAGGCGCGTCTCGTCCGCAACCTCGGCTGCACCGATATGCAGGGCTACTTCATCAGCCGTCCGGTGCCCGCAACGGCCGTCCCGGGACTGATCGCAAGCCTGACGCACCGGCCGGCCAAGAACGTTACGGGCGGCGGCGCCTGAACGACGAGACGGCTTTCCACCAGCTTGCATGACCACGGGTCAGCAAGCGACGCCGGCTCAGCGCACGCAATTCACGCGGGCTGCGTAGTCAGGTAACGAAACGGCATCGAACCAGATGGCGTCATGTAACGCGCCCGTTTCGAAAAGTATCCGCCCCCAATCACCGCTTGATACCGGCCGATCATGCCGGTACGAGATTGGATGCGCAGCGGGACGGAAGGGGCAGCGGGGTATGGCATCGTCCGAGCGGGTAAGAAGGCAATTCTTAGTCTTATTCGACGCAACCGTCCATTACTCGCCATCTATTCTCGTCGCGGCGATCGGGCTCAGTTATTTATTCATGCCGGTCGATCTTATTCCCGATCGCACCCCCTATATCGGTCACCTGGATGAGATCAGCTCGGTCCTCGGCGGCCTTTTCGTCGCTTATCGTCTCGCTCCCGATTCGCCGCCCTCAAGCTCTCTGGCGTGGCCGGACAGCGACGTCGCCCGACGGCGTGCGACCATCGCCGCGATCCAGATACGACTGCGCCGACGCCGCGCACGCCTTGCGCCGCGGCTGATTGTCGCGCGCGCGTCGGACGGTGTTGCCCGGCTCTCTCGGCGACGGAAAACGCTCTTCGCCGCGCTCGGCTATCGATGCTGGTGGCGGCTGCGCGCGCCCTTCGCCCGGACGGTAAGCGGCGCGGGTGTGCTCGTTATCGGCGGCGCCGCGCGGAGCGGCACGACGTTGCTGCAGACGATGCTGAGTCGGCACCCCGCAATCATGGCCGGGCCGGAAACGACCGTCTTCCTGCGCCGGATCGCCGCGCCCGAAGACCTCGGCGCGCGCCTCGGCGTCGCTGCATCGGACGTCGCTTCGTGGCAGCGGCGGAGCCGTTCGCAGATGGAGTTCGCCGATGAGGTCCGCCGTGCAATGCTCGCGGACGGCGGCGCGACCGTATGGGCCGAAAAGACGCCCGCGAACGTCCGCCGGTTCCGTTTCATTCGCAACCGTATGCGTCAGGCGCGGTTCGTCCACGTCATTCGCGACGGGCGCGATGTCATTTGTTCGCTGCGCGAGCGATCCTTCGCCAAGCTCGACGGATTGCCGCCGCTCACGGTCGAGGCGGCATTCCGGCTCGCACTGCTATGGCGCGACGATGTCGAGACCGGCCTCCTGCTCCGCGGCGACCCGCGCTACATCGAAATCCGCTACGAGGACCTCGTCAGTCAACCACGTGAAACTCTGGCGCGCCTATTGAATTTCGCTGGCCTGGAATGGCACGACGCGGTCCTGGACCAGACGGCGCAGTCGCGCGATACGCGCTGGATCGCGCGCCACGACACGTGGTCCAGCGACGTTCGCGGCGATTTCACGGTCGATGCGGCGCGCGCGTCCGGGCCGGTGTTTCGGTCATCGGTCGGGCGCTGGCGAACCGATCTCGGCACCGTGCATCTGGCGGCGATCGCGAGCGTTGCCTGGCCTACGCTGATGTCGTTGGGCTACGCAGAGTCGCCCCGTCACCGACCGACACTTAGGCGGCGACGGGCTCCGCGCGCACGTCCTTGATGTCGCGGAACGTCAGCGACGGCGCCAGTTCCGCGGTCCGGCGCATCATGAACGCCGACGACGCGAGATAGACCGGGTCGCCGTCCACGTCGTCGGCGATCGACGCGCGATTGTCCGCAATGAAACGATCGAGCGCTGCACGATCCTCCGTTGAAACCCAGCGGGCGAGCGCGAAGGGCGACGGCTCGAAGCCAACTGCGACGCCATACTCCGCCCCGAGCCGCGATTGCAGCACGTCGAGCTGCAGCGTGCCGACGACACCGACCAGCGGCGGCGAGCCGTCGCGCGGGCGAAACAGCTGCACGACGCCCTCTTCGGCCAGTTCCTGCAACGCCTGACGCAGCTTTTTCGCCTTCATCGCGTCATCGAGGCGGACACGGCGCAGGATTTCGGGCGCGAAATACGGGACGCCGACGAAGTTGATGTCCTCGCCCTCCGTCAGCGTGTCGCCGATGCGGAGTGTGCCGTGGTTCGGGATGCCGACGACGTCGCCGGCAAACGCCTCCTCGGCCAGTTCGCGTTCGCGCGCGAAGAAGAATTGCGGCGCGTGCAGCGGGATCGACTTGCCGGTCCGCACCTGCTTCAGCCGCATCCCGCGCACGAGCCGGCCCGAGCAGACGCGGGCGAACGCGATGCGGTCCCGGTGGTTCGGGTCCATGTTCGCCTGGATCTTGAAGACGAGCGCCGTAAGGCCCGGCTCGGTCGCCTCGACGGCCCGCAGATCGGCCGGCTGCGCACGCGGCCGCGGTCCGAAATCGGCGAGCGCGTCGAGCAGGTCGGCGACACCGATGTCACGGATCGCGCTGCCGAAAAAGACGGGCGTCAGATGCCCCTCCGCGAACGGCCGCTCCTCGAACGCGGGCAGCGCGGACTGGATGAGATCGACCTCGTCAGCCAGCGCCTGCATCCGCTTGTCGGACTGCCCCACCTCGGTCGTCAGCCGCAGCCGCCGGTCGCGCAGATCATACGTGCCGACAAAATCGGCCGCGCGCCCGATCGGCCACGTCACCGGCGCGGTGTCGAGTGCCAGCGCGCTCGATACCTCGTCGAGCAGCGCGATCGGGTCCTGCGATTCGCGGTCCATCTTGTTGACGAAGGTCAGGATCGGGATGTCGCGCAGCCGGCAGATCTCGAACAGCTTGCGCGTCCGCGCCTCGATCCCCTTGGCCGCGTCGATCACCATGACTGCGCAATCGACGGCCGTCAGCGTCCGATACGTGTCCTCGGAGAAATCCTCGTGGCCGGGCGTGTCGAGCAGGTTGAAGACACAGCCGCGGCTCTCGAACGTCATCACCGACGTCACGACCGAAATGCCGCGATCGCGCTCGATCCCCATCCAGTCGGACCGCGTCCGCCGCCGCTCCCCCTTGGCGCGCACGTTGCCGGCGAGCTGAATGGCACCACCCTCGCGGAGCAGCCGCTCGGTCAACGTCGTCTTGCCCGCGTCGGGGTGCGAGATGATCGCAAAGGTGCGGCGGCGACCGATCTCGGCCGCCGCGCGTGCGTCGATGGTTTGGCTCATACCGGCTGATATGGACCCGTCGGAGGCCGACTGTAGGTCAGCGCGAGTAGAACTCGACGACCAGGTTCGGCTCCATCTGCACCGGATACGGCACGTCCGACAGCTTCGGCGCGCGCGTCAGCCGTCCCTTCATGGCCCGGTGGTCGACCTCGTAATACTCGGGCACGTCACGCTCGGTGCTCTGCGTCGCGTCGAGGACCATGGCGAGCTGCTTGCTCTTGTCCTTGACCTCGATCACGTCGCCGTCGCGCAGCAGGTAGGACGCGATGTTGACGCGCTTGCCGTTCACCATGACATGGCCGTGGTTGATGAATTGCCGCGCCGCGAACGGGGTGATCGCGAACTTCAGGCGATAAATCGCCGCGTCCAGCCGCCGCTCCAGCAACTCGATCAGGTTCTCCGACGTGTCGCCCTTCCGGCGCACGGCTTCCTCGTAATACTTGCGGAACTGCCGCTCGCTGATGTTGCCGTAGTAGCCCTTGAGCTTCTGCTTGGCCATCAGCTGCACGCCGAAGTCGCTCGGCTTCTTGCGGCGCTGTCCGTGCTGGCCGGGGCCGTAATCGCGCTTGTTGATCGGCGATTTCGGCCGGCCCCAGAGATTGACGCCGAGGCGGCGGTTGATCTTGTACTTACTCTCCGCGCGCTTGGTCATGCGCGTATCCTTCTCGTCTTATGGCCGTGCGATTGATTTCGCGTTGGCTCGTGTGGCCAGGTAGGCCCTCACCCGACAAACGGACGACGACGGGCGCACGCCCCTAAGGCGCGTCCACGTTCCCTGACATGGAAGCGGGGTCTAGGGGCCGGGGTCCCGCTTGTCAAACCACCGCTTGTCAAGAACGGGGCCGGTCCCGTATCGGGGGCAACATGATCGAGCGGTCGGACATCATCTGGCTGGGCGTCTCCGCCGGCGTCTCGGGCGGGCTTGTTGGCGGCCTGATGCTGGGGCTTGGGCTCGACCTGATCGTCAACGGGCAGCCGCTCGGCTGGCTGCTGATGCTGCCGGGGGCACCGGCTTCTTGCCTTGTCGGGTGGCTGATGGCGCGGCGGTTGGCGATGCGGTTGCCGCAGTAGCGTAGGTAAGGCCAGGGGCGTTTGCCCCTGGACCCCAGCAAAGGCGGAGCCTTTGCAATCCGGAAGCGCGACGGCGCGCTACCGCATCAGCCACAGTGTGCCGGTCGCAATCGTCAGCACCGTCAGCGGAGCGCCGACGACAAAATACTCCCAGAAGCCGATCGTGACACCGCGCGCCGCTGCCCGCTGCACCACGATCAGATTGGCGATCGAGCCGATCACGGAGAAATTGCCCGCCAACGTCGCCGACATCGCAACCGTCAACCACGCGCGCGCCGGATCGGGCAGGCCATGCACGAACGGCTTCAGCACCAGCACGGCGGGAACGTTGCTGACAATGTTGGACAACACCGCCGTCACACCGCTCAGGATCGGCACGCGGTCCAGATGCAGGGCGGCCACCGATGCCACCACCGACGGCGTCAGCAGCGCGTTCTGCGCGCCGGCGACGATGATGAACAGGCCGGCGAACATCAGCAGCAGTGACCAGTCAATCTCGGCATAGACGCGCGCGCTGCGCACTCGCCGCGTCAGCAGCAGCAATCCGCCGATGACGATCGCCGCCTTGGCCGGCGGCTGGCCGGCAAAGAACAGCGCGACCATCGCGGCAGTCGCCAGCAGCGACCGCGCCACGAGCGCCCGGTTCGCGCGCACGCGTGGCACCCCCGCCGTGATCCGGCGAGTGCTGAAGAACTCGCTCCGGTAGGACAGCGCGATCAATGCCACCGTCAGAACGAGCCCAACGGCGGCCACTGGCGCCAACGCGCCGGCGAAATGCGAATAGCCGATGCCGGAAAAACTGCCGATCATGATGTTCTGCGGGTTGCCGGTAATGGTCGCTGTCGAGCCGACGTTGGAGGCCATCGCCACCGCCAGCAGATACGGCACCGGCCGCCGCTGCAACGCCAACGTCACGTCCAGCACAAGGGGAGTCAGAACCAGGCAAATCGTGTCGTTCACCAGGAATGCTGAAAACACGCCGGAGACCGCGGTCACTGCCACGAGGAGCACGATCGGCGAATGCGCCCGGCGCGTCACCCAGACGGTTGCGATGGTGAAAAATCCGGACAAACGAAGGTTGGCCACGACGATCATCATGCCCAACAGCAATGTGAGCGTGTCGAGATCGACGGCGCGATACGCCGCGTCCAGCGACAGCGTGCCCGATAGAACCATGAGGCAGGCGCCGACCAGCGCCACGCCGGCGCGGTCCACGGCGAGGAAGGGGATTCGCCCGATCGCGAGCGCCACATAGCTGGCAGCAAAGATCACGCCGGCGGCCAGCACGCTCGCATCGCGTTCGGCCAGGCTCGTCGGCGCCAGCCAAGCGACCAGCGCCGCCACGACGGCCAACGCCACCACCAGCGCCACAGTACCGACGCTGACCAGTCGCGAAGCGCGGCTGCGCGCGAATTGTTCGGGGATGGGCTCAGCCAAGACTGGGCTGCGTCGCGACTACGGCGCCCGGGCCTTCGGCGCGGTGCGTCCACCGCGCGTCTCCGGCACCACCAGCCATAGAATCAGCAGTGCGAGCGCGGCGCTGCCCGCCAAGAATAGAAACGCCACATTATAGCCCGCCCAGTCCACCACGTATCCCGCTACCCCACTGCTCAACGCCGCGCCCGTTCCCCAGGCCGCCGCCGACATTCCCAGCGCGAGGTTGTAGCGTCCGCTGCCCTCTGTCACGTCGGCGACGACGATCGGGAACAACGCGCCAAAAATGCCGGCGCCAACGCCGTCGAGCATCTGGATGGCCACCAGCGCGAAACCGATCCGGGTCTGGGGCCTCGGGCCCCAGCTTGTCCAGGGCAGAGCCCTGACCTTCCTCCGTCCCGCACCGCCCCGCCCGCTGCGCCCGCGCCGCCGCGACCGTCGCGGCCACGGTCGGTGGGCGTTTGCTGGTCGCCCAGGCCGCGTCGGCCTCGGCCGGGTCTGTGTCGGCCGCCGCGATCCGGGTGAGCACGCGCTCCATCCTTGGATCCAGCCACTCCGCTGACTGCTAATGCTGCCCGGCGCGCCGGCGTCTTGCCTTGTCGGGCGGTTGATGGCGCGGCGATTGGCGATGCGGTTGCCGCGGTAGGCCGGGGGCTTTGCCCCTGGACCTCAGGTCCGCTTTCGCGGGTACTAACACTGCCGAGCGATCAGTCGAACTAGGACGAATAGGCTAGCGGGACCGTCCCAACCGCATGTTCGTCTGTTTCCGCTCCGCGAATGGTGGCTATCTGACGACGCAGCGCGTCCGCCTCGACATGGCGGTAGGCGAGAGCGGCAGCATCAGCGAGCCGGGCAAGTATCGCCTGCTCGTCGCGCGATAGGTCCGCGCCGGTCGCATGCGGACCATACAGGGCAAGGGCATGACAGGTGAGGCGATCGCAGACCGGAACAGCGACCGTCGGTGAGGCCAGCCCAGCCGGCAGGCCGAGCCGAACGGCGTCATCGCGATGGATCGGGAACGGGAGGCCTCTCTGCACCAGAGCAAGCGAAGGATCCGACGGATCCAGACGATCGGCGGTTCCGTCGGCCCATCCGATCGCCTTGGCATGTCGTCTGAATGCCACTCCGTCGTAACGAAACACCGCCGCGGAGGCCAGACCGAGCGTCCGGGTCGGGGCCGCAGTCAGCATCGAGTCCACGGCCTCGATGCTGGTCGCGCGCAGGATCTCGTCCGCGACGACGCGTAGTGCCGCCAATTCGCGCCGGAACGCCCTGTTGAACACGTAGTCGGCGAGTTCGACGCCAAGTTCGTGAGCACGCCCGATCAGAAACAGGAGCACCGAGCCGAAAAAGACAAAGCTCCAGGCCGGTAGCTCCAGCCACTCATCCAGATGCTCGATTTGCTTGTGCAGGAACAACACCGGCACGCTGAGCATCAGGCCGAACACGCTGATCCGTCGCAACGGAATCGACACGCTGACGACGCGCGGCCGCCGCACCGCCTCGAACACAAACCAGCCGAACAGGCCATGCAGCCCATAAAGCGCGGCTACGAGATCGGGTGGCACCGTCGTCACGCCGGGGACAAGGCGCCAGAGCGTCGTGGACTGAAGGATCGCGGCGACGATGAAGGCGGGCAGGCCAATCACACAGCCCCAGATCATCCAGCGCAGCCGTTGGTAATCCTGCGGCGGCTGGCCGCGCCGGCGGCGCAGCAGGATTAGGATCGCCGCAGCGTCGACCACGAACCCAGCGAGGAACGTTATCCGTGCTGCGGTCTCGCTGGGTTGCCCGAAAGCGCTTCCGTAACCCAGAAGCTGCAGCGCGATGAACAGCAGTGCCACCAGCGGCAGTGCGTATTGCCACTTGCGCCAAGCCGGAAACGTTTGATCCGACGGGACGCGCATCACGAAAAGCAGGAACCCCGCGTAGCCGAGGCCCTGCATCACCGCGCCCACCGCCTCCTGCGCCAGCAGCAAATGTGGCCGTTCCTGGAGCCAGACATAGAAAAGGTAATCTTGCCCAGAGTTGAACCAGATGGCGTAGAGGAAGAAGCCCCAGGTCATCCCGCCTGGGCGCGTCCAAGCCAGCCAAGCGGCGGCCAGGATCAGGAGCGTGGCGATGAGCTGGTCAAACAGCAGAACGCCTCGCTCGAGCCACATCGTCTGCGTCGGCCTCGCCGCCACGTCGACAATGCGCACAGCGCCTCCGTCGGCCGGAACGACGTGCAATCGAAGCACGCGTCCCGGCCTGACAAGCTGCCGGCCACCCAGACCGCCCAGCACCGAAAGGAGGTTCATGCACCCTCGGCTTTCCGCGGTGCTGCACGCCATCGCGCGTAGGTCCAGCCGGTCGCCTTCCCGCAGCCCCGCCTGCCATGCTGGCGATTCGCCCTGCGCAAAGGGGCCCGTAACGTCGTAGATCCACCCATCGTTATCCGCCGCGAAGCCGGCGGAGGCGAGTGGTTGGATGACCCGATGGAAATCGGGGACGATCATCAGCAGCGCCCAAATGGCGATGGCCACTAGTACGATCCGTCCGGCGAGAATCCGGCCATTCCGCACCTGATCGCGCCTCCTCATCCCGTGGGAAGGTTATGTTAGCGCCTTGCCGACAGCAGACGGCACAACTGTTTTCAAGGGAGGAAGACATGAAACGAAGAGCGCTAATCGCGGCAGCTTCGCTTGCCCCGTCC
>CAYSTX010000001.1:13682-29777 GCA_964434035.1 uncultured Acetobacteraceae bacterium
GGCCAGGCGTTAGCGGCCGAGCCGGGAAAGACGTTCGCCTATTCCAACATGGGTTACACGATCGCAGGCGCGATGCTGGAGCGCGTGGCGAAGAAGACGTGGGAGGAATTAATCGTTGAGCGCATCTTCACCCCGCTGGGCCTCCAGACCGCCGGGTTCGGCCCGCAGGCGACCCTTGGCCGGGTGGATGCGCCGCTCGGGCACCTGGTGCGCGAAAACGGGACGTTGAAACCCATGCTGGCGGGACCGGACGGGGACAATCCCGCGATCCTCGGTCCCGCCGGCACCGTCCATCTGTCGATTCCAGACTTCGCCGCCTGGGCCGGCTGGAACGCCAGTGAGGGGCGCCGCGGCCCCGCTCTGGTACGACCGGAGACCCTACGCAAGCTACACACTCAGGTGATCGAGATCGCCGTTCCCGACGCCGCTCCTGGAACGCCAGACAAGGGCGGGTACTGCCTGGGTTGGGGCATCTTCCGCGTGCCATACGCACGTGAGCCATTCATCGCGCACACCGGGTCGAACACGCTAAATCTGGCGATGATCATGCTGCAGCCGACGCGGGAGTTCGGCATCGTGCTCGGAACGAACGTGGGCGGAAAGAACGCGGATAGCGCTCTGCGGGCGGCAGCCGAGGATTTGTATGGGCGGTTCGGCCAGGACCTGTGAGGTCGGAAGCGCCGCTGGAGATTACGCACCAGTATCGCACCTGTGCCCGACCTACCCTTAGCGTGATGCGCCTAAGCGGCGGTGGGGCTTTGACACCTATCCACAGCCGATCCAACCATTGTCTATGCTATCGAAAGTATCCCTGAACGCCTCACTCGCCTCTGAACTGACTGCCTGCGTCTCCGGGCTTGTCGTCACTGGACAGTATCGAAGCGAGTCGGCGGTGGGGCGCGCGAGTCCCCTAACGCCGGACCCGCCGAACGACGGACGTCGCAAACATGGCTGAGGCTGACCGACATCGGGTGCCAGTCATCGGCCTTGGCGCGTCGGCTGGAGGGATCCAAGCCTTCCAGAGTTTCTTTGAGAATATGCCGGCCGATAGCGGCTTCGCTTTCATAGTCATGCTGCATCTGCCGGCGGACAGAAAGAGCCTCCTGCCGGAACTGCTTGGTCGCTGGACCGCCATGCCGGTCATCGAGGTAACGGACGGGTGCGCGCTGCACTCAAACCACGTCTACGTTCCGCCACCCGGCATCGTCGCGACCTTCCGCTATGGTTGCCTGCACCTTCACCGTCTCGATACCAACGAACCCCGTGAAGTCTATCCAATCAGCATTCTCTTCAGCTCGCTCGCCGAGGGGCTGGAAGAGGATGCGGTCGGCATTGTCTTGTCCGGTACTGGCCATGACGGTGCGCTCGGCCTCAAGGCGATCAAGGAAAAAGGCGGGCTGACGCTCGTTCAGGGCACGGACGGAACCGGCCCACAGCACGACGGCATGCCGCTCAGTGCAATTGCGACGGGCGCAATCGACGTCATCGCCGCCGTCGAAGCGATGCCAAGCCGCATCATGGCCGTCCACGACGCGCGGCAGAAGCCTGACCGGTTCGCGGCACTTCCTCCGGAGAAAATCGATGCGGCGAGGCTGGCGATTTGTTCGATCCTGAACCGGACCGTCGGGCATGATTTCAGCGGCTACAAGGACAAGACTTTCCTGCGCCGCGTCCAACGGCGGATGGAGGTGCTGGGTCTGACGTCGCTCGACGCTTTCGCCGAATGTCTCGAAAGTAATCGGCACGAAGCCGTCATGCTATTTCGTGACCTGCTGATCGGCGTGACAAGCTTTTTCCGCGACGAAGAGACGTTTGAACTCCTCAGTCACGAGGTCATCCCCAGGCTCTTCGAGGGTAAGGGCCCTGACGCGACGATCCGCGTTTGGGTACCAGGCTGCGCGACGGGCGAAGAGGCTTACTCGCTTGCGATCTTGATGCGCGAACAGCTCGATCTGCTCGACGTTAACGCACCGAAGGTGCAGGTTTTCGCAACTGACATCGACGAGCCGGCGATCGCGACGGCGCGGGCGGGACGGTATCCGGTCACACTGCTCCGGGGCATGTCGTCGGAGCGGCTGTCGCGGTATTTCGTGCATGGGATGGACGGCAGCTACACCATTGCAAAGCCTGTTCGGGAGCTTTGCACCTTCTCGACGCACAGCGTCACGCGAGATCCGCCATTCTCCCGGATCGACTTGCTGTCCTGCCGAAATCTTCTGATTTATCTCGACCTGGAACTGCAGGGCATCGTCATTCCCGCCTTCCACTACTCTCTTGTTCCTGGTGGCATTCTTTTGCTTGGCAGTTCGGAGACCGTTAACCGGTACGAGAGCCTGTTCACGACACTCGACCGCAAACATCGCATCTTTCAGAAGCGAGGCGTTCCAAGTCCCCCACTCCGTATGACTGGGCGGGATAGCTCGCGCGATTCCCATCCACCGAAAGACGGCGGCTCGGCAACGCGCGTTCCCTCGAGGTCCGGCCTCTCACGATTGAGCGCCTGGGCGAACACACGCGTCATGGAGCGGTTCTCACCACCCTTTGTCGTTGTGACCGCAGACGGCGAAGCCGTCCAGTTTTCCGCAAATGTGGCCCGCTATCTGGATTTTCCATCTGGAACACCCAGCCAAAACGTCTTGTTGATGGCGCGGACAGGCCTGCGGGCGCCACTGCGAGCGGCGCTTAAACAGGCAGCCGAGACGGATCGTAGCGTCGAACGAACCGGCATCTCCGTACGCGCGGCGGACGGCCGAACTCAGCGTGTCAATTTGTTCATCGAGCCCCGGCGCGAACAAGGCATGGATGCCTTGTTCCTCGTAGCTTTCGTCGAGGCCCAGCGAGACCACGGCGACGAAAGACAGCAGGCGAACGACGCCCCTCGCGAGCTTAGTAGCGACCGCCAGCTCGAGGCAGAGCTACGCGAGACGCGCCAGCAATTGCAGTCGATCACGGAAGAGCACGATACGGCGCTGGAGGAACTGAAAAGCGCGAACGAGGAGCTGCACTCGGTCAATGAGGAGCTTCAATCCGCCAATGAGGAGCTCGAAACGTCGAAGGAGGAAATTCAGTCGATCAACGAGGAACTCCAAACGGTCAACGGGCAACTTGCCAGTAAAGTCGACGAGCTTGATCACAAGAATACCGATCTGAGAAACCTCTTCGAAAGTACCCAGGTCGCAACGATTTTCCTTGATCCATATCTGATAGTCCGCGGCTTCACACCAGCAATCGCGAGCATCTACAACCTGATCCCGAGTGACCTGGGCCGGCCTTTGACCGACATCGTCAGCCGCCTACGTTATTCAGGTATACGTGAGGACTGCCGCCACGTACTGCAGACATTAGAGCCGTTGGAGCGCCGCGTCGTTCGCCACGACGACACCGCACACTACTTGATGCGCATCTTGCCGTATCGCACCCCGGACAGCGATGTCGACGGAACCAGCGTCACCTTCGTCGACGTCACAAGTATCGTCCAAGCAGAGCAGCACCAGCGATTGCTGGTTGATGAGCTTAATCATCGCGTCAAGAACATGTTGACCGTCGTGATCTCCATGGCGACCCAGACACTCCGACGCTCTCGTACACTGGAGGAGTTCGAAAAGAGCTACATGGGCCGCGTCTATGCTTTGTCCGCCGCGTATTCGCTGCTGAGCCATGAGGGCTGGCAGACAGTTTCGCTGGAGGCCCTGCTCCTTCAGGAGTTACAGCCGTTTCGTGCTCCGAGCCGCTCGAATATCATTCTGGAGGGCCCGAACGTTCTGCTGGAGCCTCGAGCAGCCTTGTCTCTCGGCATGGCGGTTCATGAGCTTACAACGAACGCTGTCAAGCACGGCGCGTTATCAGTGCCAGAGGGAACCGTCCGGATCGCTTGGCACGTGGAGCGATCGCCGGATGGTGAGCGCTTGGTTATGAGTTGGACCGAGGCGAACGGGCCGCCGGTATCGCCACCCGCTAGCAGGGGTTTCGGCATGACGTTGATCGAGCGCGGCCTTAAACAAGACATGTCGGCAACGGTTTCGGTCGACTTCGAGCCCGAGGGGGTTAGAGCCACGTTTCGGTCGCCCCTGTCGGCTGGAAGCCGACAGGGGCCTGTAAATGCGACCGCAGGGTAAAATGGCGGAACGCAGCGACCTGGCCGGCTTGCGAGTCCTCGTCGTGGAGGACGAAATGCTGGTGTCGCTGCTGATCGAGGATACGCTCACGGAGAACGACTGCATCGTCGTGGGTCCTTATGATCGGGTTCCCGCTGCTCTCGAAGCTGCCCGAACGTTGGTGCTGGATGCCGCTGTTCTGGACGTGAATCTTGCCGGGACGAAGGTGTACCCGGTTGCCGAGATGCTGTCGGTTCGCGGTATCCCTTTCATACTTCTGTCGGGATATGGACCAGGAGCCGTTCCGACTGAGCATCCATCATGGCCCATGTGCAGCAAGCCGTTTAAGCCCGAGCGACTCATCGCGATGCTTGCCGAGCTTGTGGGAAACGCGAGGCGGTCTGAAACCAGCCATTGAGCCAAGGGGCCGACACAAGATCTCCGGTCCCGACCAGCAGCGGCTATTCATTCACTCAAAGACGCGAACGCGAGTCCGACCCAGTCACCGCCCCGCCCGCCGCGCCCGCGCCGCCGCGACCGTTGCGGTCACGACCGGCGAGCTTTTGCTCGTCGCCCAGGCCGCGTCGGCCTCAGCCGGGTCCATGTCCGCCGCCGCGATCCGGTTGAGCGCGCGCTTCATGCTTTGGATGACACCCGGGTCCGGCGCATCCGCCAGCAGCCGCGCGATCGTCTCGCCTCGCGCCCGAAGCGCCGTCTCGTCCGGCAACACCTCATCGAGGTAGCCGATCCGCAGCAGTTCGTCGGTCTCCAGTGGCTCGCCCAGCAGGAACAGCCGCTTCGCCGCCCCGAGGCCGAGCCGTGTCGCGTAGCGGCGCAGACCGCCATGATAATAGTGCAGCCCGAACCGGCTCGCTGGCATCAACATCCGCATGCCGGCGACCCCGATCCGGATGTCGCACGCGAGTGCGAGGTCGGTGCCGCCGCCATAGACCGAGCCGTTCAGCACGGCGAGCGTCGGCAGGCGGCACGTTTCCAGCGCATCGACCATGCGGCCGAACCCGTGCACGTCGTCCGTCCCATTGCCCGAGGCGAGCGCGTCGAGGTCGTAACCCGCGGAGAAGCTCCGTCCGTTGGCCGTCAGCACGAGCGCCCGCACGTCCGGCAGGCGCCCGGCCTCGGCGATCAGCGCCTCGAGCACGCCGAGATCGTCGGGTTCCAGCCGGTTGTGCTGCTGCGGCCGGTTTAGCCGGAGCGTGGCGACCCCGTGCGTGAGCGTGAGGGTCGGCGGCCCGCCTGGCGCGTCCATCAGACCTCGATCGCGCCGGGAGGTGCGGCGTCGCCGCCGCCGATGGTGGCCGCATGCTGTTGCGCTTCCGCCTCGGTCGGAAGGCGGCCGTGCGGCGTCATCTGGTCGATGATCGTCGGCAGCGCCTGCGCCAACATGCCGACCAGCGCGCCGACCGGCAGGCCGGTCTTTGCCGCGACGCCGCCGAGCTGCGGGCCAAGCGCCTGCTGCACCTGATCTTCGTTCACCGGCTGATTAGGGCCGTTGCCGACCCAGGACTGCACCTGCTGACCGAGGCCCGCCTGTTGGAACTGCTGGACGAGCCCGGCGAGCCCGCCCGCCAATCCGCCGCCCGCCTGCTGCCCCGCAGCCGTCTGTCCGCCGAGCGACTGCAACAAAATGGGCAGCATCGCGCCCATCGTGCCACCACCGGCCTGTCCGCCACCGCCCATCATCGCGCCGAGAAGCCCGTCAAGAATGCCCATGGCAGTCGCTCCCCTATGATTGATTGCTTGCTCGGCACTATCGCACCCGCGACGGCCGACGGGTCAAGCACGGTCGTCGTCGTCGGGGTCGCGGCCAAACCGGCGCCGCCCGCGCGTCAGCTCATGGATCACCCCGTGCAGCGTGCGCAGCTCCTGCTCGGTCGCCTCGCCGCGCTCGAGGAAGTGGCGAAGGTTGCGGATCATGCCGGGCCGTTTCGGTTCGTTGTCGAGGAAACCGCTTGCGTCCAGCTCGCGCACCAGATGCGCGATCAACCCGTCGAGTTCGGCCTTCGTCGCGATCCTGGTTTCATTGGTGACGAGTGCTCGCGGCAGCGTCGCATCGGCTGACATCCACCACTCGTACGCCATCACCAGCACGGCCTGGGCGAGGTTCAGCGACATGAACGCGGGATTGAGCGGATAGCGAATCAGCGCGTCGCAGGCGGCGAGGTCGTCGCGATCAAGTCCCGCGCGTTCCGGCCCGAACAGAATGCCGGCGCGAAGCCCCCGTGCCGCAACCTCCCGCAATTCGGCCGCCGCCCCGCGCGGTGTCAGTGTCGGAATGACGACGTGGCGTGGGCGCGGACAGGTTGCATATGCGTGGTGCAAATCGGCGGTCGCCTCCGTGACGGTCGCGAACACGGTCGCGGCGTCCAGGATCGCATCGGCGCCGGACGCCATGCGCCACGCCCGCTCCTGCGGCCAGCCGTCGCGCGGGGCAACAAGGCGCATATGAAACAATCCACCATTCGCCATCGCGCGCGCCGCGGCGCCGATGTTGTCGGCGAGTTGCGGACGCACGAGCACAACGACCGGGCTATCAGGGTCGGGCGTCAGCACTGCCCCGCCGTCGCGTCCGGTCACGCCCGCCGCCCCTCTATGCGCGTCGCCACGTCGTGCCGCCCGGCCCGTCCTCCAGCACGATGCCGCGGGCCGCCAATTCGTTACGGATCGCATCCGCTCGGGCGAAGTCTCGGGCGCGCCGCGCCGCCAGTCGCTCAGCGATCGCCGCCTCGATTGCCGCGTGATCCTCACCGCCGCGGAACCACGCGGCCGGCTCGGCCGACAGGAGCCCGAGCAGGCCCGCGCCGGCGCGGAGCCGCGACGCCGCCGCCGCGTCCCCCGCCATCGCCGCGTCCGCCAACGCATGCAGCCGCGCGATCGCAGCCGGCGTGTTCAAGTCGTCCGACAGCGCAGCGACCACGCCCGCATCCGGCGCGCCGTCGGTCGCCGGCGGCGTCCGCTCGAGCGCGCGGTACAGCCGGTCCAGCTCTCGCCGCGCATCGGCCAGCCCCTCGAGCGTGAAGTCGAGTTCCGCGCGGTAGTGCGTGCGCAAAAGCAGCAGCCGAACCGCCTCGCCCGGGGCGCGAGCCAGCAGGTCACGGACGGTGAAGAAATTGCCGAGGCTCTTCGACATTTTTTCCCCGTCCACGCGGAGCATGCCGTTATGCAGCCAGTAATTGGCGAAATGCCCGTGCGGAAACGCACAAGCGCTCTGCGCCAGTTCGTTTTCGTGGTGCGGAAACAGAAGGTCGCGGCCGCCGCCGTGGATGTCGAAGCTTTCGCCGAGGTGCGCCCACGACATCGCCGAGCACTCGATATGCCAGCCCGGCCGCCCGCGCCCATACGGGCTGTCCCAACCCGGCTGATCCGGCAGGGACGGTTTCCAGAGCACGAAATCGCCCGGGTCACGCTTGTACGGCGCGACCTCGACGCGGGCGCCGGCCAGCAATTCGTCGGGTGATCGGCCGGACAGCGCGCCGTATTCCGGGAAACTCGACACCGCGAACAGCACGTGCCCGTCGGCCGCATAGGCGTGCCCGCCCGCGATCAGGCGCGCGATGACGTCCAGCATCTGCGGCACGTGCGCGGTCGCGCGCGGCTCGATATCTGGAGGCAAGGACCCGAGCGCCGCCATGTCAGCATGGAAATCGGCGGTCGTGCGGGCAGTGATCGCGCCGATCGGCTCGCCGCTCTCGGCTGCGCGCGTGTTGATCTTGTCGTCCACGTCCGTGATGTTCCGGACGTAGGTGACCCGGGGATAGACGTGCCGCAAGAGCCGGACGAGCACGTCAAACACCACCACCGGCCGCGCATTGCCGAGGTGTGCCAAATCATAAACGGTCGGTCCACAGACGTAGAGTCGCACGTTCGCGGGGTCTATGGGTACGAATGGGCGCCGGGCGCGCGCCCGGCTGTCATGGAAAACGATCTCGGACATGGCCACCTTCTCCGCCAAGCCCGGCGTTCACGCAATCGGCCGCGTTGACAGCGACGATCCTACCCCCTTATCGAGTTGCGAATGGTTCTCAATAGCGATTCCAAGATGACCGATACCGCCGCCGACACCACCCTCACCCGCCCGCCCCAATTCGGCTCCGGCCGGCTGCGGCGGTTCTTGGCCGTGCTTGGTCCCGGGATCGTCGTAATGCTGGCCGACACCGACGTCGGAAGCGTCATCACCGCCGGGCAGAGCGGGGTGCAATGGGGCTACCGCCTGCTGGCGCTGCAAGTCGTCCTGATCCCGATCCTGTATATGGTGCAGGAGTTGACGGTCCGGCTCGGCATCTTCACCGGGCGCGGCCATGGGGAGCTGATCCGCGACACGTTCGGGCGGTTCTGGGCCTGGGTGTCGGTTACGGGGCTCGGCGTCGCCGTGGTCGGGGCGCTGTTGACGGAGTTTTCCGGCGTCGCAGGCGTCGGCGAGCTGTACGGGTTGCCGCGCGTCTTCACCCTGCCGTTCGCCGCGGTGACGCTGCTCATCGTGGTGCTGACCGGCTCGTATCGGCGGGTCGAGCGGGTCGCGATCGCGGTTGGCCTCTTCGAGTTCGCGTTTTTCGCCGTCGCCTGGCTCGCCCACCCGTCGCTGAGCGAGATCGCGACCGGCGCGATACAGATCCCGTTCCACAACAAGGACTACATGTATCTCGCCGCCGCCAATATCGGTGCGGTCATCATGCCGTGGATGATTTTCTATCAGCAGTCGGCGGTCGCCGATAAGCGGCTGCGGCCCGAACATCTCAAGGCTGCACGATGGGACACCGCCGCCGGCGCGGCCATCACACAGCTCGTCATGGCCGCCGTGCTGATCGCCTGCGCCGCGACGATCGGCCGCGCGCATCCGGACAGCAGCCTCAACTCGGTGGGCGACATGGCGGGGGCGCTGGTGCCTTTCCTTGGCCAAGGCGTCGGCAACCTCGTGTTCAGCCTGGGCGTGCTGGGCGCCGGGATGGTCGCGGCAATCGTGTGTTCGCTGGCGCTCGCGTGGGGTCTGGGCGAGGTCACCGGCTATCGCCACTCGCTGGAACATCGGCCGATGGAGGCGCGGTGGTTCTATGGCGTCTATGCGCTTGCGGTCGTCGGCGGCGCGGTTCTCGTCGCGATCTGGCCGAACCTCGTCTCGCTGAACGTCGGCGTGCAGGTGATGAACGCGCTGCTGCTGCCGCTCGTCCTCGGCTTCCTGATCGCACTCGCGGTGCGGGCCCTGCCGTCCTCGGTCCGGCTGCGCGGCCGGTATCTTTGGGCGGTTATCATCGTCGCCACGCTGACGACGGCGCTCGGCGTGTTTGGCGGCCTGCAGGGCGCAGGGCTGTTCGGCTGATCCTCCCGCCTCGCGGCTCAGAGCATCCTGATCACGGCCACCGCCGCCTCATTCCGCCGCAGCGGCGGGATTGCCCATGGCGGGTCGTAGAACCAATCGGCCGGCTCACCGACCGGTAGCCAGAAACTGCCGCCCAGTTGCGACAACAATTCCCGCTGCGCAAGGCTCTGGCGCGCCGGGCTCGCGATGCCGCTGTAGCGATAGACGGCAATCGTCTCGCCCGGCACGGTGACGATGCGGATGGCCGGGTCCGTCGGGCGCGGCAGCGTCGCCTCGGTGTATCTCGATGGCGTGAAACAGCGGATCGTCCATTGGTGTGGCACGGCGCCCGGAAATTGCGTCACCGGCGCCGTCGTCGCGATCATCGGACCGGCCCTGGCGGACACGCTCGGCGACTGCGCGACCGGCGCGGTCATCGCGATGCTGCTGTCCGTCGTGTTGGCGCCGGAAATGTATCTGGCCAGCCGCTCAAACCCGGCTCGGAGCGCCACCTGCTCGTCGCCCGTCTCGGTCGTCTCGGCGGCGAGACGCGGGGCATATTCGCGGATCTCGACGCTCGTGCCGAGCCGCTCGCGCACCGTGTAACGCGGCTCCTCGGTGAAGCTGCGAATGCCGAACACACTGCACGCGCCAAGCAACAGGGCCGGAACGACCGCGAAGAACGAACGCAAGCCGCTGATGGCACGCCCCGCTCCGTCCGCCATCAACGTCCCGCCGCCTTGCGGGCCTGCATCGCGGCAAGAAACTCCGCCATCCGCCGCGTCGGCTCGTCGGTGCTGAACGAAGCCGCGAAGCTCTCAATCCCGGCGTCGATCGCGGCACTCATCGGCAGGTCCTCCCACGCGCGGATCAGCCGCTTCTGATTGCGGATCGCGGCCGGCCCGCCGGCGAGGATCCCGCCGACCGCCGCCTCGACCGCCGCGTCCAGGCGATTGGCCCGCACAACCCGCTCGACAAGACCCCACCGCTCCGCCTCGGCCGCGTTGATCGTCTCGCCCGTCAGCAGCAGCCGGCGCGTCTTGCCCCAACCGATCAGCCCCGGCAGCAGCGCCGCTTCGACGACGGACGGTATCCCGATCCGGACCTCCGGCATGCCAAACTTCGCGTCCTCGGCCGCGATCCGAATGTCGCACGCGGCCGCGACCTCCAGCCCCGCGCCGAGCGCCCAGCCGCGAATGCGCGCGATCACCGGCACCGGACAGTCCCGCATCGACGCGCAGACGCGATGAACAGTGGTGATGAAGTCGCGGGCGGATGCGGTATCCAGCGTCGCCATGGCGCCGATGTCGGCCCCACCGATGAACGCCCGCTCGCCCTCCCCGGTCAGGATCACGGCGCGCAGCGCATCGTTTTCGCCGACGCGCGCCATCGCGCCGATGAGCGCCGCCATCGTCGGCGGGTCGAGCGTGTTGAGCTTCGCGGCCCGCCGCACCGTTACCGTAGCGACGCCGCGCGCGTCCGTTTCGACCGAGACCATATCCATGTTTCAATTGATGTAGCCCGTCATCGCACCTTGTCGAGCGCGGCAGTGGACCGAACCGAAACGACTGGCTAGCCTTCCTGGGTCGGCACCGCCCGCGACGATGACGGGCCGGGCCTGACGCAAGGAGGACTGTCCATGACGCGACGCCTTATCGGCCGCCTCGCGGTGGCGTGCCTGCTACTCTCGGCTTCGCTCACCGCCGCAAGCCGTGCCGACGCCGCGGACGTCCGGCATTTCAGCTTCGGCTACGACCAGCCACACACGACCGGATACGGCATCGCGGGCGACCTGTTCGCAGCGAAACTCGCGGAAGTGAGCCACGGGTCGATGGTCATCGATCAGTTCCCCGGCGCGCAGCTCGGCCAGGAGCCGCAGATGCTGCAGAAGATCCGGACGGGCGATATCGACTTCATCATCGCCAGCACCGCGAACTCGGCTACGCTGAACCCCGAATCGGGCGTGATGTCGATCCATTTCATCTTCCGCTCCGAGGCGGGGCTCAGGAAGGCGCTCGCCGATCCGAAGGTGGTGGCCGCGATGCGGAAGCTGTTCGCCGATACCGTGACCGGCGCGCATGTGCTGACGCTCTGCACGCTCGGACTTCGCGATCTCTACGGGAAAAAAGAAATCCACAACATCGAGGATATCAAGGGCGTCAAGGTCCGGGTGCAGGCGACGCCGACCGAGGATACGCTGTTCCCCGCCTACGGCGCGCAGACGGTGCATATGCCGTTCGGCAGCGTCTATACCTCGTTGCAGACGGGCGTCGTCGACATGGCCGAAAACGGCGTCAACGTCTACATGTCGAACAAGCATTACGAGGTCGCGCCCGTCATGAGCATGACCGAGCATGAGGCCAACAATAGCGTCATCTGGGTCAGCGATAAGGTCTGGAACGCGCTGACGCCGGAGCAACAGGGCTGGGTGCAGGCGGCGGCCGACGAGGTGGCGGCGAAGGAGCCCGAGCAGGCGCTGGCGCTTGAACATTCGTCGAAGGAGAAGCTGCAAAAGCTCGGCATCAAGTTCGTGACCGACGTCGACAAAGCGGGCTTCATCAAAGTCGCCGAGCCGCTGCAGGACAAGATCGTGGCCGGCCTCGGCCCGCACGCGGTGGAGGTGCTGGCGCTCGTCCGGGCCGACCAATGACGCAGCTTGCTCCAACCGTCTCTAATGAGATGGTCCTCTCGGCCGACCGCCACTTGAAATGGCGGTCGCTCGATTGGCTGGAGCACACGTTGATGGTGCTGTGCGGCGTCTGCCTCACCGGCGTGACAGTTTCGGTTTTGTGCGACGTCATCACGCGTGAAATCGGGCATCCGTGGCTGTGGCTGCAGGAGGTGACGTCGACGTTCTTTACCTACGGCGTCTTCGTCGGCACCGGCGTCGCTACGCGGCGGCAGGATCACCTGTGCCTTTCCGCGATCACCGAGGCGATGCACGGCCGGATGCGGCAAGGGTTCGAGTTGTTCAACCGCCTAGTCGTGCTTGCGGTCGGCGTCGCGATGGTCGGTTTCGGGTGGCAGAATTTTCTGTCGGGGTTCAACTCGTTCCGAATGCCGTCGATGACGCCGATCGCGTCGCTTTATGCCGCGATCCCGCTTGCCGGCGTGCTGATCGTGCTGTTTACGGTCGAGCAGATCGTCAACGGCCTCCGCCGCGGCTTCGTCGCATCCACGCCGCACGTCTCGATAAGTATCTGACGCATGTCGAACAGTTTCGTCCTGCTGGTGATGACGGCGCTGTTCCTGACGCTCGGCTATCTTGGCGTTCCGGTCGCCTTCGCGCTGATCGCGGGCGTGCTGGTTGGCACGGCGATGACGCCGATCAGCTTTGAATCGATGATCGGCCAGCTGTTCAACGGCGTCGACAGCGAGGCGCTGATGGCGATTCCATTTTTCCTACTGGTCGGCGAGTTGATGACGTCCGCAAACGTCGTCATCCGCATCGCCGACCTGAGCCAAGCGATGGTTGGCCACATTCGCGGCGGTCTCGCGCAGGTGACGACCGTCTTCAGCATGTTCTTCTCCGGCATGTCCGGCTCGTCGTCCGCCGATGTCGCCGTGCTGAGCCGGACGATGGCGATGCCGATGGCGCGGGAGGGCTACTCGCCCGCCTTCGTCGCGAGCCTGATCGCCGCCGCCTCGACGATCGCCGCCCTCGTGCCGCCGAGCATCATGGCGGTCGTCTATGGCGCGATCGGCAACGTCTCCATCGCCGGGCTGTTTCTCGGCGGCATCGTGCCGGGGCTGATGATCGGCCTCGGGCTGATGGCGTATTCGTGGCTGTTCGGCCCGGTCGGCTTCCGCCGGCGACGCGCGACAGTCGGAGAGTTCGGCACGGCGGCGGGCCGGGCGGCGCTGCCAATGATGATCCCGGTCATCCTGCTCGGCGGCATCCTCACCGGCTGGTTCACGCCGACCGAGGCCGGCGTCATCGCGATCGCCTACATTCTGCTCGTCGTGATTCCGTTCCTAAACTGGCGCCACATGAAACTGGTGCCACGGGATTTCGCGCTGGCCGGTCTCGTCTTCTCGTTGCCGCTCATCACCATCGCCGCCGCCTCGGCGTTCGGCTGGCTGCTCGCGTATCTGCGCGGCCCGATCGTGGTTTCGGGCTGGATTGGCGACGTCGCCGGCTCGGACCCGAAGCTGATCATGTTCGCGCTCGTTCTCGTGTTCACGATCGTTGGTGACTTCATCGAGCCGATCCCGGCGATCATCATCTTCATGCCGGTCGTCAATCAGCTGACTGACAGCGCCTCGATCAACGGCGTGCACATGGGCGTCGTGCTGATTGTGACGCTCGCCTTCGGGCTGATCACGCCGCCCTACGGTCTCGCGCTACTGATGGCGTCCAAATTCGTCGGTGTCCGCTTCGCGACAGCGCTTCGTGCCAGCCTGCCGATATATCTGATCTTCTTCGGCACGATCGCGATGACGATCTTCTTTCCGGCCGTCATTCTTTGGCTACCGCGCATGGTTTTTCCGGAAAGCGTCGGCTGTTTCCATGCGCCGGGCGGACACGGGTATATTTGTCCCTAGCGCGGCCAGGGAATACCCCCGGCTCCGCTTGGCTTGCCCGCTTAGATCGAACGAAGCGCAACCGCGTCGAGGAAGCGATGATCGACATCCACGCCGGCATCTCCGCCACGGACGACCGCGATTCCGCGCACCGTCCGATCGCCGATAACGCCATCGTCGGCGATTTGCGGACGGCCGCCGTCATCAGCAATGACGGAACCGTCTGTTTCTGCTGCCTGCCGGCGTTTGACTCGCCGACGATCTTCGCCTCCCTGCTTGACCGCGACGCCGGCCATTTCCGGCTGCGGCCGGCGACCGGCGGCTTTCGCACGGCACAGATGTATCTGCCCGATACCAACGTCCTGGTGACGCGGTTCCTGTCCGAGGAGGGGATTGCGGAGCTGACGGACGCGATGCCCGTCCCCGGGCAGGCAGGTCCGCAACGGCTACTGCGGCGGATCGCGGTCATCCGCGGAGAAATCCCGTTCGACATGCTCTGCGCCCCGCGCTTCGGTTACGCTTCGGTGCCGCACACGCTGGAGCGGGTCGGCGCGGGCGGCGTGTTCCGGCCCGAGGGCGGGCCCGTGCTCCGTCTTCGCGCCTCGGTGCCGACCGAAATCCGCGAGAACGAAGCGGGCGGCGACTTGGCCGGGTGCTTCACGCTGACCGCCGGCGACGCGGCGTGCTTCGCGCTGGAGGTCAACCCAACGGACGAGGACGAAGGCGGGGACCTGTCGCACGGCGAGTTTCGCGACGTGTTCCAGGCGACCAGCGACTGGTGGCACGGCTGGGTCCACGGCATGCGATATCACGGGCGGTGGCGCGAGATGGTTACGCGCTCGGCGCTGATCATGCGGATGATGGTCTCGGCCGACTACGCCGCGATGGTCGCCGCGCCGACGTTCGGCCTGCCGGAGCAGCCCGGCGGGGAGCGGAACTGGGATTACCGATACTGCTGGATCCGCGACACGAGTTTCGCGATGTACGCGTTCGTCCGCCTCGGTCTGGTCGACGAGGCGCAGCCGTATCTCGATTGGATCTCCGCCCGTGTCCGCGACAGCAGCCGCGACCACAGGCCCGAGCCACTGCGTATCATGTACAGGCTCGACGGCACCACAGACCTGACTGAGCGCACGCTCGACAATTTTGCCGGATGGCAAGACTCGCGCCCCGTTCGCATCGGCAACGGTGCCGCCGATCAGTTTCAGCTCGACATCTATGGCGAGCTGATGGATGCGATCTACCTCGCCAACAAATACGGCCGCAGCTCCTCCTATGAGGATTGGCAGCACGTCCGCCGGATGATCACGTGGCTCTCGCATAATTGGGGCCGGCCGGACCAAGGGATTTGGGAGGGACGCGGCGCGGAGAAGCATTTCTTGCACTCCCGCCTGATGTGCTGGGTCGCCTTCGACCGCGCGATCCGCCTAGCCGATAAGCGCAGCTTCCCGGCGCCGCTGCCGGAGTGGAACTCGATACGGGTACAGATCTACAACAGCATCCATGAGGAGTTCTGGAACGAAGATCTCAACAGCTTCGTCCAGTATCCGGGCTCCGAGACGCCGGATGGCTCGATGCTGCTGATGCCGCTCGTGCGCTTCATCTCGCCGCAGGACCCGCGCTGGCTCGGGACGCTCGCGCATATCGAGCGCACGCTGGTTGACGACGCGCTCGTGCATCGCCGCACTGCGTCCGACCGGGCGCTCGACGGGTTGACGGGTGAGGAAGGCTCGTTCCTCGCCTGCTCGTTCTGGTACGTCGAATGCCTCGCCCGCAGTGGGCAGGTCGCGCGCGCCCGGCTATTGTTCGAGAAGCTGCTCGCCTACGCCAACCATGTCGGTATCTATTCCGAGGAACTGTCGCCGAGCGGCCGGCACCTCGGCAACACGCCGCAGGTGCTGACGCATCTGGCGCTCATCAGCGCCGCCGTGTATCTCGACCGCGCGTTGTCGGGTGAGCCTCAGCCGCCCTGGTTCTGACCGCCCGCCGCCGGTCTGCCCTTGTCAGCGCGCGATCCGGCGATGAACCGCGCCGTTTCAGAATATGGTGAAATGCGCCTCGGTCGGTTTGCCGGCGCGTCCGAACAGGGCGCGCACGGCACGTCGGTCTATTCCGGCTGGGGCATCCCGATGATCCCGGGCTACGAACAAGCCGGCGCGCGGCTCT
>CAYSTX010000001.1:29877-36033 GCA_964434035.1 uncultured Acetobacteraceae bacterium
GTGAGGTCCGCGCCGGCAACGCCAGCATCAGCATCGAAACGGTCGCCCGCACCTGGTATCGCCGGCCGCAGGATCTGCCGTCCGTCGTCGATGACGGCGGGCTTGAGGTTGTCAGCGCTATGAGGCGCTGCGCGACACCGGCACGTTCAGCTACGCGGCGCATGCCTGCACCGTTTCGGTCGATACGGAGTCCGGTGAAATCAGCATCCTTGATTACGCGATCTGCGAGGATGGCGGCGTGCTGGTAAACCCGATGATCGTCGACGGGCAAATCATCGGCGGTGTCGCGCAAGGCATCGGCACCGCGCTGCGTGAGCAAATGGCGTACGACGCGCACGCGCAGCCGAGCGCCGCGACGCTCGCCGACTATTCGTTGCCGGGAGCGACCGAGGTGCCGATGCTGCGGATCGACGATATGGAAACACCGTCGCCCTACACACGCTTTGGCCAAAAGGGCATCGGCGAAGGCGGCGCGATCGCCCCGCCGGCCGCGATCGCTAATGCTGTCAACGACGCGCTGGCGGGTATCGGCGCCCGCATCGACCGGCTGCCGATCACGCCGCACCGCGTCGCCGAGTTGATGGCCGGCGAAATCGCGGCGTCGTTCGGCGCTAAGCTCGCGGCCGACCTGCGCGGCGACGCCTCACCCCCGCCGCCGCGCCTGTCGGCGATGGGGCTGATTATCGCCATATTTCGGCGCTGGTTAGGCGGCATAACCGGCAGGAGATGACGCGGAGACAAGCATGGCCGACATCAACGCGCTCAAGGACCGGATCAAGGTCTGTATGTTCGACCAATACGGCACGATCGTGGACATGCAAGGCGGGCTGGTCGAAGTCGCGGCGCCTTTCCTCGCCAGCAAGGGGTGGACGGGCGACCCGAACAGCTTCGTCACCTGGTGGCGGCGGACGCATTTCGAGAACTCGATGATCGACGCGCTGCTCGGCCGCGCACACACGCCGTATCGGGAAATCGGACACCGGGCCGTCGCGCACGTGATGGACCGCGCGAAGATCCCGTACACCATGGACGAGGTCTGCATGCTGGTCGGAGCGATCGAGCGGCTGCGCTGCTTCCCTGAGGTGCCGCACGCGCTTGCGCGGCTGCAGGAACGCTATCAAATTGCCGTTCTCTCAAACGGCGATCCCGACATGCTGGAAGCGGCGAAAACCTATCACGGCATCCCGTTCGATGCCGTCATCTCGGTCGCGGCCGCGAATAGTTTCAAACCGGCCCTCGCCACATATCGTCACGCCGCGTCCGCGATGAACGTCCCGATAGACGAGGTGCTGTTTGTCGCGAACCACGAGTTCGACTGCGTCGGCGCCAAGTCGGCGGGCATGCGCACGGCCTTCATCAACCGCCGCAACCGGCCGTTCGGGGCGACCCCGCATCAGCCAGACGTGATCGTCCGCAGTATGACGGAACTTGCCGACCTGCTCACCTGATGCCTCGCGAAACTGCGAACGCGTGCCGCCTCTAGCTTTGACGTGCGTCAATGTCGCGGGCCGGTCGCGTACGGCACAGTGTCGCCCAACCGAGCGGTTGAACGGGTCCGTCATGAACGCTGGACTTCATCCCGCCAGGATCCTCTGCCCCGAATGCGGCACTGTGAACCGCGTGCCGCCGGACCGGTCTGCCGCCGAAGCGAAATGCGGGGCGTGTCATCGCCCCCTTTTCGATCACCATCCGCGCGAGGTCGACGAGGCAGGCTTCGAGCGGCATCTCCGTTGGAACGATATCCCCGTCGTGCTTGACGTCTGGGCGCCGTGGTGCGGGCCGTGTCGTATCATGGCGCCACATTTCGAGCGCGCGGCCGCGATCCTTGAGCCTGACGTCAGGCTGCTTAAGCTGAATGCCGACACGGCGCCCAAGCTATCCGCCCAGTACGGCGTGCGGTCTATCCCGTCGACGTTGCTGTTCGATCAAGGCGTGATCGTTGCCCGCACCGCCGGCGCGATGAACACCGAAGCGATTGTCCAGTGGGTTCGGGCAAGCATGCCTAAGACCCCTGCCCCGGTCGAACCGCGCGCAGAGGCTTGATTCAGCCGGATCCCGTCAGAGCCAATCGCTCAAATGTTCGGCCAACGCGTGGTCCGGTATTTTCGTCAGGTCGCGGTTAATGGTCCCGACCACCATCGCGGCCGTCGACGGCGAGAGCGCCTCGCGCAGCTGATGCAAGGCATAGTCCGGTGCAACCAGAAGCAGATGCTCGAAAGCCTTCGCTGACGCTTCCGCGTCGATCCGTTCGGCCACCGAGCGCAGGAACGCCTCCTTCGCCAATTGGTGCGGGTCATGCTTCGGCGTGATCGCGTGCCGGGCCGGTGAGGCGCTTTCGAAACTGCGGCCGAGCCGGTCAGTCTCCAGATCGGACGCACGCAGATGGGCCGCGACCGAGTCCATCGCCAACACGGGTTGGACACGAGGCTCCGCCCGTAGCGGCGCCACGACCCGAGGCTCAGGCGGTCGCGGCGTCACGACCCGAGCATGGCCCCCGTCCGCGATGACCACCCAGAGCCGAGCATAGCGTCCCATCTCGCCTAACCTCGTCACCATTCCTCGGCCGGCCAGTATCCCCAGGCCCTGCCGCGACCGCGTTGACCTGCGTCAAGGGAGAAGCCGCCGCTACTCCCCGAAGCCGCCGCTACTCCCCCTTGAGGCTTAGTATATACGCAACGAGGTCGTCGATCTCGTCGTGGGTGAGCTTCAGGTTCGGCATCTTGCTGTGCGGCGACTGGAGAAAGACGCGAAGCGATATCGGCGTCGTCGAGCTCATACGCGCAACCGCCGAGAAGGTCGGCGCGCCGTTCGGGCCGATGGTGGCCTGCGACCGGTCGATTAGATGACACGAACTGCACGACGACTGGGCGAGGCGATAACCCGCCGCGGGATTGCCGGGTAGATCGGGCGGCGGGGGAGCGGCCGCGAGCGTGGCGGCGATCCCGATGAGCATAACCCACGGACGACGCTTGGCACGGCTCGCCGCGCCGGTGCGCCGCATAACGAACCTCCGTCCGGCCGAGCGCACAGGGTTGCGGAAGTAGGCTATACTCTCGGCGGCCCGCGCACCTTGATCTCGATCAAACGTGGCCATCGGTGCTTGCCGTAGTGCTGTTAGGACGTTCACCATTCCCCCCTGAGCGAAGTTGTTCCCGCGCATCGTTCCCGCCATCTGGAAGCAATCGCCCATGACGGATCTCCGCCGCATCTCACCGGCGCCTGGCACGATGATCGAAAACAAGACCTTCGATGAGATCGAGGTTGGCGAGACCGCCAGCCTGTCGCGGATGCTGTCGCAGTCGGATGTCGAGATGTTCGCGGTCCTGTCGGGCGACACCGATCCGGCCCATGTCGGCGCGACATATTCGGCGTGCGACGTTTTCCACCACGTGGTCGCGCACGGCATGTGGGGCGGCAGCCTGATCTCGGCCGCCTTGGGCACGATTTTGCCGGGGCCCGGCACGACCCACCTCGCGCAAACCCTCCGTTTCCTGCACCCGGTTAGCATCGGCGATACCGTAACGGCCAGCATAACCGTGCGGGAGAAACGCGCCGACGGTCACCGTGTCGTGTTCGAATGCCGCTGCACAAATCAGAACGGCGTCGAGGTCGTCGCCGGCACCGCCGAGGTGATCGCGCCGACAGAGCGGGTCCGCCGCCGGCGGAGGACGCGGCCGGACGTGCAGCTCCGCCATCGCGATACCTACCGCCAGTTGTTGCAGGCCTGCGCCGGCCGGCCGCCGGTCGTGACCGCGGTCGCCTACCCCTGCGACGCGCTGTCGATGACCGCGGTCATCGACGCGGCCGACGCCGGGCTCATCGAGCCGGTGCTTGTCGGGCCGGAAGCGACGCTGCGCGCAGCGGCCGAAGCCGCACGGCTCGACCTATCGCCGTTCCGCATCGTGCCGGTTCCGCACAGTCGTGCCGCTGCCGCCGAAGCGGTCCGGCTCGCGCGGACGGACGAGGTTGGCGCACTGATGAGGGGCGGTCTGCAGACGGATGAGCTGATGCAAGCGGTGATGGACGAGACCGACGGCCTCCGCACAGCGCGGCGCATCAGCCACGCGTACGTGATGGACATTCCGACCTATCCGAAGCCGTTGGTCGTCACCGATGCGGCGATCAATAGTACGCCATCGCTCGAGGACAAGCGCGACATCTGCCAGAACGCGATCGACCTCACCCGCGCGCTCGGCGTCGCGCGGCCGAAGCTCGCCATTCTCGGCGCGGTCGAAACCGTGCCGCACACCATGCGCTCGACGATTGACGCCGCCGCGCTGAGCAAAATGGCGGAGCAACAGCAGATCGCGGGCGGCGTGCTGGACGGTCCGTTCGGCTTCGACACTGCGATCGACTGCTCGGTCGCGTCCGCAAAGGGCATCCGCTCCTCGGTCGCGGGCGACGCCGATATTCTCCTGGTCCCGGATGTCGAGGCGGGCAACGTGCTGGCAAACCAGCTGACGTTCCTCGCGGGCGCCGATGCCGCCGGCATCGTGCTCGGCGCACGTGTCCCGATCATTCTGACCGGCCGCTCCGACAGCCTGCGCACGCGGCTTACCTCGTGCGCGGTCGCGGTAATCCTTGCAAATACGAAACCGGCCGCGACGGCGGCGACTGCCTAACGCGAGGCTGCGTCCGGCAGCAAAACGGCCGCTCCGGTCAGCGTCCCCGACCGCAGCGCCGTGAGCGCCGCGTTCGCTTGATCAAGCGCGTAGGCGTGCGTTTCGGTAACTATGGGCACGGATGACGCAAGGGCCAGGAACGCTTCCGCGTCATGGCGGGTCAGGTTCGCGACGGAACGGACGATGCGCTCCTGCCACAGCAACTCGTACGGAAATGACGGGATGTCACTCATGTGGATCCCGCCGCAAACGACCGTTCCGCCCGGTCCCACAGCGGTCAGCGCCGCCGGCACGAGCGCGCCGACGGGTGCGAAGATGATGGCGGCATCGAGCGGCTCCGGCGGTGCCGCATCCGAGCCACCGACCCAGACCGCGCCGAGACGGCGGGCGAACTCCTGCGCCGCTTTGTCGCCCGGCCGGGTGAACGCGTAAACGTGACGCCCCTGATGCCGCGCGACCTGCGCCAGGATGTGCGCAGCGGCGCCGAAGCCGTAAATCCCCAGACGCTCCGCATCGCCGGCCAGCGTCAGGGCGCGGTACCCGATCAGTCCCGCACACATCAACGGCGCCGCCGCCTGCTCGGAATAGCCGGCCGGAATCGGAAAACAGAACCGCTCATCCGCGAGAACGAGATCGGCGTAGCCGCCATCGATCTGGTATCCGGTGAAACGGGCATTCGGACACAGATTTTCCCGGCCACTCCGGCAAAAGCAGCAGGTGCCGCAGGTCCAGCCGAGCCATGGTACGCCGACCCGATCGCCGGGCGAGAACCGCCCTCCGGATGACCCGGCCTCAACCACCGTGCCGACAATTTCGTGTCCCGGAACGACGGGATGACCGAGTTCGGGCAGTTCGCCATCGACGATGTGCAGGTCGGTGCGGCAGACGCCACAGGCCGCGACGCGGATTAGCACCTGCCCCGGCTCTGGTCGCGGATCGGGCCGATCCTCCGCCACCAGCTGAGCGCCCGGCCGCGGCAAGACCATCGCCTTCATTCACCCTCCGAAGCGGCCGCGAGGCACGGCCGCACGCTATGTCGGTTGCTCGCCGCAGGCCGCGACGAAGCGGATCAACTCGTCTTCTGATGGCGGCTTGTCGAGAACCCAATCCACCCCGACCTCGGCGGCACGCGCGTCGATCGCGGGCGAACGCGCCGACGTGATCAGGATGGTCGGCACCTCGATACCATCCGTCCGCAAGCGGGAAATCAGTTCGAGCCCCGTCATTTGCGGCATATGCTGATCAAGGATCAGGCAGCGCGGCAGCGCGCGATTGGCCTTCAGGTAGTCGATGGCGGACGGGTAGGTCGCAACCGGAAACCCCGCCACTTCCAGCATGAAGCGGAACGAGTCGAGCACCGCGAGATCGTCATCGATCACGACAATCTCGTTGGAATGGTTGTCAACCATGGTCCTCCAGACCCGTCCGTCGATAGAGCAAGCCATCAGGCGACGAACGGCCAGTTAAAGTGATCTTCTATCATTCGGCAGGGTTCCTATCCGTTGACACAGATCAGTCACCGGCGTGCACGGCC
>CAYSTX010000001.1:36133-50270 GCA_964434035.1 uncultured Acetobacteraceae bacterium
CCGCCGGAAGGGTGAACTCAAACGCGGCGCCCTGGCCTGTACTGTTGTCGACGTAAGCAAGCGCGCCGCCATGCGCTTCAACGATCGCGCGGCAAATCGACAGCCCGACGCCGAGCCCGTCCGATTTCGTCGTGGTAAAGGGGTGAAACAGTGACGGCCGGACCGTGTCGGGCAATCCGGGACCGGTATCGGCGACGCGAATGGAGACGCGGTCACCGATGCGGTTGGCGGTTACCGTCACCGCCTGCACCGGCGAATCCTGCATGGCCTCGGCGGCGTTCCTCAGCAGGTTCAGAAACACTTGCTGGATTTGGACCTTGTCGACGAAAACGTGTGAAGCGTCTTCTGGGATGATGAGCGACAGCTTAGCGGACCGATAGGCGCCGATCAGCGCCAGCAAAGCGGTTTCCTCTATCAGCTTGCTGAGATCCTCGACGCTTCGCCGCGGCGCATCTTTCTTCACGAACCCGCGCAGGCTTTGAATAATCGTGCGGGCCCGCTCCGCCTGCTCCTGGATTTTGTCCACGGCCTGGAAAAAAGCGGGCTGCACGTCGGCCGAGCGGAGACGCCGGAGGCCGTTTACATAGTTGGTAATCGCGGTCAAAGGCTGGTTGACCTCGTGTGCCAGCGCCGAAACCATTTGCCCCAGTTCGCTGATACGCGAGACGTGGATCAGCTGTGATTGCAGCTCCGCGAGCTTTCTCTCGCGCGCCTGCCGCTCCGACAAATCGCGGACGAAGCCGGTGAACAGCCGCCCGGAGGGCGTTAAAACCTCGCCGACCTGCAGCTCCATCGGAAACGTCTCGCCGCTCTTCCGCCGCCCGATCACGACGCGGCCAATCCCGATAATCCGTCGCTCGCCCGTCGTCATGTATCGGTGCATGTAGGCGTCGTGGCGGTCGGCGTCCGGCGCGGGCATCAGCACGCTTACGTTGCGGCCGATGATTTCATTCGCTTCGTAGCCGAAGACCCGCTCTGCCGCGCGGCTGAATGACTGGATCGTGCCGTGCGTGTCGATGACGATCAGACCGTCCGGCACCGTATCGAGCACGGATTGCAGCAGCGCGCCACGTCGCCGGCTCTCGTCGTTCATATAATGCAGTGCGCTCAGGTCGCGAACGATCTTGGACGCGCCGATGATCCGTCCATCCCGATCGCGGATCGGGGAGACAGAAACCGACACACGCAGCTTCCGGCCGCTCTTTGTCTGCCGCTCCGTTTCGAAATGCGCCACGCGCTCGCCGCGCCGGATCCGCTCCAGGATGTCCTCTTCCTCGTGCAACCGGCCGGTCGGGATGACGCACGTGATCGGCTGGCCTATTACTTCCGCTTCCGAGAACCCAAACAGATCCTCGGCCGCCTTGTTCCAGGCGGTGATGGTGCCGTTCAGGTCTTTTCCAACGATGGCGTCGTTCGAAGACTCCGTAATCGCGGCGAGCAACGATCCGTTGCTGCCGGGCGTTACACCAAGGTCATCGGCGCCACCCTGCTCCGCCACACCGCCCTCGCTTGAGTTACACTGACGCCGGGCAGATCGCGACCGCCCGGGCCGCGGTCCAGAGGCCGGCTTTTAGGCGTGCGGAATTTCGGCCGTCAACGGAGGGCGCCAACGGGAGCCGTTTTGAGGTGCGTCAATGACGGCGGCTCGAACGGGGTGCTTGGCTTGGCGGTCGATCGCGCGGGCGCCATTTAAAAGCAAACGGGGGACGACGGATGGCAAACCAGCCGGTTAACATCGAGCGACGGCAACATGCCGTTTCGGCGCCGTCAGACTATTGGCACTCGCTCCGAACCGAGATGGACCGCATGTTCGACCGGTTCAGCGGAATGGCCCCTTTCCGGCACGGCACGGCGCAGACGGCGGCGATCCCGGCAGTGGACATCGTCGAGGATCCTTCAGCGTTCACCCTCACCGCCGAACTGCCGGGCCTGTCGGACGGTGACGTGCAGGTCTCGGTCTCGGACAACGTGCTGACGATCAGGGGCGAGAAACAGCAGTCGCGCGAGGAGAAGGATAAGGACTTCCACCTCACCGAGCGGAGCTATGGCGCGTTTCAGCGTTCTTTCACGCTCCCTGGCTCGATCAACCGCGACGCGATTACGGCCGAGCTCGCCAACGGTGTCCTGAAAATCCACATGCCGAAGATGGCCGGCGCCGGTACGAAGTCGATCCCGGTCAAAGCGGCCGGGTGACGGCAACGCCGGTATCGGCGGCGAGCGCGATGCGGACGAGGTCGGGCAGGTTGCTTGCTTCAAGCTTCTGGAGGACACGGGCCCGGTGAACGTCGATCGTGCGCGGGCTCGTGCCGAGGGCCTTGGCGATTTCCTTGTTCGAATTGCCGGCCACAAGCAAGTTTAAAACCTCCCGCTCCCGCGCCGTCAGCAGCCGGATACGCCGCGCCGCCTCGGCGCCGTTCGCGTCGGCCTCGACAACTTCCCGGTTGCGATCGAGCGCGCGCTCGACGGCCGCGAACAGTTGCTCGTCGGCGAACGGCTTCTCCAGAAAATCGACCGCCCCCGCCTTCATCGCGCAGATTGCGGTGGGTACGTCGGCGTGGCCGGTCATGACTATAACCGGGAGGCGAACGCCACGTCCAGCAAGTTGGACTTGCAGTTGTAGACCGTCGACGTCTGGCATACGAAAGTCGGTCAGGATACATCCGGCAGCGGGCAACCGCGTCGCCAGCAGCGTCGTGCCGCTCTCGTACGTCCGGACTGTCAGCCCCTCCGCCTCGAGCAGGAACCGCAGGGACTCCCGGACCTCCGGATCGTCGTCAACGACATGGATGGTCGCCGTCATCATCGTCGCGCCCGTCGCCGTTCGCGACGCATCCGTAAATCTACGTACGCAATCAGGCGAATAACGGCGGGTGACCCTTCCATGCTCTGCTTTTCATACGGCATGCGGTTGAAAGGGATGCCCGTCATGTTCACCACGTCTCCAGCGCCGTCTATCGACCGAATACCGTCTCAGTTCTCTGCGTGCACCGCACTCAGGCGCGACATCGCTGCCCGGCGGCCAGTCAATGCGCTCGGCCTCACCGGGGCGATCATCACGGTCGATCGCGATGCTGAAATTATAGCGCAGGGCGATGCGGCGGAATACTGCTTCCAGGTCGTTTCCGGCTGCGTTCGCACCGTTCGGCTGCTCGAAAATGGTCGGCGACAGGTCGGCGCGTTTCTGTTCGACGGCGATGTTATCGGCTGGGAGACGGACGGCGAGCACGAGTTTGCCGCGGAAGCCGTGACGCCCGTGACTCTCTCCCGCATCAGGGTCGGCGCGATCGAGGATCGGGCGAGCAACGATCCGGCGTTCGCACGAATGCTGCGGCGATACACGGCCGAGCAGGTCCGGATACTCCGGAACCATCTCGTCCTGCTCGGGCGCAAGACCGCCGCCGAACGGGTCGCGAGCTTCCTGGTCGAAATGGCGGACCGGCACCCGGGCGTTACCGACGCCGTCATCGAGCTGCCGATGTCGCGGGCCGACATGGCCGATTATCTGGGTCTCACAATCGAAACGGTTTGCCGTGGCCTGACGGAGCTGCGGCGTCAGCGGATCATCGCTGCCGATCGCGCCCGCATCATCATTCACAATCGCCGCGCGCTCGAAGCAGCCTGTTCCGACCGGCTGCACTGACGCGCTTCATTTGCCGGCTCGCCGCACCGGCGGACCCGTACCGGAGAAACCGCGATGATCGCCGCCGACATTATGACACACCCCGTCCTGAGCGTGGCGCCCGACGCCCCGCTGTCGCAGGCGATCCGGCTGATGACCGACCATCGCGTGAGCGGCGTGCCGGTGGTGACGGAGGGCGGCGCTCTGGTCGGCATCCTGACCGAAGGCGACATGCTGCGCCGGCCCGAGACGTGCACGGAAGGCGAGAAGCCCGGCTGGCTGTTGAGCTTTCTGCTGCCCGGGCGGGAGGCCGACAAATACATCCGGACCCACAGCCGCCGCGTCAGCGAGGTGATGACGCAAGAGGTGCTCACGGTGCCGGCGACCGCCCCGTTATCCGACGTCGTGCATCTGATGCGCCGCCATCATGTCAAGCGGCTACCGGTGATGCAGGACGGGCGGATGATCGGGATCGTGAGCCGCGCCGACATCGTCCGCCAAGTTGGCGCCGCGCTCGCCAACGCACCCACATCCGCTGATGACGCCGCGGTTCTCGCCGCGATCAATGACGCGGTGGAGAAGGAGCCATGGGCGCCAGGCAAGATGGTGAGCATCACCGTCCGGGACGGCGTCGTCGGCCTCGACGGCTGTCTCTATGATCTGCGCGAGCGCGACGCGATGGGCGTGCTCGCCGAGAACGCGCCCGGCGTAAAGCGTGTCGAGAACCGGATCGTTTGTTTCGAAGCCTATTCCGGCACGGTCACATACGATCCGGCGGCGGCAGCAACCGACGCCTGACGTCGCGAGACGGGCCGGCGATCCCGGCCCATCATCTGCTTTTTGCCGGCCACCAGAGATCCGCGTCAACGGCCGTGCTCGACATCACCGAGGCGGCGCGGCTGCGGTTGTGCCGAGTTCGCCGTCGATGATGGTGCTGATCGCCGCCACGGCGTCATCGGCGTCGCTGGCGTCAACCGCATGCCAGCCGATCACTCCAGGATCGCGCGCGAGTGCCGCGTGGAGCACGTCAAGGTCGGCGTCGGACGCATCGTGGCGACGTTCCCGGATGCGCGCTTCCAACAGCGCGGTCGGTGCGGTGAGCCAGACGCCGATGAACGTCACGTCCGCCACCCTGGCCGCCGCCTCAATCTCGGCCCGGTGCTCGATATGCATGAAAGTTGCGTCCGCTATGACCGCGTGGCCGCCAGCGGCGATCATGCGCGAGGCTCCGCCCAGGTCCCGATAGACCGAGAACGTCACGGTCGACGTATACGCGTTTTGCGGCAGCCGCTGTTCCGGCGCGACACCGAACAGGCGCTTGCGGATCTCGTCGCTGCAGATGATGACCGCACCCGGCGCCCGGCCAAGCCTCGGCGCGAGACGGCGGGCCAGCGTCGACTTGCCGGTCGCGGGCGGGCCGCCGATCGCAACCACGAAGGCGCGCGCCGGTTTCAGGTAGTCGATGGCCGTCGTGAGATAGCGCCGCCCCGACCCGTCGCGGCGCAACGCCTCCTCAACATGTGCGCGGACCATGGCGCGGAGCGACATGAACATCGGCAGCGCCCGCGCGAGCGCCGCATCACCGCTCCGCGCGATCGCGCGATTGAGCACGCGGTTCGCCTCGGCGCGGCCAACGTTGAGATCGATGTCCATCAGCAAGAACGCCAGGTCATACCCGACATCAATCGTCGCGAGCGCTTCGTCGAACTCGAGCGCGTCGAACGGGGTCGGCACGCCCTGCCACAGGCACAGATTGCCGAGATGCAGATCGCCGTGGCAGCGGCGCACGAACCCGGCGGCGGCGCGCGCGGCGAGCCATACCGCGTTGTGCTCAAACCGCGCATGGACCGAGCGCATCCAGTAATGCACATTCGTCGCCGGCAGATCGACCGCGAGCGCGGAGCGGACGCATCCTTCCGCGACACGACGCAACGCGCCCTCACTGTCCCAGCCGAATACCGGCGGGCGGCGCGCGTGATCTTCCGCCACGCAATCACCGAGCGCGTCGAGGAGTGTCGGCGACAATCCCTGACGCTGCGCAACGATGTCGAGGAAGTCGCTCCGCGGAATGGGCGCCATGCACAGCACCCAGTCGATCGCCGTCGCCGTGTCCGGTGACGGCGGGATCCGCAGCGTGCCGTCCGGTCCGCGATCGACTGACGCCACGCGTCGATAGATCGCCGGCGCCACCGGCTGATTGAGGGCCAGTTCGCGTTCGAGAAAATGGTGGCGAGCCTCAACGGTCCGAAAGTCGAGAAACGGCAGCAGCACCGCCTTTTTCAGCTTCCAGACCTCATCGCGGCCGACGAACACTGCCGAGATGTGGGTTTCAGTCGGCGGCCGGCCGGCGAGCCGCGTGAGAAAGTTCGCGACCTCGCGCTGTTCCGGCGGGATTGTCGTCAAGCGTCACCTTTCCGCCCGTCGCGATCAACTCGATCAGCGCTTCCGTGCGCGTTAGATCAGGTATTTTCCGCCGTTGACCGACAGCGTCGCGCCGGTGATGTAGCCGGACTCTTCCGAGACCAAAAAGAGGATGGCGCGCGCGATCTCCTCGGATTTGGCGAGCCGGCCGACGGGGATTCCCTCGATGACCTTGTCGAGGATGACGGGCGGCACCTTCGCGACCATCGCCGTGTCGGTATAGCCGGGTGCGACGACGTTGACCGTTATCCCGCGCGCAGCGCTTTCGAGCGCCAGCGATTTGGCGAAACCGACGACGCCGGATTTCGACGCGGCGTAATTCGTCTGCCCGAACTGCCCGCTCTGCCCGTTGACCGAGCCGACCATGACGATGCGCCCGTAGTGTCGCGTCCGCATTCCGTTGATCACAGCGCGACACATGTTGAAGCAGCCGGTCAAGTTCGTCCCAATGACGCGCCGCCAGACGTCCGGCTCCATCTTGTGAAGCGCGCAGTCGCTCGTGATGCCGGCGTTGTTGATGAGGATGTCGATGTCGCCGAACGTGCCCTCGACATCCGCAACGCCCGCGAGACATGCGGCATAATCGCCGACATCCCATTTCCGGGTCGGGATATGACTGCGCCGGAAGAACTCCTCCGCACGCGCGTCATTGTGACCATAGGTGGCGATCGTGATGTAGCCGGCATGGGCGAGCGCCTCGCAGGTGGCGGCACCGATCCCCTCGGTGCCGCCCGTCACAAGTGCAACCCGCGCCATTGTCGGCCTCCTTCGTTGCAGCGACGCCGGCTGGCACCGGCGTCGCTGCCGGATCGATCAGTTGTATCGGTCAGTCGCTCTGCGTCGCGCTCGCACGCATCTTCGGCCGCTCGGCGGTCGCTGCCCCGTTAGTGCCAGACCGCACGGCCGATATGACGGCGTCACTATCGGCAGCGAGCCCGTCGACCAGCGTTTCGGCGGCACTGAAGACCGTCCTCGTGAGCTCGTCGTTGATCGCCCGATACTGCTTCATGGCCGTGTTAAATCTGGCCTGCGCGCCATTCAGCCACTGATGCGCCGCGTCGCTCGGGTTTTGCTGACGAAACACCTGCTCCAAGTCGCTGGGCGTCGTATAGAGCGAACGGGCCACATCCATCTGCGCGATCCCGGCCGCCATCATTCCCTGCGCCATCTGCGTCCAGGCGCGCGACAAGCAGGCCAGCCGATTTTGCGCGGCCGCGGCGACCGTTTCCGGATGAAACGAAAGAGGCGGCACGTTTGTGTCGTTGGGCATTTATAGCTCCCTTCCCTGGATTGATGCACCGGACACCGGCCGATGGGCGAGGGCAATGATCCAGGTCAAACCCGACTGCGACGGCGCGCGGACGTACGGTCCGGGTGCGTCGCTCAGCGGTGGATTGCCCGGCGTTGCAATCGCCTTCAATCGTCTGTTGCGACGTCGGCTCCCTCCGGCGGGCGCGTCGTTATTGATCGGCCCGTCCGGGGTGTCCCGGCAAAGATACGATACCGGCGTTACGGCCGCCGGTCGTTAGCGGGAAGGTCACATCTGCGTCAGCCAGGCGATATCAACAGGGAACGCCACGGCGCGATGGGATTCGTCTTTTCAATGGCGAAGGAATTACCGCATCGTTTCCCAGAAGCCCGTTTCCTCATCGAGGCGCGCCTTCTCGAGGCCGCTGAAATCGCCCAGCGACACGATGCCGACGATCCGTCCGTCATCGACGATCGGCAGATGTCGAAACCCGCAATCCTGCATCAACCGCAACGCGTCGATCGCGCGGGCATTCGGCCCGATGGTTTCGGGTTTCGCTGTCATAACCGCCGCCAGCTTCGTCGCGCACGGATCGAGCGCCTCGGCCACGACTCGGCCCACGGCGTCCCGCCCCGTGAAGACGCCGGCCAAAAGGCCGTCCGCGTCGGTGACCAGGATTGCGCCGATGCGACGGTCGCGCATGATTCGGCAGGCCTCCTGCACCGTCGCGGTGAGCGGCAGTGTCGCCGGGTTCTGTCGCCTGACGATCTCACCGAGGTGACGGTTGGCCATCGTTACACCAGCATCGCGGGGGCGCGCGCGATCGCGGCAACAAGATCCGCGCGGCTGACGATCCCGATAAGCTTGCCGTCCCGCACGATCGGAATCCGTTTGACGCCGTTCTTGACCATCAGCTCCGCCAGCTCCGGCAGCGTCGCCCGCTCATCGGCGGTGATGACGCGGCGGACCATCAGCTCGGCGGCCGTGCGGGTGTCCAACCGGACATAGTCCAGGAAATCCTGCGACAACTCCTGTCCTGCCGCGAGCAGACCGAGCCACCAATCCCGCTTCAGACGCGCCGATTCCGTGAAGGGCCGCAGGAGATCACCTTCGCTGATCATCCCCGCGAGGGAGCCGTCCTCATTGACGACCGGAACCGCACTGATGGACTTCTTCGACAGAAGTGCTGCGATCTCGCCGACGCCGGTGTGCGGCCGGACCGAAACGACCGGTGTCGTCATAACATCGCCAGCAACCATAACCATGTCGCCGTCTCCTTCTTGACGGCAAGACGATGGCGCGCGGTATCTGCCTGCACCTTGATCCACGTCAAACCGGCAACGAAGACCGGCTTAACGATGCCCCGCGTTCAGACGCTGAGCTGGAAGCCCTTGTAGTCCCTTGCCTTCACCTCATCGCAAATCTGCCGATACCGGGCCATTCCCCCCGCGTACGGCATGAAAATGCGCGGCTTTCCCGGAACGTTCGCGCCGAGGTACCAAGAATGCTTGGCGTGCGGCAGCAGCGTCGCGTCGGCCGCTTCGTTGACGTGCGCCACCCATTCGTCGACTGCTTCGGGTTTCGCCTCGATGCGCTCGAGACCGCGCGGGCGCATGGTCGCGATGCACTCGGTGATCCAGTCGACATGCTGCTCGATCGCCACCGGCATGTTGCAGAGAACGGACGGACTGCCCGGGCCGGTGATCGTGAACATGTTGGGGAAGCCGGCAACCTGTAGCCCGAGATAGGTGCGCGGCCCGGCGCTCCAAGCGTCGCGCAGCGCTAGGCCGTCGCGGCCGCGAATGTCGATCGACAGCAGCGGGCCGGTCATCGCATCGAAGCCAGTCGCGAAGACGATGATGTCGAGCTGATACTCGCCATCCTTCGTCTCAACGCCGCGCGAAGTGATGCGCCGGATAGGCGACGCCCGCACGTCAACGAGCGAGACGTTCTCCCGGTTGAAGGTTTCGAAATAGTCCGTATCGATCGGCGGCCGTTTGGCCGCGTATGGATGGTCGAAATCCGTCAGCCTCGCCGCCGTTACCGGGTCCTTCACGATCGACCGGACTTTCGCGCGGATGAACTCGGCCGCGGTATCGTTCGCCGCCTTGTCGAACAAAATGTCGCGAAACGCAGCCCGGAACTGTAGCCCGCCCCTCTCCCACGCGGCCTCATAGATCGCCTGCCGCTCCTCGGGCGACACGTCGAAAACCGAGCGCTCCTCGATGCGGAACGGGTGCCCGTTCGTTGTCTCGCGCATCAGCTGCCGCAGCTCGGCGTAGCTTTCCTTGATCCGCCGTTGATACTCGGGTGCCATCGGACCGTTGCGCGCGGGCACGCTGTAGTTCGCCGTCCGCTGAAACACGATCAAATGGTCCGCTTCGGCAGCAATGACCGGCGCCGCCTGAATGCCGGTCGAGCCGGTGCCGATCAGCCCGACCCGTTTGCCGGTGAAATCGACGCTCTCATGCGGCCAGTTGCCGGTGTGATACCACTGCCCCTCGAAGCTTTCGAGCCCAGGCAAGTCCGGCACGTTCGCGGTCGACAGGCAGCCGACGGCGGTAATCAGGAACCGCGCGGTCAGAACGTCGCCCGCGTCCGTCGTCACGTGCCAGCAATTCGCCGCCGCGTCATACTCGGCCGCGGTGACGCGGGTGCCGAGGCGGATGTTTCGGCGAAGATCGAAACGGTCCGCGACGTGGTTGAGGTAGCGCATGATTTCCGGCTGTTCCGGATAGCGCTCCGTCCACTCCCACTCCTGCTGCAGCTCGTCTGAGAATGAATACGAGTACGAGTAGCTCTCGGAATCGCAGCGGGCGCCCGGATATCGGTTCCAGTACCACGTGCCGCCGACGCCGGCCGCGGCCTCGATCAGCTGCACCGAGAGGCCAAGTTTTTCGCGCAGGCTATAGAGCTGATACAGACCGGAAAAGCCGGCGCCAATGACAATGGCGTCCAGCGCAGGTGCGTCGAGCGCAGGCGCCGATGGCCCGGCATGCGCGGAGGAAATGGACGTGACGACGTTCATCGTTCTTGACCTCTCCCTGTAATATATCTCCAAAGCTAGGGTGCCTTGGCGGGAAAGGCTAGACCGTCGTGATGCTCCGGCGGACCGTCAGGCGCCGCCAGGGGGCGCCTGGATCACGCGTTTCGTCGTGGTCATCCGATGCTGGTTGGAAATGGTGCCGAACTGCGACGACCCGCCCCTCACGGAGGGCGGCGAGCGTGCCGGGATGGACGATTTCGAACGCGTCGAAACCCGAGCGGATCATGAACATCAGTTGATCCTGCAGCACGTCACCAACCGCCCGCAGCTCACCCGTGTAAGCGTGCTGGTCACGGAGCCTGCGCGCGAGCGAGTAGGCGCGGCCGTCGGTGAAGCGCGGAAAGTCGATCGTAATCAACTTAAATCGCCGGATATCGTCTTCGATCCCGGCGAGCGTATCGGCGGCCGCGAGCGTAATGCCGATACCTCCTTCCCGCGCGCGGAGTGCCGCGCGTTCCGCGAGCCACCGCGCCTTCGGCACGGCAACGCGCCCCGCCGCCGGCATGGGCTCGCCATCCGGCACGAATTGCCAATCATCATCGACGAACCGGCCGTCGCGAAAGAGCGTCATATTCGTTACGCGGCCCGCGCCGTCTCGCCGTAGAGCGCGCGCTGAAACGGCTCGCGGCCAAGGCGACGATAGGCGTCGAGGAAGGTTTCATCCGCGCCTGAGCGGAGTGAGAGATATGTGTTGATGATCGTCTCGACGGCGTCGACAACCGTTTCGGCTGAAAACGCCTGGCCGACAATCGTCCCAATCGAACAGCTCTCGTCGGCCGATCCGCCGAGGCCGATCTGATAATACTCCTCGCCTTTGCGGTCGACGCCGAGGATGCCAATGTGGCCGACGTGATGGTGGCCGCAGGCGTTGATGCAGCCGGAGATGTTGATCGTCAGTGGGCCGATCGCGTGCTGCTGGTCCAAGTCGGCGAACCGGGCCGAGATGCGCTCGGCGATCGGGATCGAACGGGCGTTGGCGAGCGCGCAGTAATCAAGACCCGGGCAGGCGATGATGTCGGTGACGAGCCCGACATTTGGCGTCGCAAGCCCAGCCGCGGACAGTGCCGCGTACAGCGCCGGCACGTCATCGAGGCGGACATGCGGCAGAACCAGATTCTGCTCGTGGCTCACACGGATTTCGCCGGACGAATAACGGTCGGCGAGATCGGCGACCGTCTCCATCTGTGTCGCGGTCGCATCGCCGGGGATCCCGCCGAGCGGCTTCAGCGAGATCGTGACGACCGTGTGGCCGGAAACCTTGTGCGGATGCAGGTTGCGCTCGGCGAAGCGGGCCAGCGCCGGATCCTGGGCGCGCGCTGCGTCGAACGAAGCCGCACTGGTTTCGGACGGAACGAGCGGCGGCGGCGCGAAATAGGCGGCGATCCGTGCGATTTCCTCGGGCGGCAGGGCGAGCGACGTGCGGCGTGTCTCGGCGAACTCCGCCTCGATCATCTCGGTCAGCGCCGGCGCGCCCATCTCCTGCATCAGGATCTTGACGCGCGCCTTGAACTTGTTGTCGCGCCGGCCGAGCAAATTGTAGACGCGCAGGATCGCCTCGCAATAGGCGAGCAAGTCGGTCTCGGGCAAGAAATCCCGGACGAGCTTTGCAACCAGCGGCGTCCGCCCCTGCCCGCCGCCGACCCAGACGCCGAACCCGAGCGCGCCGTCAGCGTCGCGCTTCATCTCAAGCCCGATGTCATGGACCCGGATCGCCGCCCGGTCCGTCGCGGCGCCCGTCACCGCGAGCTTGAACTTCCGCGGCAGATACGAAAACTCGGGATGCAGCGACGACCATTGCCGCAGGATCTCGGCGTAGGGCCGCGGATCGGCGGCCTCATCGGCGGCGGCGCCGGCGAAGTGGTCGGCGGTGACGTTGCGAATGCAATTACCGGACGTCTGGATCGAGTGCATCTCGACATCGGCGAGCAGCTTCAGGATGTCCGGCACGTCAGCCAGCGCGATCCAGTTGAACTGCAAATTCTGCCGCGTCGTGAAATGCCCGTAGCCGCGATCATAGCGACGCGCGATCTCAGCAAGGCGCCGCAGCTGCCGGCTGCTCAATGTCCCGTACGGGATCGCGATCCGCAGCATGTACGCGTGCAATTGCAGATAGACGCCATTCATCAGGCGGAGCGGCTTGAACTGATCCTCCGTCAACTCGCCCGACAGGCGGCGCGCGACCTGGTCGCTGAATTCCTCGATGCGCTCGCGCACGAACGCGGCATCGAACTCGTCATAGCGATACATTATACGTCTCCGAAAGTCGTCGGCGCGCCGCCGAAAGAGGGTCGATCCTTCGGCAGCGTGATCGTCGGGCCTGTCGCGCGGATGCGTTCGCGAAGCTGCGCGGGGCGCGGCCCTGACGCAACCGGCGCGACCTCGATCAGCGCGGTGTCGACGATTTTCGCCGCCGCCACGTCGGCGGCGACGCGCTCGGTCAAGGTCGCGATTTCCGCGTCGGTCTCAACGATCTCAGCCTTGGTGATGTCAGTCGTCCAGACGCCATCGTCGCCGGCGGTACGAAACACGACCGCGCCGGTACGCAGATCGTTGCCGGTCGCAATCATCTTGCTGCCGGGGGAAGCGGGCCGTGCCATCGGATCAGGCCGCCAATCTATGCGCGACAGCGAACGGCTCGGCGGCGTCCAGCGCCCCGTGCCCGACGGCAGCACCAAGCAAAATCAGCACCGGGCCAGCAACGTCGTCGCGCGCGGCGAGCGCCGGCAAATCAGCGAGCGTGCCGGCGAAGGTCCGCCGCCCTGCGCGCCCCGCCTCCTCGATCGCGACGACCGGCGTGGCCTCCGGCAGACCGGCGGCGATCAGACGCGCGGCGATCTGGTCCGCGACCGTGCGGCCCATATACATCGCAACCGTCGCGCCCGACACGGCGAGCGACTCCCAGCCCTCGGGCTCGGCGCCATCAGCGCCGTGTCCGGTCGCGAACACGAGATGCGACGCGACGCCCCGCAGCGTCAGCGGGATCGCGGCGTCGGCGGCGGCGGCAAGGGCTGCCGTTACGCCCGGAACGATCTCATAGTCGATCCCGGCCGCGCGCAATGCGGCGATCTCCTCGCCCGCGCGGCCGAAGATCAGCGGATCGCCGGCCTTCAGGCGAACGACAATCTGCCCGGCCTCCGCACGCGCAACCAACAGGGCGTCGATGTCGGCCTGCGCGACCGAGTGCCTTCCCTTGCGCTTGCCGACCGCGATCCGCTCGGCATCGCGCCGACCCATCGCGATCACGTCTTCCGGCACGAGGTCGTCGTGCACAATCACGTCGGCCTCACCCAGCGCCCGTTGTGCGCGGAGCGTCAGCAGATCGGTGCTCCCCGGCCCGGCGCCGACGAGCAGCACGCGGCCCGTTCGCAGCGCGGCGGTGCCGTCATACAGCGATTGGAGCGCGAGGCGATGAGCGCGCAGCATGTCGCCCGTAAGCGCCGATGCGCCGGCCGCGCCCTCGAATACGCTGTGCCAAAACCGGCGACGGTCCCGCGCGTCCGGCCGTGCCGTCCGCACCCGCTCGCGCAGCCCGGCCGCTAGCTGCCCAAGCCGGCCGAAGCCGGGCGGTAGCACCGCCTCGATCACCGCGCGCACGCGCTGCGCGAGCACGGGGGCAACGCCGTCGGTCGAGATCGCGACCGCTATCGGCGCACGATCGACGATCGCGGGCACCGCGAAATCCGAGAGTTCCGGCCGGTCAACCACGTTGACCGGAACGCCAGCGCGCCGCGCCGCCGCCGATAGCACCGCATCCGCGGCCGCATCCCCAGTCGCGACAAACAGCAATGCCGCATCGGTCAGC
>CAYSTX010000001.1:50370-72157 GCA_964434035.1 uncultured Acetobacteraceae bacterium
AGCCGCATCGACAGCGCGACGCACCAGACCGTCAGCGTCCAGAGCGTCAGGATCACGCCATAGGCTCGCGGCGTCAGTTGCGGCTCCGACGCGCCCTCATCGAGCGCGCCATTGTTCAGCACGATCGCGGTGACCGGCATGAAGATGACGAAGGTCGCGAGCAGCGCGATGGTTGCCGCCGTCACGCACGCCGTTGCGCCGGTGAACGGCAGCGTCGCGACGGCGATGAGGGCGAACGGCAGGCCGAGCGAACGCAGCGTCATCGGTCTCGTGCGGCCCGGCCCGGCATTTGCGTCGCGCGGCGATGCGTCCCGCGGCGTCATACGACTACAGTCTCCAAGCAAGTGCGCGCGAACAGCATGGCGAAACCCCTTCGTACGGCGGGCCATCGACGGTGTGAGCGTGGTCATACGTGACGTACGAACCGCACAAATGCCGGCGACATGAGGCATCCGATAATGCCCGTGCGCGATACGCGGACAAGGACACCGGGAAAATAACATGGGGCTTCTCTGCAAACGGTCTCCCGCAGCATGGGTATGTCGCAGCGCGCGTGTGCTGTGAAACAGCATTCTCCACCGCTGCGTGCGCCACGACCGACAAGTCGGGAAAACATCCCGCTTCGCGTCCCCGGTCCCTGATTGATTCGAGCCCTCGATCCGGTGGGTGTTCGTGACGCCCGGCATACACCAGCTGCATCACGCGACCGAGCAGAAATACTTTGACACCAAATTCGCGAACACCCTGTCGATCATGGGATCGGATGTTCGGCACGTTCGTCACCCGCGACGAGGCAACACGCGCGCACCTGCGTCCTGCATCTCGAACACGTCGCCGGGTCCGCACTCGTACGCCTCAGACAGCAATATTGTGTCGGTGTCGACATCGACCAGCGAGACGGTGGCGCGCATTCGGTCGCCGCCGCGGCGGATGCTGCCCTCCATGTTTGCGCCCTCGACCCGTTCGGAAGCCCGATCTCGAACGTGCAGGAAATCGAGTTGGCGCCGCACGTGTTGCCGTAGGGCGAGGTCGTCGGGAAGAACGATGCCGTTGTTTTCGTCAGATTGACGGTGAACAGGTTCGCCGCCTGCGTCTGCGCCGATTGCGCCTGGAACGGCAGCAGCTGATCCTTGACGCCGACTGTGTCATCGGGGGCGAGCGGCGTTCCCGGTAGCATAACGTTTTGTCTAGGTCCGAAAAAGGTGTAATGTTTCTGCTTAAAAATTGAGTTCCCGTCGGCGAGGGTTCCGCGCCGGAACACGAAGGGTGGCGCATGACTCGCGGTGACACGCTACGGGAACGGATTAAGCGGCACCCATTGCCCCGTCTCGGTTCCGGCCTCATCACCGGCGTCGCCGACGACGACCCGAGTGGGATTGCCACCTATTCGCAGGCCGGTGCGCAGTTCGGCCTGAACATGCTGTGGACGATGCCGCTCGCCTATCCGCTGATGGCGGCCGTTCAGTCGATGTGCGCGCGCATCGGTCGCGTCACCGGCCAGGGCCTTGCGGCCAACATCAAGGCGGCGTTTCCGCCCGCTGTGCTCAAGGTCGTCGTGCTCCTGCTGTTGGTCGCGAACGTGCTCAACATCGCAGCCGACGTCGCTGCACTCGGCGAGGTGGGCGAGCTGGTCATCGGGGTCGATCGGCATCTGATGACGGCGGTCTTCGTCGTGGTCACGCTATCGCTGCAGATCTTCGTCCCGTATCACCGCTACGTTTTCTTCCTGAAATGGCTGACATTCTCGCTGCTTGCGTACGCGGCGGTTCTGTTCACCGTGCATGTGCCGTGGGGTTCGGTCGCGCTGCGGACCGTCTGGCCACACCTATCGTTCTCGGGCGCTGAGGCGGCCGTGATCGTCGGCGTGTTCGGCACGACCATTAGCCCGTATCTGTTCTTCTGGCAGGCCTCCGAAGAGGTCGAGGACATGCGATCGACGCCGGGCACCGCCGCCCTCATCGACAATGCCGGCCCGGCCGACGCCGAGCTTCGCCGCATCCGCTGGGATACGTGGACCGGCATGTTCTATTCCAACATCACCGCCTACTTCGTCATTCTGGCAACCGCGGTCACGTTGCACGTCGCGGGCGCAACCGACGTCAACACGGCGGCGGACGCGGCGTCCGCGCTCCGTCCGATCGCAGGTCGGTTCGCCTACATCCTATTTGCGCTCGGCATCCTCGGCGTCGGATTTATCGGCGTGCCTGTTCTGGCGGGATCGGCCGGCTATGCGATGTGCGAGGCGATGGGCTGGAAATGGGGGCTCGAGCGGAGCGTCGACAACGCCAAGGGCTTCTATGCCGTTATCGCGATCAGCGTCCTGGCCGGGCTCGGCATCCAGTATTCGCCCATCAGCCCGATGAAGGCGCTGTTCTGGAGCGCGGTCATCAACGGTGTGGTGGCCGTTCCGCTCCTCGTCGTCATCATCCTTCTCGCGTCGAAGAAATCCGTCATGGGCGAGTACACGGCGACACGGTCGCTCCGCATCCTCGGCTGGATTACGACCGCCGTGATGGGCCTCGCCGCGATCCGGATGGTGATTCCAGTTTAGCCCAGCCCAGATTGGCCCAGCCCCTTTACTAGACCCACCATCGCGATGACGCTGGCACGGGCATGATCTAGAATCCGGTATGATCTCGTCCTTCGATCTGATCGCCCTTCTGCTGACCCTCGCGGCGCTGTTCGCGTGGATCAATCGCCGTTTCGTCCGCCTGCCGCATTCGACCGGGCTGCTGCTGCTCGGCCTCATCGCGTCTCTTCTGCTTAGGCAGCTCCAGACAGCAGGCCTGGGCGGCGAGGTCTATAGCCGGCTGCAACAGGCGCTGCTTCAGATCGACTTCACCACCGTCGTCATGAACGGCATGTTGGCGTTCCTGATCTTCGCCGGCGCGCTGAACGTCGATCTCGACGCGCTGCGGAGCCGCGCCTGGCCGGTCGCCTTCCTTGCGTTGATTGCTACGATCGTATCGACGATCCTGGTCGGTGCCGCCTTCTACTTCGTCGCGCGCGCGATTGGCCGGCCGCTCGTTCCCGGGTGGTGTCTGGTATTCGGGGCGCTGATCAGCCCGACCGACCCGGTCGCGGTGCTGAGCACGCTGAAAGGCGTCGCCATCCCGAACTCCCTCAAGGTCGAGATGCAGGGCGAGGCGCTCTTCAACGACGGCGTCGGCATCGTGCTGTTTACGCTGCTGCTGTCGCTGGCCGCGGGCAATGCGACCGAGCCGGTCGACCCGCTCATCGTATTCGCCGACTTCACACAGGAAGCGGGTGGCGGCCTGTTGCTCGGCGTCGTCACCGGCTATCTCGGCTATCTCGCGATGCGGTCCGTCGATGACTACGTGACCGAGGTCCTGATCACGCTCGCGGTCGTCGCCGCATCCTACGCGGCCGCGCAGAGGCTCGGCGTTAGCGGGCCGCTCGCAATGGTCTCCGCCGGGCTGCTGATCGGCGATCGCGCCTGGCGCTACGCCATGAGCGACCGGACGCAAGGCTATGTCACGGCGCTCTGGACGCTGATCGACGAGGTGCTCAACTCAATCCTGTTCCTGCTGATCGGGCTCGAGGTGCTGGTACTGCAATTCGAGCCGCAGCTGACGCTGCTCGCCCTCGCCGCGATCCCGATTGTGCTGATCGCACGGCTGATCTCGGTCTCGATCCCGTTGCTGCTGTTCCGGTTTCGCGTCCGACTATCGGCGCGCAACGTGCCGTTTCTGACCTGGGCGGGTGTGCGCGGCGGCATCTCGGTCGCCCTCGCCTTGTCGCTGCCGAATGTTCCCGCGCGATCGGTGATACTGGCCGCGACCTATGGCGTCGTCCTGTTCGCCATCGCGGTTCAGGGCCCGACGCTCGGGATCGTCGTGCGCCACACCCTGAGGCGGCCGGCCGACACCGGGCGCTGATTCCGAGCGCCGGCCGGCGCGCGGTCAACGCGCTCGGGCGTCGGTTCGGGGGCGGCGTCGTCGTGCCAGCCACGGTCGGGAAACAGTTCGATCTGCACGCCTGAGCCCCGGCAGCGACGTCGCCGCCCCTTGCGCGACACGCGCGCCCCATGCTGAATGCGAGTAATTCGCATTTGCATATGGAGGGCCGACGACCCGTGTTTGTCAGCATGATCATCGTCTTCCGCGAGGCGATGGAGGCCGGGCTCATCGTCGGGATCATCCTGGCCGCGACCGAGGGCGTCGTCGGCCGGGGCCGGTGGATAGCCGGCGGCGTTGCGGGCGGCGCCGCGGGTGCATGCCTTGTTGCGGCGTTCGCCGGGGCGCTGTCCAGCGCATTCGAGGGCGTTGGCCAGGAGGCCTTCACCGCCACGATCCTGATCTTCGCGGTCGTCATGCTGGGCTGGCATATTCTCTGGATGGCCCATCACGGCCGGCAATTGGCGGCCGAGCTGAAGCAGGTCGGACAAGCGGTTCGCCTTGGACAGCGTTCGCTGATGGCCCTCGCCGCCGTCATTGCGGTCGCCGTGCTGCGCGAGGGCGCGGAGGTCGTCCTGTTCCTGTTCGGCATCATCGCCGCGAGCCATGTCGGCACGCTCTCACTCGTGCTGGGCGGCGTGATCGGCGTGGCGCTGGCGGCCACCGTTTCGTTCTTCCTGTACCGCGGGCTCGTCGCGATCCCGCTGCGGCTACTGTTCCGCATCACGAACGGCTTGATCGCCCTGCTTGCGGCTGGGATGGCCGGCCAGGCGGCTTCGGTGCTGCACTCGGCCGACCTGATCCCCGGCTGGGGCGAGCGGCTGTGGGACACAAGCTTCATCATCGCCGACCACAGTTTTGCCGGGCGCAGCCTCCACGCGCTGATCGGCTATTCCGCCAGGCCGTCAGGCGTTCAACTCGCGGCCTGGGTCGCCACCCTGCTGATACTGGCCGTCCTGTCGCGCACCGGCCGCATTCCCCGGCCGAAGACGGTCGCAGCCGTGGCGCTTGCCTTAATACTAGCGACCGGCGGGCACGCGCATGCGGGCGATGACCCGCCGACATTGGAGTTCCGCGACCACCGCTTCGTGCCGGACCGCATCGAAGTGCCGGCGGGCGTGAAGTTCCGCCTGAACGTGAAGAACAGCGACGCCACTGCCGACGAGTTCGAGAGCAGCGACCTCAATCGCGAGAAGCTCGTCCCACCCGGCCAGACCGTCACCGTGTTCCTCGGCCCGCTCGATCCCGGCACGTATCGTTTCTTCGGCGACTTCCATCAGGACACCGCGCGCGGCGTGATTGTTGCAAAATAAAGCAAAATGAACCGTAGCATCCTGGCCGTTGCTGGCGCGGCTACCCTGCTCGCGCAGCAGCCGGCGCGCGCCGATTTCCGCATTGTGTACCCGACCGAGATCGACCGCGGGGAGCTGGAGATCGAGCACAACGGCGCAGCGTCCTTCGACCGTTTGCCCGCGACTAGCGGCGAGCAGAGCTACACGATCGAGATCGGCACGGGCGTGACGGAATGGTGGAAGACCGAGGTCGAGCTCGGCTTCAATCGCAATCCGGGATTTAACCAACCGACCCTGCTGACTCAGGCGGTGACCGAAAACACATTTCTGCTGACAGAGCCGGGACGGTATTTCGCCGACGTGGGACTGTATTTCGAATATGGCCAATCTTTGCCGAGCCGGCGCCACGCAGCCGCGAATGAGATCACGTTCGGACCGCTGATCGCAAAAGACATCGGCCGCACCACGCACACCATCAACCTGTTCCTAACCCGCCAACTCGGGCCGGACCAGACGTCGCAAGGGCTTGATTTCACCTATGCTTGGCAATCGCGGTGGAATATCTGGCGCCCACTGTCGCCGGCGATCGAGTTCTACGGCGATGCCGGGATATTGGGGAGCAGCCCGGGCTGGTCGCGACAGCAGTTTTTGATCGGGCCCGTCGGGGTCGGCGAGATGGGCCTGAACAGCCTCGGGCTCGGCCGTGCGGGGAAGCTGAAATACGAAATCGGCTGGCTATTCGGCGCGACCCAGGCGAGCCCGCAAGGCACTCTGCGATGGCGACTGGAGCTCGAGATCCCGTTCTGACTCCGAGACGGCTCGGCGCGTCCTTGGATGGTCGATTCTGGTGCATATATGGCCGTGGAAGCGGCGTGGCCGTGTTCCAGTGATCGCGGTTGTTACTGCAGCGACGGGCGCGTCAGGCAGGCGTGGCGTGGAATGGAAAGGCCATAAATGTTCGGAATCGTGAGACTGGGCTTGAGTTGGCGACGACGTCAGCGCCATTTCGAGGATCTTTCCGACCCGGAGATCCTCGCCCTTGCGATCCGCAGCGAGGAAGACGCGACGCAAACCTACACAGGCTTCGCCGAACAGCTTCGCGAGGACTATCCCGATAGCGCGCGCATGTTCACCGAGATGGCGCAGGAGGAAACCGAGCATCGCCATCGGCTGATCGCTATGTTCGAGAAAAAATTCGGCGAGAGGCTTCCCCCCATCCGGGCGGCAGACGTGCGCGGGCTGGTCCTGGAGCGGCCAGACGCCCTGCTGACGGCGCACGGGGCGGAGGGGATGCGCCGGCAGGCACGCCAGATGGAAGCGAACGCCAGCCGCTTCTATCACCAGGCCGCCAGCCGCACGCTCGACGCCAGCATCCGCAACCTGCTTGGCGACCTCGCCATTGCCGAGACCTCGCACGAAAACACCGCCAGCGAGATCGATGAGGCGGCCCCGCCGAGCGAAGCCCGGGTGCAGGAGCAGGACAACGCGCGGCGCCGCTTTATCCTGCAGGTCATTCAGCCGGGCCTCGTCGGCCTGATGGACGGCTCCGTCTCGACATTGGCGCCGGTCTTCGCGGCGGCGTTCGCGACCCATTCGTCCTGGAACGCGTTCGTCGTCGGCCTCGCGGCATCGATCGGGGCCGGCATCTCGATGGGGTTCGCCGAGGCGCTGGCCGATGACGGCAAGATCTCCGGCCGTGGCACGCCCTACCTGCGCGGGCTCGTGTGCGGGTTGATGACGACCGCCGGCGGTATTGGACATACGCTGCCCTACCTGATCCCGTCGTTCTGGACGGCCACTGTCATTTCGTGCTGCGTCGTTGTCATCGAATTGCTGACGATTGCCTGGATCCAATGGAGATACATGGCCACGCCGCCTGTGTTGGCGGCCGCCAAGGTCATGCTGGGCGGCGCGCTCGTTCTGGTGGCTGGCATCCTGATCGGCAGCAGCTGACCGGTCTTCACCGTTCGGTCGGTCAGGTGGTAGTTTCCGGATTGTAGCGATCTGGAACAGGAGGCAGCGTGATGACGCCGCCACTAACCCGGACTATCGCCTATTACTTCTCGCTGGAGTCGGATTGGGCTTACCTCGGTGGCGAGCGTTTCGTGCAGATGGCAGCGCGCCATCACGTTTCCATCCGTCACATCCCGATACGGCTTGATGACCTCTACGCCGGCAGCGGCGGCATCCTGCTCGCGCAACGGTCCTGGCAGCGGCAGGCGTACCGGATCACCGAGTTGAAGCGATGGCGCGCCAAGCTTGGCATCCCGGTCAACATCGAACCGAAATATTTCCCCGCCGACGTCAATCTCGCCTCCTGCATGGTGATCGCGGGGCAGCAACGCGGGTTGCCGGTCGCCGATTTCGTCAACGCCGTGATGCGGGCGCTCTGGGCCGAAGACCAGGACGTTTCGAACCCGACCGTCCTCACGACGATCGCCGAGCAATGCGGGTTGCCTGGGCCGGACCTGCTCGAAGCCGCCCATAGCGGGATCGCGCGTGACGAGTATCGGGAGAACACGACGTGGGCGCTGGCGGCGGGCGTGTTCGGGTCCCCGTTCTACGCGTTCGAGGGCGAGCTGTTCTGGGGTCAGGATCGCCTGGACATGCTGGAGGAGGCGGTAATCCGCTCCGCCGGCACCGATCTTGGGCGGAGCCCGGAGACGGACCGGCGCCTAAGCCGCCCGCTGCACCTCGACGGTGAGGTGCGATAGCGAGGGGAAGCTGGACAGGCGCGCGCGGTAGAACTCGGCGCCACGCGGCTGCGCGGTCGCGACCGAGACGATCGCGCCGAGATGGCCCGGGCCCAGCCGCCACAGATGCAGGTCAGCCAATCGGTCGCCGTCCGCCTCGATCGTCCGCCGCACGCTCTCCGCCATCGCGCGATCAGGGTTCATGTCGAGTAGGATGGCGCCGGTGTCGCGGATCAGGCCGTACGACCAGCTCGCGATCACCAGGGCGCCGATGATGCCGGCGAGCGGGTCCATCCATAGCCAACCGAAGGCGCGGGCGAGCAGCAGGCCGATGATGACCAGCACGGACACGGTCGCGTCGGCCATGACGTGAATGATCGCGGCGCGTAGATTGTTGTCGCGGTTGGCCTTGCCGGTCGAGTGGTCGTTCTCGGCGAATGAAACGACCGGCACCGCGTCGTCGCCTGGGATGCGCAGATGCGCCGTGAAGGCGTGCGGCTCGGGGATTTTGTCGATGGATTCCAGGTATTCGCCGCGATCCTGCATGGCGAAGACCTGACGCGCGCCGTCCGGCCGGACCGTTTCGATGGCCGGGTCACGCGGCAAGGCCCCGCCCAACGTGCGGACGCGGAAGCGCGGCGGTACGCCGTCCTCGAACATCGTGAGCGCCAACGCGCCGGCGCGCGTGACGACACGATGCTCTTCGTCGCCGTGATGATGCGCGTGGTCGTGACCATAGCCGTGCGCGTGGCCATGATGATGATGCTCGCCGCCACTCAGCAGCCAGACGGACCCGATGTTGACCAGGAGGCCCAGGCAGGCAATCGGGATCGCCTCGCCGAAGTGGATCGGCACGGGCGCGAAAAACCGCGATATCGCCTCGTAGCCGATGAGCAGCGCGATCATCGCGAGAACGATCGCGCTCGTGAACCCGGCCAAATCGCCGAACTTGCCGGTGCCGAACGTGAAACGCGGATCGTCGGCGTGTTTGCGGGCGTAACTATACGCGAGTGCCGCGAGCAGCAGCGCGCCGGCGTGGGTCGACATATGCAGGCCGTCAGCGACAAGCGCGATCGAGCCGAATAGCAGACCGCCGACGATTTCGATCACCATCATGGCGCCGCAGAGCGCGATCACCGCCCAGCTTCGCCGCTCGGCGCGCTCATGGCCCTCGCCCAGGAACACGTGGCTGTGGCCCAGCGCCGGCGCCGTCCTAATCGTGGATGGCTCGATGTCGGTGATCGTGCCTCTCCTACTTCAGATAGGTTCGGACCACGTCCATCAGCTGCGCGGCCGCCTCCGGGTTGAGTGCCGCGGGGTATTTTTCGGAATCGACCAAATGGGTGCGGATGTGGTCTTCCACCACCTCCGCCATCAGCCCCGCCATCGCGCCGCGGACGCCGGCGATCTGCTGCAGAACGCGCTCGCAGCCGGCCTCGGTCTCAAGCGCGCGCTCGATGGCCTCGACCTGCCCCTTCATCCGCCGGACGCGGGCGAGGAGCTTCTGCTTCTCACGGATTGTGTGCATCGCCAAAGGATAGGGGGATACCCTATCTGCGGTCAAGCCGCGGCCTTACGACCGCGGCGCGGTGACGCGATCGCGTCGCCTCAGAACGGCAGGTGCGTCGCTCCGACCGCATGCGTGAGCGCATAGGTGACGCCGCGCACGACCATGACCAGAACCAGGATCGCCGATGCGATGAGGATCGCCTTCATCGCGTGCAGCGAGTTGTTCATCATCAGCTCACCATTGCGAGACGCGGCGCGCAGCGGGCGCGGGCCGCCTGTTCTTCGGCCGTCAGCACGGTCGTGAGGATCATGGCGAGAAGGTCGCGCGTCGCCTCGAGCGCGGGCGTCAGCGGCGGGCGCAGCGTGTCGTTGCAAAGGCCGATATGCGCGAGCGCGGCCTTCAGCGGGATCGGATTGCTTTCAACGAACAGCGCCGCATGAAGGGGCGCCAACAGGTCCCGCAGCGTCGCGAAGCGCTCCGCGTCACCTGCCGCCCAGGCGCGATGCAGGCTCGCGCAGAGCGCCGGCGTCACGTTGGCGGTGACGGAGATGCAGCCATCCCCGCCCCGCACGCGATACTCGGCGGCGTTGGCGTCCTCGCCCGTAAACTGCCGGAGCCCTGCCCCGCAGAGCGCGCGCAGGCGCGACGGGCGCGACAGATCGCCCGTTGCATCCTTGAACGCGACGACAGCACCTTTCTCGAACAAGATCGCGACGGTTTCATCCGCAACGGCGACGCCGGTCCGGCTGGGAACGTCATAGAGGACGACTGGCAGATCGGCGGCGCGGGCAATGGATGTGGTGTGTTCGACTATCCCTGCCTGCGTCGGCTTCACGTAGGGCGGCGGCGCCAGGAGGAGCGCGTCCGCGCCCGCACGGGCGGCGGCGACCGCGAGAGCGCTCGCGGCATAGGTCGCCGAGGCGGTGCACCCGACAATCACCGGCACGCGCCCCGCGGCAACGCCGACAACCAGACGCGCGGTCCGTGCATGTTCGGACAGCGACAACGTGGCAGCCTCGCCCGTGCTGCCGCAGACAACGAGGGCGGTGGTGCCGCGGCGGATCTGCCGATCCGCCATCAGCGCGATCGCGGTCTCATCCACCCGCCCGTCGCGGAACGGCGTCGCGAGCGCCGTGATCGACCCGTGCAACCGCGAAGGCAGGTCACGCATGGCGAACATCCTGCCGGAACCCGAACATCGGCCAGTCGGCTGTGACCAGCGTGCCCGCCTCGTGTTGCTGCGCGCGCACGGCCGAGAACCCGGCGCTTCGCAGAACACTCATGACAGCGCCGGCCAGTGCGCCCGTCCGGTCGTTCAGAACGATACGACCGCACGGCAACAGCACACGGCGCGCAATGGCGATCGCCTGTGTCGCGTCGCTCAGTGTGGCTATATGCGGCATCAGCAGGATTTCCGCCGGGTCAGCCTGGGTCCGCGCGCCGACCGCCATCTCGGTCGCCCCCGCGCAGCCACGGCCGATCAGACCACACAGCACTTCGAGGGCCTCCGGTCCGATCACCAAGGCGCGCGCGTCCTGGATCGGCTCAGCCGCGTCGAGAAGCGCCGCTATGTCCGGCGTGCTCGGCGGGAACGATCTTGGGACACCGGACTTGGCGAATGAGTGTGCGACCACGCAAAACCTCCGTCACAGTTGGTGACGGAAAGGTCGCTCGTTCTGCATAGGAATGCGATGCGGCGACCTAGGCAGTCGCGTAGGAAAGTCATAGACGGGCCGCGAGGCGCCATCCGCAATTAGAACGTGATGCTGGTGCGGAGCCCGAGGACGAGCTCGTCCTTTATGCGCGCTCCGGGAACCAGCGGGTTTGGAATGCCGCCGCCGGGGTTGAAGACGTACTGAAGGTCCGGCTGCACCAGCCACCACGGCGCGAGCTGCGCCTGATACGTCAACTCGATGAAACTCTCCGACGAGCGGACCGGAATGGCGGTGCCCGAGAACCGCGCGGTATCCTTATCGAGGCTGGACGCGGACCCGCTGACGCGGGCGAAGCCGTAACCAAGGCCGACCGTGTCGCTGTCCCGGCCGGCGAACGGTGCCTTCAGCGTGACGCCGGCATTGAGGGCAAAGTTGACCAGGTTGCGATCTTCCGGCGCGCCGCTGAGCCGAACGAAAACGCCGACCGCTCGGGCACTTTTCGGGTCCGGCTGCCAAACCACCTGATCCATCACGCCGTAGAGGCTGAAATTCCCCCGGCGCATCCGGGCAATGCCGGTGCTGGCCGGATCGGCGAGCGAGAGGCCGTTCTGGTCGAAATGCTTATCCGGAAACGTCGCCGTATCGTAATAGAATCCGAACTTGTATGTACCAGGCAGACCCGACGGCGCGCCCTCCGGCGACGTGGGAGCCGCGTTCGCTGAATACTGAATCTCGGCGATGAACAGCGCACCCGTGTTGAGGTTGAACCGCGTGCCGGTCTGCTCCGCGCCGCGCAGCTGGCCGTCGTCGTTGAACGGACCGCCGGGCGGGTTGTCGTTGAAGACGCCGCCGAGGATCGTAACGTTTTCCGCCGGCTGCCCGCGCAGCCGAGCCCCGAGGGAAGACAACGGGTACGACGGGCCACCCGCGTACAGGTCGACAGTTGGTACCAGCGGCCAGCCCATCGCCGTGTTCAGGAAGATGCTCGCCCCCTGGCTGATCATGAATTCCTGGTCGATGCTCTGCTGGCCGAGCTTGATGTCAAACCGTCCGTGCAGGAACGCCTGCTGATACCACAGCTCCCACAGGCGCGTTGAACGTTCGGCCTCGATCCCGCTCGCGGTCTGCAGCGTGAAGAGATTGTCAGCGCTGAGATCGCGCCCGTGGATTTGCAGACCGCTCATGTAGAGGGTGCCACCGTCCAAGCCGACCAACTTGTTCAAATCGACGGCAACGTTGAGCTGCGTCACGCCGTCATAGGCGGCACCTTGGTGGACGCCGCCGGTGACGTTGCCAAGCACCTCGCTGGTCTCGGTCAGACCCAGCGAAATGCCGTAGTTTCCAAGCGCGGTTCTCAGGCCGCCGATGTCGCCGAGCAGGTTCGCGCGATCCCAGATCCCCTTGGACGCCGCTGCCGCGGCCTCCTCGGCGGCCGCGCCAGGCCCCCCCTGACCGGATGTCGGCGCCGCGGGCTCCGTCGCAGCGCCGGGCGATTTCTGTTCAGCCGACACGGTCTGTCCCAACACCGGCCATGCCATGCCGGTCGTCATCGCCAGCACGGCATACAGGCCCAAGCTGTTCAGCCCGTACCGGCTTCCGATCATCGTCGGTCTCCTCAGCGGCGCGGGCACGCCTCCGTCCTAAGCCCCGACCCGCTCCATTCTCCGATCCATGGGGAAACCTCTACCGGCCGTATCGGGTCGCTTCAATCACGGCAGTCAGGTTCGGGTGACGGACTAAGAACAGCGGCGGCCCGCGCGCTTCTCACTGCATCGGCATCGGCGCCATCAACCCGCCATCGGTCCAAAGCGCGTTGAGACCACGGTCCAGGCGGTACGGTTTGCCGAGATCGCGGTCGAAGATCTCCCCATAGTTGCCGGTCGCCGCGATCATCCTCGCCGCCCAGTCATGCGCGAGCCCCAGCGCCTGCGCGGTCGCAAAATCATGGCCGAGCAGCCGCTGGGCCCGCATGTCCTGCCGCTTGGTGGCGTCGGCGACATTCGCGTGGGTGATCCCCAGCGCCTCCGCCTCGATCAGCGCGCTGATGGCCCAATCGACAATCAGCCCCAACGCCTGATCTCCGTAGTGATAGGCCGGAACGACCGGATCGAGCGACAGACGGTCCGGCAGGAAGACGAAATCGGCGACGCGGGCGTGGAAGTTGGCGCGCGACTGCGCGAGCCGCGACTCCATGCCGGTGCCGGCGACGCAGCGGCGAACGGCGATCGCGCCATCCATCTCGCCTTGTTCGGAATGGGTCATCAGCCCGTACGGGATCTGCCGCGCGAACATCACGTCGTGCAGCGTTTGCTCGGGCGGGCTCAGGTCGAACCCGCAGATCAGTTGATCGCGGAGTCCGGCGAGCGTCGTGATGCCGCTCTGCTTCGAAACGAGGATCCGCTGGCTGTCGTAGAAGACCGGCGGCCCGAACGCGACGCCGAAGCGGGTCGCGGTTTCCGTCGACGGGGTGATGCCGACCGCGAGCTGGATCGCGCCGGACTTCAGCGCGGTGAACGCGTCCTGCTCGGCAGGGAATTCATGGATCGCGACGTTATCCGCGCTGCCGAGGATCGCGACCGCAACCGCGCGGCAGACATCGGCGCCAAGGCCGGAGAGGTCGCCGTGAATGTTGTTGGCGTTCCAGTCGTCAGCGTTTTGGACAGTGCCGCAGTCGAGGTGATGGGCGGCGCGAATTTCTTGCAGCGTCTGGGCGTGCGCGGCGCCGGGCAGCCACAGCAGGGCGACGACGAGCAGGCCATAGAGAGGACGAAACATGGTCAATCCTTGAGATTAGTCAGATGGTGCGGCCGGTTTCACAGCCAAGGAGGGACGGAAGCGAGTGCTTCCGTCCCTCCTTGGTTGGTCCAACGACCGGGAACGCATTCCCGGTCAGAGCGCAATCAGGGTGTCCAGGTGCCGGTCGTCGGCGTGCCGGGAGACTGGGTCGGGCGCGGGTTGACGTCCATCGGATACGGATCCGACGGCTTACCCGCCTGATAGTCCGCCGCCGTCGCAAAGTCGGTCGGCACGATGCCGATCGCCGCACAGGCGCCGTTCGTGTAGCCGTTCGGCGAGTAGTTCGGCGTCGCGAGGTGCGGCAGCGTCTTGACCTGCGTCGGCGTGAAGGTCGCCGCTGAGGCCGGGATCGGTGCCTTGTTGCCCTGCAGGATGTCGTAGTCGAAGGCCTCCGTCATATCGCCAACGTCATTCTCCGGGCTATCCGTCGGCTCGAGGTTCGGCTGGCCCAGGTGTGCCTCGCCGAGCCCGCGCGCACGCAGCTCGTCCGGCAGCTTCGCCAGAGGCACCAGGTCGAACAGCTCGTCGATGAGCTTAATCACCGAGCCGTGCTCACTGTACTGGTGCGAGATCGTGCCCGCCGCGGCGTAAGGCGAGATCAGGATCGTCGGGATACGCGGACCGGCGGCCAGCTGTGAGCCGTCGGCGAACGTGCTCCGCCGCTCCGGCGACACGTGATCGTAGAAACCATCGGTCTCATCGTAGGTGATGATGATGGCGCTCTGCGACCAGTACGGGCTGTTGGCGATATCGTTGATCGCCCGCGCCGCGAAGGCCTCCGAGATCTGCTGGTCCGAGTAGGCTGGATGGTCGTCGTTGCCGATGAACGCATGCTGGATCGCGGGCGTCGGGTCGACCGGAACCAGGCCGTCGTTGTTGTTGTAACCACCGCGCAGGTAGAACACACCGCCGTTGGCCGGAAGCGTCTTGCCTTCGACCGCGCTGAAGAAGTCGGCAGCGCCGTGCAGCTTGGTGTTGAGCACTGCGGGGTTATCGGCGAGGTAGCCGAAATACTGCGGGCCGTTGTGGTGCAGGACGTAGCCGGTGTAGAGGCCCGGGTTGTTCGTCGGGTTCGGCGTGCCCGTGCCCTGCGGCTCAAACGGATCCGACGCGTCGTTGGCGTTGAAGCCCTGCTGATACCAGCCCCAGTTCACGACCGGATTCCTCACGGCGATCGACTGGATGTCGTGCTGCACGTCGATCAGATCGGCGAGCGGGTTTGGGTCGGTCTTGATGACCTGGCCGATGCTCGAGCCCATGAAGGACAGCGGCAACGTCGCGAAGGTCAGGTTGACCGCCGGGTTGGCCGCGCTCTCGTCGAAGTTATAGGGCGGCTTGACCGCGTTGTGGTCGAGGTTCGAGCCGGGGAACGGGCCCGGATCGTTGACAACCGGCACGTACGCGTTGCTCGTGCTCGGCATCACCTTCGAGCCGTAGCTGGCGCCCAGCGGGTTCGGAAAGGCAGCGTTGGCGTAGGTGACCGTCGCGCCCTGGTCGTTATGCAGCGCCCACTGCGTCTGACCCGACTGCCCCGCGATGATCGCGATGGCGTTCGGCGTGGACGGCCCGACGATCGTCTGACGGAAGTTGTCGAACAGGACGAAGTTCTTCGCCCACGACCACATGAACGGGATCGTGTCGCAGTCGATGTGGCTGACGTCGATTTCAGCCTTCTGCTTCTGCGCGAGCGAGATCGCGGTCGGCGCGACGCCGTTCGACTTGACGATGTTACCGGACGCGTCAGTCGTCAGGCTTTCCTGGTCCATCGCGTAGCGGTTGTTGGCGGCGATACCGGTGTTCGGGTCGACGTTCAGGCTGTTCGACATGCCCTGATGGCTGTGGTCGACCGAGATCTCGTCAGCCGGATAGATGGGGACGATGGTCCCGCCGGCGGTCTGCACGGCCTGCGGCAGCAGGAACGGCGAGATCGTCGTCTGCTTGAGGGCGGTATCGAGATACTTCTGCGTGAAGCTCGGCGTCTGGTTCGCGGGCGTCGTGCCGGCCGGCGCGGAATAAAGGCCGTTCGCGCCAGGGAACGTGCCGAAGTAGTGGTCGAACGACTCGTTCTCGGCAAAGATCACGAACACATATTTGACGTGCTGGCGGAGCAGCGCGACTTTCTGCGCGGTCGTGAGGGTCGGGTGCCTGGCGGGCGGCGCAACCTCCGCCATGGCGGCCGTTGAATTCGCCAACATCGAAACGACGCCGAGAACGGCGCCCGTCGATTTCAGCACTTGTTTAAACGTCATCTGTCGCTCGATCCTTCTCATGTTTCGCCGCCGCGCAAGCGACGCTCGCTGCAAATGCATTGCTGCGATTACGTTTCTTCTATCTAGCGTCCATGTGACACGCGATGTCGGTCTTGTGACGGTTGCGTGAAACACGCTGTTACTCCGCCGGCCCGAGCGCCAATCGCTCTGCTACCGCGCCGATGGTGGCATGCAGCTAGAGAACTTCAGGGAGATGTCTTGATGTTCCGGACTTGTCAGCCGCACTTCGGCGGACAGTTGTCGAACCGCCGCCGCAGTGCCTCTCCGTTCGGCGCGCCCGTCGCGACAATCACCATGATACGCGTACGCGGCGCCTGGTCTCCCCATTCATGGTCGAGGGGAGAGGTCCACGCGCTTGTCCGTGCGCGCGGAAACTAGGCGTGAGGCTCAGAAGTGGAAGGTCGCCTCCAGGATGGCGCCGCTGAGAGACAGCTTTCGAACGACGGCCGAGTTAAACTGCTGGAAGTTCATGTACCGATAGCCGAGCGAAATGTCAGCGAAGTCTGTCCTGTAACCAACCCCGACATTCGTCTGCCAGGTGAACTTCGAATCGCCGGCGCCCATGTCGAAATAAAACGGCAGATAGAACCGGCTTTGCCCCAGCGCTATCCGGCCGCGGACGCCGCCGATGCCGTCCCATATGTCTTTGCTGGCCGACAGGCTGCCACTGGGGCCGAGCGTAGGAACTGCGACGCCGGCCGGGCCTGTGACAAGCGCTCTGACCCCGTAATTGGTCCTCGAGTCCACGGCGAGGAGGCGAAATCCTGCGAGCACGTCGACATTGCCCCACGCGCCCTCAAACAAGGTGTAACCGCCGCCAAGGCTCCAGATCGTGGTCTGTAGCGATTCGCTGGCACCGTAGCTTCGGAGGCTTGATACGGAGTTTAACTCCTTCCCGAGGGCGTCTACGGACCCAAGGCGGCCAGCCGCGCCACCGAGGCTCAGATACAGGATGTCGGTCAGCGCGAAGAAGCGGTCGTAATGCACCTCGCCTTCGACGGTCGCGCCGAAGCGCAACTTGTCGATATGGTCGATCAGCGGGATCGACGGATCGGCGCCGACGGTCACTCCGTTCGGCCGCTGATAGCGGAACGCGGAGTCAACCGTCGGGATCCATACGTAGGGGGTCAGCGAGAAGGTCCATCCAGGCGCCGGCGCGGCGCTTTGCGGCGTATCAGTTTGCGACGTTCCGGTTTGTGTTTGTGCTGCCGCGGGGAATGTATAACTCAAAGTCGCCGCGCACGCGCACACGAGACGAGTGATCAAGGAAAGCCTCCCCTGCGTCGCTCGGTTCGAACCAACCCGCTCATCCGACCGGCTCGAGTGAGAGCGTGTACGTGCAGGACGGCCCAGGCTGCCAGAAACGGCCCTCGAAATGGGTGCCGGTGAAACGACCGGTGATATAGCGCGGCCCGGCCTGCATCGTCAGATCGCCGTTCGGCTGGATTACGCCGTTAAACGAGCCAAACGACACTCTGTTGCCGCTGACGCGGAAATTCGTGATGCGGATCGGGTCGCCGCAAAGCCCCCCGGGGTCGGCAAGCACCCGGCCGATCCCGGCATAGGCGCCATTCCGCGGCGCGGGCGTCGAGGCGATTGTGGTGGCGTTACCCTCGAGGCCCTGGGGCGGCGGCGCGTCCGGCGTACGCGGACGATATCCGGGCGCCTCGAAGGTGATGGTGCCGGGGCCCTCGGGCGATCCGGTCGATTGACAGCCGGCCAGCGCCGCCGAACCTGCCATCCCAGCCAACGCCATCAACAGGCATCGTTTCTGCTTCGGCTTCGGCATATGTCGCGATCTTTTTCCTGGTCCGCTTGAAACGCACGCCCACCACCCCGCGCCGAGCCGCAAAACCCGGCAACGGCGGACAGATGGGCGATTGTTAACCATCAAACGCCATGACCGCGGCGTTCTGACTATGCGCGAACGGCCAATTTGGTCCACCGCAAGGCTTGCATCCGGAATGGGGTCGCCGAAACCGCATAGGCCAACCCCAACGCGCGACGCTAAGCGCAACGAGGTGTCCAATCGGCCTAGGCCGTCGTTCGAAACGTCCCAACGTCGAAAGCCATGAGGAACAACGCCATGAAACATTACACGCGCGCGCAGCTTCCCACGGTGATCGCCCTTGCGGCTGTCGCGATGCTTCCGCTCGGGCTGTCGCGGCCGGCCGCCGCGCAGGCGAACCCGACGGTGTCGAACGTTGTGCCGGAGTCGGAGGCAGTGACCGTCCACGCCAGAATAACGGCCATCAACCCTAAGACCCGCGCGGTCACGCTGGCGGGCGCGTCAGGCAACCGAGTGACGGTCACAGCGGGGCCGCTCGTGCGGCTGGGGATGCTGAAGGTCGGTGACCAGGTCAACGCGAAATATTACCGCTCCGTCGGCTTCGTCGTGAACCCGCCGCGCGGCGGCAATGGCGTTCCGACCTCCGACGACGCCATGGCACAGATCACCGCCCAGCCGGCGCAGGGTCCGGGCGGCGTCGGAATGCGTCTGACGAAGATCAGCGGCACGGTCGTCGACATTGACATGGCGGCGCACCGCGTCGACCTGGTCAACCCGTCCGGCGGCGGTATCTACACCGTGGACGTCACTGATCCGTCCCGGATCGCCATGCTCGGCTCGCTGAAAGTCGGCGACACGGTCACCGCCGTCATCAGCGAGGCCCTGGCAGTATCGATCGACCCGGCGCCCAAGAGGTGGTTCTGATCCGCGGCGTCCAGTGTTCGGTAACGATCGCCGGATGCGTCACCGCCAGCGTCGTCGAGTTGCTTTCACCGGTAACGTGGATAGGTCCGAGCGGCCCGTTGACGAGACCGACGGCCGAGTGCCCGCCCGTCGGCCTGACCGCTCAAAGTAGTCGAGCCGGGCCATACTGCCGTCCATGATGACCGGAACGCCATCGTCCGGGAAAAGCCGGGACCGAAAGGGGATTAACCGTGGATGCACCGACTCCCAATCCGTCGCAGATCCTGCAAGTTGGCACGGGGTTCTTCGCCTCCCGTGCCCTGCTCAGCGCTGTGGAACTGAACCTGTTCGGGACCCTCGCGGCCGGGCCGCTTGAGCTTGCTACGTTGCGCGCACGTCTTGGCCTGCATGAACGCGCGGCGGCGGATTTCCTGGACGCGCTCGTGGCCCTGGGCTTCCTCCGCCGCGATGGCGACGGGGCCTCCTGATCATGGCCGCCAACCGGCTCTACCCGTTTTGGGGGCGGCTCACCGAGGCGCTGCGAACCGGGCAGCCGCAGAACGAGACCCGTGACGGGGACCCGGACGTGTTCGCCACGCTGTACGCCGATCCTTCCCGGTTGGAGGAGTTTCTCGGTGCAATGGCCGGCGTGCAGCAGGGGAACTTCCTGACCCTGGCGGAACGCTTCGATTTCGGCCCGTTCAAGACGGTGTGCGACATCGGAGGGGCGGGAGCCGCGCTGTGTATGGCGATCGCTCGCCGGCATCCGGGGTGTCGTGCATTTCGTTCGATCTGCCGGCGGCGACGGAGGTCGCGCGCCGCAACATTGCCCGCGCCGGACTGGCGAAAAGTGTCGAGGCTCGTGCCGGCGATTTTCTCCACGGCGACCTGCCGCGCGCCGATCTGCTGACAATGGGAAACGTGCTGCATGACTGGGGAACGGCGCGGAAGCAGATGCTGATCGACAAGGCGTTCGCGGCGCTGCCCGACGGCGGCGCGCTGATTGCGATCGAAAACATCATCGACGACACCAGGCGCGAGAACGCGTTCGGTCTGCTGATGTCACTCAACATGCTGATCGAGACACCGGAAGGCTATGACTACACCTTCTCGCAGTTCGACGGCTGGTGCCGCAACGCGGGTTTCATACGGACCGAGAGCTTTCCACTGACCGGCGGAACAAGCGCCGCGATCGCCTGGAAGTGACGGGGCAAAACAATTCGAACCTCAAACGACGCCTAGGACTTTCGTGAACTGTGACCCCTCCGGTTGCGGTTGGCCCGCATTCCCTCATCGGTTAGCGTTTCATCGACGGCCCGCATCGCGTCGAATGATTGCAGTTGGCGCACCTTCCCCCATTGGCTAGCCTTCCTCGTCGCGGGCGGCATTCGGCTGAAGATGATGGACTGCTCGGGTTGGTCCGGGTATCCCGCGAGGGTGCAAGCCTGAACGAGAGCCGCAACAGTCGACCGGGAGTGGCGATGTGACGGACCCTTCGTCGAGCCCACGTACCGTAGCGCTTGTCGGGCCCTACGGGAGCGGCAAGTCCACGCTGTTCGAAGCGCTCTTGGCGGCCGCAGGCAGCCCGGTGCGGCGCGGCGCCGAGCGTCAGAGCAGCGAGTCGTCCCTCGCTCATTGCACCTTCCTTGACGAGCCATGGGCGCTCATTGATTGTCCGGGATCGGTCGAGTTCGCCTATTCCGCGGAGGCCGCCATCGCCGCCGCCGATCTCGCGGTCGTCGTGTGCGAGCCTGACCCGGGCCGTTCGCTCAACGTCGCGCCGCTACTTCGCCTGCTCGAACAGTACGACCTTCCCTTCCTGGTGTTCGTAAATCGCGTGGACATGCTCGCCGGGCGCGCGCGCGACACGGTCGCCGCGCTGCAACCGTTCACCTCGCGCCCGCTCGTGCTGCGGCAAGTGCCGATCCGCGAGGGCGGCGCGGTGATCGGCTATGTGGACGTCGTCAACGAGCGCGCCTACCGCTACCGCCGAGGGGCGGTTTCGGACCGGGTGGCTGTCCCCGACGAGATGGTCGAGCGCGAGCGCGAGGCACGGGCCGGGCTGGTCGAGGTGCTGGCCGATCACGACGATGGGCTCCTCGAGAAAATAATTGAGGACGTCGAACCCTCACCTGCCGAAATCTATGATCGGTTACGCCAGGAGGAGACTGCGGGAGCTGTGGGCGGCGTCCTACTGGGCGCCGCGGATCGCTCATGGGGCGTGTTCCGGCTGTGGAAGGCGCTGCGCCACGATACGCCGGCCGCTTCCGCCACCGCTGAGCGCCGCGCGGTTGATCCGTCAGGCGGTCCACTTCTGCAGGTGATCCGCACCATCCAAGGGGGCGCCGGCGGCAAGGCTTCGTGGGCACGCGTATGGCGCGGACCGATAAAAGATGGCGCTTCTTTGAACGGCAACCGCATCGGCGGGATGTGGCGTCTGCCAGGCGGCGAGCCCGCCAAGATCGCGGAGGCTGCGTCCGGAGAGGTTGTCATGCTCGGGCGGCTCGACGCCGCTTCCACCGGCGCCGTACTCGGAGAGCCGGGGGAGGCGCTGTTGCCATTCCCGGAGCCGCCGCCGCCGGTCTATGCGCTCGCGGTCACGACTGCGGATCGCAAGGATGACGTCCGCCTGTCCGGGGCACTGCACAAGATCGAGGATGAAGATCCCACCCTGACCGTCCGCCAAGACCCCGAAACCGGCGAAACTGTGCTGCATGGGCAGGGCGAGATGCATCTGCGGAGCGTGATCGACCGGATGGCATCGGTCTACGGCGTGCGCACCACACCGCAGAAACCTAAGGTACCGTACAAGGAGACGATCCGCGCACCGGTTTTCCAGCACGGCCGACTGAAGCGCCAGACCGGCGGGCACGGCCAGTTCGCCGACGTCAAGCTGCAAATTACTCCACGCGCCCGAGGGGAGGGGTTCAGCTTCGTCGACAAAGTCGTGGGTGGGGCGGTC
>CAYSTX010000002.1:0-49953 GCA_964434035.1 uncultured Acetobacteraceae bacterium
AGCCGCGCGGCCAGGTCGCGGTCGAACGGGACGCCGTTCAGGGTCTGGGTGTTCGCGTTCTTCACGAGCCCCGTCGCCGGGCTGATGACGCCGGGGATCCCGACGCCAACTGGCAGGCGACCCGCGTCAAGCTCGGCCTCCGCCGTCTCGACCATGAAGCCGATCGCCTCGATGGTCGGCGCATACCCGTCCGGCGTCTTCATGCGGCGTCGCAGCAGCAGATCGCCATCCGGCCCAAGCGCCGCCAGCTCAATCTTCGTGCCGCCAAGGTCGACGCCGAGCCGAATGGTGCGCGGGTTCATCACAAGCAATACAGTGCCGCGCGTACGCCCGCTTGCTCAAGCGGCAGGCGCGCGATCAGAGTGCGGTGCATGAGCGAGTCGGTCCTGGACGTTAAGGGGATGAAATGTCCGCTGCCAGTGCTGCGGGCCAACCGGGCGCTGCGGACCATGACGCCGGGCGATCGGCTACGGGTGCTGGCGACGGACCGGGCGGCAGTCTCCGACTTCCAGGCGTTCTGCCGTGACAGCGGCCACGCGCTGCTGGCGTGGAGCGAGGAAGCGGGCGTGTTCTCGTTTGTCATTCGCCGCCGGCCAGACCGGCCGGAGCCCGCCGACGACGCAACGGCGATCCCGCCATGACCGCGCTCTTCACCCACCCCGCCTGCCTCGCCCACGACCCAGGCGGCTGGCACCCGGAGTGTCCGGACCGGCTGCGCGCTGTGCTGCTCGCGCTCGAGGACGAGGCGTTCGCGCCGCTGCTCCGCGAGGAGGCGCCGCAAGCGTCGATGGAGTCGCTGCGTCACGTCCACCCGGACCCCTACATCGCGACGATCCTCGCGCCGATGTCCGACACAAGCCTGCCGGTTCCGCTCGACGCCGACACCGTGCTCGGTCCCGGCACGGCGGAGGCGGCACTGCGCGCCGCGGGTGGGGCGGTTGCGGCGGTCGATGCGGTGATGGAGGGCTGGGCACGGAGCGCCTTCGTCGCGACGCGGCCACCCGGGCATCACGCGGAGCCGGCGCAGGCAATGGGCTTCTGCTTCTTCGCCAACGCCGCAATCGCCGCCCTGCACGCGCGGGCGCGCTGGGGCATTAAGCGGGTCGCGGTCGTCGATTTCGACGTGCACCACGGCAACGGAACCGAGGCGGTGTTCGCCGCCGATCCCGACCTTTTTTACGGCTCAAGCCATCAGATGCCGTGCTATCCGGGCACCGGCAGCCCGCTGAAGCATGGCGCCGCCGGCAACATCCGCAACATGGCGCTCCGCCCCGGCGACGGCAGCGCCGCGTTTCGTGCGGCGTGGCGCGACGGCATTCTGCCCGACCTCGATCGGTTTGCACCCGAACTGCTGATCATCTCCGCCGGCTTTGACGCACACCGCGCGGACCCGCTCGCCGAACTGCGGGTCGAGGTGGATGATTTCGCGTGGCTGACGAACGCTCTCGTGGCGCTCGCGGATCGTCGCTGCGGCGGCCGCGTCGTCTCCGTCCTGGAGGGTGGCTACAATCTCGACGCGCTCGCCCGGTCGGCCGCGGCACACGTGCGCGCGCTGATGCACGCCGACGCGTAGGCCGGCCGAGCGCCCCGCGTCAGCAGCGTTTCGGTACTGGGGCGAGGCTCGTCATCTCGCCGTCCATCGTGAAATTGCCGAAGTTCATCGCGAGATCATCGGCGACGCCATTCGCCCAGTAACGCATGCTGACCTCGTAATCCGGCGTCTGGCCCTTCGGACCCGGATCGAAGAACGCGAGATGCACGCGCGCACTCGGCAGCGGCGACAGCAGCGGGTACGTCGTCGCCTCCGGTGGCGCCCATTTCAGCACAACGATCGAGCTGTCCTGCACGCCCGTATCGGTCGTGCCGTCGAACAGCGGTAGCGCGATGAACTTTTTGCCCTCGGCCGCCGCCGCGATCAGCGCCTCTGTATGCGCCATCGGGAACAGCGTGCCCGGTGGCAGCGGGACCGTCGAATCGTGCGGCTGATCGTAGTGGACGCTGCCGCCCTTGTCGGGTCCGTCGAGATGCGCCTGCCCGTCGATTTCGCTGGTCACCGCCTCCTCGGTCGTCTGTTTCAGATGAAACCGGAACGAGCGGCCGTCCTTCGCCTCCCACGTCGCGTAGTCGGAAACCATCTGAACCGGCTGGCCCTGATTGTTGGTGACCGTCATGTCGAGCCGCTGACGGGTCGCCCAGCCGTCGCAGCTATCCTCGACCTCGTAGGCCATCGTCCCGGTCGCCGACATCACGTCGCCGGAATGCTGCGGGTCGAGCTTCAGCGTGTAGATGGCCCGGTGCGCCGCCATCCCCGGCAGGGCGGCCGGGTCGGCTGCTTGCGCGACCCCGGTCGCGGCGCCGGCAAGCGAGAAGACAACGGCGCCGACAACGGTCAGGGCGGCTGGGACAAGGCGCATGTGGCTGGAACTCCTACTCGACGGCGGATGGGTCATCAGTACGTAAGCCGGGTCGGCCAATCTATCAGGCCGCCACGATCACGTAGCGTAGCGGAAAGTAACCGTCCGCACGCTGCGCCTGCTCGGACTCGCCCGCCTTGATGACCTGCGATCGGGAACGCCAAGGACGATGGGGATTGCAGTTCCCGCAAGGTTTCCAATAGTTAACGATCTGCTGCGCGCCTGAGCGGCGCAATCGACTTGCCCAAATTTAATCGAGATTACGGATCTACGGTTGTATTGCACGGCCGGTTCCTTCCATAATCACGTTCACGTCACCAGCTGACCGCGACGCGAAGCTGCGGCGACGACTGAACCCAGCAATGTCGGAGAGCGCGAAGGTGCTTGGTTTTGTTGAAATTGTATCTGAGCATCGCGTCGCCGGCTGGGCCTTCGATCCCGATAACCCCGACCGACATGTGCATGTCACGGCATCCCTTGACGGTCGGCCAATCGGCACCGCGATCGCAGCGGTTGCCCGGCCCGATCTGCACACCGCCGGCGTCGGCGGTGGCGACCATGGGTTTAACATGAGGCTCGAAACGCCGCTCGCGCCAAGCGCCCTGCCGCGCATCGAGGCGTGGGCCGTGTCGGGCGAGCAGCGGCTCAAGCTGAATTTCTTGCCGAACAGCAACCGCTCCCTTGCCGACCAGGCGTCCGACCCGCGCGTTCCGGTCGCCGACGTGTCGCAGAAGCCCGTCTTCGTCCTCGGCCCGGCGCGGTCGGGAACCAGCGCGCTGGCGCTGGGGCTGGTCAAGAGCGGCCATTTCGAGGGCTATGGCGAGGGGCACCTGCTGCCGCTCGCGCTCGACATGCTGGCGACCGTCGACCGGTTCTATGCGCGGCGGCAGGATTTGCGGAGCTCGGATACGTTGCTCGGCGCCGTCCACATCGAGACGTTTCAACGGATGGTCCGGCGCGGCTTCGTCCAGATGACGAAGGCGGCGTACCCGACAGGCCGCTGGATCGACAAGACGCCGTCCTCGGCCATGGTCCGCGCGGCGCCGCTGATGCGGGAGATCTGGCCGTCGGCGAAGTTCGTCTTTCTCAAGCGCCGCGTGATCGAAAACGTCTCCTCGCGTCGGCGAAAATTTCCGCAGGAGACGCTTGAGAACCATTATCGCGACTGGGCCGACGTGCTTTCCGCCTGGCTGTCGGTGCGCGATCTCCTCGGGGAATCCGCGATAGAGATCGAGCAGTTCGAGATCGCCCATCGCCCCGAGGAAGAGGCCATGCGCATCGCGCGCTTCCTCGATATGCCCTCCGCCGCGTCCCTCGCCTTCAGCCGCGCCCTCGCCTCCGACCAGCCGGAGCGCACCAGCACGCAGTTCGGGCAGGTCGAGTCGATCGACACGCTCAACCTCACGACCGATGAGAAGCGGGAGCTGATGCTGACTTGCGATCCGGTGATGATCGCGTTCGGCTACGGCTACGGGACGGAATACTACCGGTTCGAACCGGCGAACGCCGAGCCGGCAATGCAGCCTGTGCTCGAGCCAGGCGTCGAATCGCTCCTCGCTCCGATCCTCGAGCCCGTTGGGGCGCTCGCGCCGGCCGCGGTGACGACGCATATCGAGTCAGCGATCGTCGCGACCGTGCCGCCGGAAGCGGATGAGGAGCCCGACCCCGCGGTCAACGTCAAGCCGTCAGACTGCGCGGCCGCCGCCATGAGCGGGGAGCGGCGGCACACGGCCGCGGTGCCCATCCTGAACTGACGGCCCCGGCCTCAGCTCTTGGGCGGAGCCGGGGACTTTGGGGGCGGCAGATCGAGCTTGATCGACAGCTCGCGCAGCCGCGCGGGCGGCACTTCGGCCGGCGCGCCCATCATCAGATCCTCGCCCTGCTGGTTCAGCGGGAACAGGATCACCTCACGGATGTTCGGCTCGTCGGCCAGCAGCATCACGATCCGGTCGATGCCGGGAGCCGAGCCGCCGTGCGGCGGCGCGCCGTAGCGGAACGCGTTCAACATGCCGCCGAACCGTGCCTCCACCTCGCTCTCCGGATAGCCGGCGATCGCGAAGGCGCGGATCATGATGTCGGGACGATGGTTCCGGATTGCGCCCGACGACAATTCGATACCGTTGCAGACGATATCGTATTGGTACGCCTTGATCGTCAGCGGATCCTGCGTCTCCAACGCCTCCATCCCGCCCTGCGGCATGCTGAACGGGTTGTGGCTGAAATCGATTTGCCCTGTTTCCTCGTTCAGCTCGTACATCGGAAAATCAGTGATCCAGCAGAACCGGAACGCGTCGTGCTCAATCAGGTCGAGCTCGGTTCCGATCTTCGTCCGCACGGTGCCGGCGAACTTCACGGCCGTATCGGCGGGGCCGGCCGCGAAGAACACGGCATCGCCTGGCTTGAGGCCGCAGGCGTCGCGGATCGCCGCCGCGCGCTCGGGCTCAAGGTTCCGCGCGATCGGGCCGCGCGCGGCACCTTCCGCGTCAAACGTGATGTAGCCGAGGCCACCTGCACCCTGCTCGCGCGCCCATTCGTTCAGCTTGTCGAAGAAGCTGCGCGGCCGGTCGCCCGCGCCCGGCGCCGGGATTGCACGCACGACGCCGCCCTTGGCCGCGATGCCGGCGAACAGGCCGAACCCGGACCCGGCGAACGACGACGTGACGTCAGTGATGCGGAGCGGATTGCGAAGGTCCGGCTTGTCGGTGCCGAACTCGAGCAACGCCGTCTCATACGGAATGCGCACGAAGGGTGGCGCGCTGACGGCCCGGCCGCCGCCAAACTCCTCGAACACGCCCGCCATGATCGGCTCGAGCGTCGCGAATACGTCTTCCTGTGTGACGAAACTCATCTCGAAATCGAGCTGATAGAACTCACCGGGCGAGCGATCGGCGCGGCTCGCCTCGTCGCGAAAGCATGGTGCGATCTGAAAATACCGATCGAAACCCGCAACCATCGCAAGCTGTTTGAACTGCTGCGGCGCCTGCGGCAGCGCGTAGAACTTGCCCGGATGCAGCCGCGACGGCACCAGGAAATCGCGCGCGCCCTCGGGCGAGGAGGCCGTCAGGATCGGCGTCTGAAACTCGGTGAAGCCCGCCGCGATCATCCGCCGCCGGATCGACGCGATGACACCGGCGCGCAGCATCATGTTTCTGTGCAGCTTCTCGCGCCGCAGATCGATGAAGCGGTAGCGGAGCCGCGTCTCCTCCGGCGCCCGCTCCTCGCCCATCACCTGCAGCGGCAGCACGTCGGCTGTCGACTGCACGTCGAGGGAGGCGACCCGCAACTCTATCTCGCCGGTCGGCAGGCGCGGGTTGACCGTGCCTGGCTCGCGGTGGACGACCTCGCCGGTCACCGTGACCACGCTCTCGACCCGAAGCGCGCTCGCCTGCTCGAACGCGGGGGAGCCGGCGGCGAAGACGCATTGCGTAATGCCGTAATGGTCCCGAAGGTCGATAAACAGCAGGCCGCCATGGTCACGCTTGCTGGCGACCCAGCCGGACAGCCGCGCGGTGATCCCTGCGTCGTCCGCGCGCAACTCGCCGCAAGTGTGGGTCCGATAGGCATGCATGGGCGACGCTCCGACGGCGATCAGGGGTGGCGCGGAACAAGCCCTTGGCCGCCCGGCGCGTCAAGGCCGCCCTGGCTTTTGCACCGCACGGCGAGCGTGTTACGAGCACGGTAATGTCGCGATCACGCACGCCTGCCTTCCCACCACCGACCCTCATCACGACGACCGACGCCCTGGCGGACGCCTGCGCCCGGCTGGCGGGCGAGCAATTCGTCACCGTCGATACCGAGTTCATGCGGGAGCGGACCTACTGGCCCGAACTCTGCGTCGTGCAGCTCGGCGGGTCGGACGCGGTCTATGTCGTGGACGCGGAGGCCGATGGCATCGACCTCGCGCCGCTCGGCGACCTGTTCGCCAACCCGGCGGTGACCAAGGTGTTCCACGCCTGCCGGCAGGACATCGAGATCTTCGTCCTCCGCTACGGCGCCGTTCCCGTGCCGCTGTTCGACACGCAGGTCGCGGCCATGGTCGCGGGGTTCGGCGATCAGGTCGGCTATGGCGAGCTGGTGGCGGCCCTGGCGGGCGGGACGATCGACAAGGCGCATCGCTTCAGCGACTGGGCCGCGCGCCCGCTCTCGCCGGCGCAGATCGCCTATGCCGCCGCCGACGTGACGTGGCTCCGCCCGGTCTATGAGGCGCTGACCGCGCGGCTGGAGCGGGAGGGGCGGCTGCCCTGGGTCGCCGAGGAAATGGCGGCGCTCGCCGACCCCAGCACGTACGCGGTCGATCCCGACGCGATGTGGGAGCGCCTTCGCCCCCGCACGAACAACCGTCGGCAGCTCGGAATGCTGCGCGCGGTCGCGGCGTGGCGGGAGCGGGAAGCGCGGCGCGTCAACATCCCGCGCGGAAGGCTGCTGAAGGACGAGGCGTTGCTCGAGATCGCGGCGACCGCGCCGGAGACCGTCGATGCGCTCGCCCGCGCCCGCGGCGTCACGCGCGGATTCGCCGAGGGGAAATCGGGCGCGTCCCTGCTCGCGGCGCTAGCCGAAGCACGCGCGTTGCCCGAGGACGCGATGCCCGAGGTGCAGCGCGGCCGCGACGGCCCCCGCCCCTCGCCCGCACTGGTGGCGCTGCTCAAGGTGCTGCTGGCCGCGAAATGCGAGCAGCACGCGGTCGCGGCCCGGCTGGTCGCCAGTAGCGAAGACATCGACCGCCTCGCAACCGAGGACGAGCCCGACGTGCCCGCCCTGCACGGCTGGCGGCGCGAAGTGTTCGGTGAGGACGCGGCGGCGCTGAAGGCAGGAAAGATCGCGCTCGGCGTGGATGGGCGGCGGGTCCGGCTTATTCGGAGCTGAGCTGGCTGCAAAGGGCTCACGACATAGAACTGGTGCGAAAGCGCGGTCGCAGGATAGCCTAACGAGAAGCTCTCTGGTGCTTGCGCGCTTCGCCTTCGACGCGAACAACCCCGGCCGATGGCTGTTCCACTGCCACAATATGTTTCACATGGTAACCGGCATGATGACCGAGTTCCGGTATCACGGCATCACGGTCTGATCGCCGGCGCTAATGGGCCGGACGATTTCGTTTCACGCCGCGCCCAGCGTCTCCACGAACGGCTCGAGCCCCAGCGTCTGCGCCAGCATCTCGAGCCGCCGCAGCACGCCGTCGCCCGCGAACACGCCAGCCGACGGATCGAGCCGGAGCCGCAGTTGCGTGCCGTCGATCGCGAGCGCGGCGCCCGCGAGTAGCGCCGCCGCGCCGCCCGACAGCGTGTAGGCAAGCCGCAGCGCCATCCCGAGCGCCTCCGCCCGCCGTGTCGCCACCAGGTCGAGCAACAGGCGCGCGGGCAGCAGCATTGGGCTGTCCGGCTCGGCGTCGTAACGGATGGCAAGCACGATCGCGAGAAAGGCACGCGCGTGGTGATCGACGCCAATGCCGGGCTGGCGCAGCACGCGATAGAACACCTGCTCGGCGCGGAACTCTGGATGGTCGTGGCTACCGATGTCGCTCATCCATGCCGCGGCGGTCCTGAGGCGCCGGACGAACGGACCGTCATCGTCGGCGAACAGCGCGTCAGTCCACGCGACCAACGCCGGCGGCAGGGTCGCGTCGCGGCCGAGCAGCGTTGCCGCCTCACGGGCGGCGGCCAGCATCGGGTCCTCGCGGCGGACGTCGTCCGGCAGGCTGCGCTGATACCAGCCTTCGCGCAGGCCGCTCGCGCTGAACACGACGCGCCGAGCACCAGTCGCGCGCAACAAACGGCGCAGCACGACGGCGGCATACGGCAAATCCTCCACCCGCCGCCGCGCGACGCCCGGCAGCCGCTCCAACCCGCGCCGCCCCGCGCCCGCGATGACGCCGGCAAGGTCGCGCGCCTCGTCACGATCGACGGTGTAGTGGTGCACGATCGGCAGCGGATATCCGGTCTGCGCCATGTGGATGCGGGCGAGCGATCGCCACGCGCCGCCGACGAGATAAAGGTCGCGCCCGCTTCCGGCCGACAGCCACGGCACGTCGGCGAGATCCGCCTCGGCGATCGCGCGGGCGCGCACCACGTCCTGCTCGGCGCGCTCGGCGAGCCGGATGATGCCGAGCGGCAACGTCGCGGCCTCGCCGGGCTCGCCCGTCTCCAGCCGCACCAGCTCGAGCGAGCCACCGCCGATGTCGGCGAGGATGCCATCGGCGGCCGGAATACCGCTCAGCACGCCCTCTGCCGACAGCATCGCCTCCTCGCGGCCCGATAATACGCGGACAGGCAGGTCCGGCAGACGTTCGCGGATCGCGGCAATGAAGTCGGGACCGTTGGACGCGTCACGGACGGCGGCGGTGGCCAGCACCTCCATCGGCGCCGCCCCCATCGCCCGCGCCAGCGCGCGGTACCGGGTCAGCACGGGTAGCGCCTGCGCCATACCCACTCCATCGAGCCGGCCGGTCGACTGCAAGCCGCGACCAAGGCGGAGGACGGCTTTTTCGTTCAGGACCGACAGCGGATTGCGGCCGTGACCCTCAAAGACAACGAGGCGGACGGAGTTCGATCCAAGATCGACGACAGCGGAGCGCACCATTTAATCCTGCAAGACCCGATCTTGTTGACGCCGCTGCGCCGGCGCCACCGCGAGCGAGCCATGCAGGGCCGAGCCGCGCCCGGAGAGCGATGGGTTCGTCATGAAGTAATCGTGCGCCGATACCGGACGGGTTCCAGGTGAGACGCGCCGCCAATGTCCATCGGCCGCCAAGCTCCACGACTGCATCGTATCGCGCAGGTTTACCACCATGATCTGGTCGAGGATTTGCGCGTGCACCGTCGGGTTATGGATTGGCACCAAAGTTTCGACGCGCCAGTCCATGTTGCGAGCCATCCAGTCGGCAGAACTGATGAACACCCGCGCCTCGCGTGACGGCAAGCGGCGGCCGTTGCCGAACACACAGATCCGCGCGTGTTCGAGAAAACGGCCGACGATGGACTTCACCCGGATCGTCTCGGACAGCCCCGGCACGCCGGGCCGCAGACAGCAAATGCCGCGGATCACCAGATCGATCTGCACCCCGGCGCGCGAGGCGTCATAGAGCGCGTCGATCAACTGGTCATCGACGAGGCTGTTCAGCTTCAGCCAGATCGCCGCCGGCTTGCCCGCGCGCGCATGGGAAATCTCGTCACCGATCAGGCTGAGCAGCGCCGAGCGCATCGTGAGCGGGCTGTAGGCGAGCGCGTCCATCATCTCCGGCTGCGCATAGCCGGTCATGTAGTTGAACAGCCGCGCGGCGTCCCGCGTCAGGTCCGGGTCGCAGGTGAAGAACGAGAGGTCCGTGTAGACGCGGGCCGTGATCGGGTGATAGTTGCCGGTGCCGAAATGCGCATACGCGCGCACCGACCCGCCCTCGCGCCGCACGACCAGAGACAGTTTCGCGTGCGTTTTGAGTTCCGTGAAGCCGAACACGACCTGCACGCCGGCGGCTTCCAGCGTGCGGGCGAGCTTGATGTTCGCCTCCTCGTCGAACCGCGCACGCAGCTCGACGAGCGCGGTCACCGACTTTCCTGCCTCCGCCGCCTCGATCAGCGCCTTGACGATCGGGCTGTCGCGGCTGGTGCGATAAAGCGTCTGCTTGACCGCGACCACGTTCGGGTCGCCCGCTGCTTCGCGTAGAAACTGTACGACGACGTCAAAGCTCTCGAACGGGTGGTGGACGACGATGTCCTTCGCCCGAATTGCCGCGAAGCAATCGCCGCCGAAATCACGGATGCGTTCCGGAAAGCGCGGCGTGTAGGGCGGGAACAGAAGGTCCGGCCGATCATCGACGATGAGCTGCTTGACGTCGGCCATGCCGACCAGCCCGTCCTGAATGACGATCTCCTCGGGGCTGGCACCCAACTCGCTCGCGACCAGCGTGCGCAGCTCCTCCGGCATTTCGCCACCAAGCGACAGATGGATCGCAACCCCGCGTCGCCGCCGCTTCAGCGCCGATTCGTACGACCGGACGAGGTCCTCGGCCTCTTCCTCGAACTCGACGTCCGTATCGCGGATCAGCCGGAACATCCCATGCCCGCTCAGTCGGAAGCCCGGGAACAGCCGGCCAAGAAACAGCAACACCACGTCTTCCAGCATCACGAACCGGATCGACCCGTCGGCCTCCCCCGGCAGGCGCACGAACCGTTCGATCTGGGCCGGCAGCGGAATGAGCGCCCGCATACCGAGCCCGTCCTCCTCGCGGGCGAGCAGCAACGCGATGACGAGGCCCATGTTCGGAATGAAGGGGAACGGGTGCGCCGGGTCGATCGCGAGCGGCGTGAGCACGGGAAACACCCGCTCCATAAACCATGCATCGAGCCACGCGACCGCGTCGTCGCTCAGCGTCATAGGGTTGCTGACCTCAATCCCGTCGACGCGCAGCAGATCGCGCAGCTGCATCCAGGAGCGTTGTTGCTCATGCATCAAAGCCTCGGCGGCGACGCGCACCTCGGCCAGTTGCTGCGCCGGGGTGCGGCCGTCCGATGAGCGCACGGTGAGGCCGGCTTTCGCCTGCCCGCTCAGACCCGCGACACGCACCGAGTAGAACTCATCAAGGTTCGACGCCGAGATCGAAACGAAGCGCAGCCGCTCCAGCAGCGGATGGCGCTGATTGTCCGCCTCTTCGACGACGCGCTGATTGAACGCGAGCCATGAAAGTTCGCGATTGATGAAACGATCCGGGCTATCCGGCGCGATCGGCTCGACAACCGTCGGCGCGGTCCCCACCGTTGCCAACTCGATGGGCATCGCGGTCGGGCTCACATCAGGGGAATGCGCCGCTGCGGGCTTACGACGGGTCACGGACATGGTTTGGTGCTCACCGATCGGTCTGGAAGGCTCGGACCCTACCCCGCCGTGCCGTACGCGGCCAGCAGGTCCGCCGCCATGCCCCGCGTCACGCGACGGCCCGACGCGAGGGCGAGATGGTCGAGGCGGGACGCGGCGTCCCGCAGCGCCGCCGGTGTGCGCGGGAGGCGGAGCAACAGGAAATCCTGCACCGGTTCCGGCACCGCGAGCTGCCGGTCCGACAGCAGACGCGCCAGCAGCGCGCGCAGCAAATCGTCGTCGGGGGCGCGAATGCCGATTGCGGACGCGGCCCGCAGCCGGCTCGCGAGGTCGGGCAACCGCACAGCCCAGAGCGACGGCGGGGTGCGTGCGGCCATCACCACCTTCTGCCCTCCCTCCTCCGCGGCGTTCAGCAGATGGAGCAGACTTGTCTCATCATCCGGTTGATCGGCGTCGTCGATTGCGACAGGCCCGGTCGGCGCGGGCGGTAAGCCGATCAGCGCGCGGGCGGGCATGATTGTCGCGCCGGTGCGTGCGGCCCAGAGATGCAGCAGATGCGTCTTTCCGCACCCCGCCTCGCCGAAAAGGATCAGGCGGTGCGATGGCCAGGGCGTGTCGCCCAGCAGCCACGCGCGCGCCTCGGCGTTGCTGTCGGCTGCGAGGAAGTCCTCAGGGAGATAGAGCGGTTCGCTCTCGATCGGGAGCGCGAGCTGTCGCGGGGTTGCGGGCTCGTGCACCGGTCGGGTCGGGTCACGCGGTGTCATCCGCTAGCTGATCAGCGCGCTTAGGGCGGCGGGTCAAGATAGAGGGGGCTCATCAGATATCGCCGCAGCCAGAACCGGCAGAGTACGCCGATCGTCGCCGCGACCGGCACGGCGAGCATAACGCCGACGAACCCGAACGCGGCGCCGCCGGCGAACAGCGCGAAGATCACCCAAACCGCCGGCAACTCCACCCGGTCGCCGAGGAAGCGCGGATAGATCACGTAGCCTTCGAGGATCTGACCGACAATCAGCACGACGCCAACCATAATGACGCCGCGCCAGTCCGGAAATTGCGCGAAAGCCAGCCCAATCGCCGATACGCCGCCGGTGACCGAGCCGACATACGGAATAAACGACAACAAACCCGCCGCGAGCCCGACGATCAGCCCGAGATCGAGGCCAACCGCTGACAGCGCGACGGCGTAATAGAGCGCGAGCAACATGCAGCAGAGGATCTGGCCGCGCACCCAGGCCGACAATATGCGGTCAACCTCGTGCGCCTGCGCCCGGATAACACCCGCATAGCGGCGAGGCAGCCAGGAATCGATGCGGGATACGACCGACGGCCAGTCGCGCAGCAGGTAGAACGCAACCACCGGCGTCACGACCACAAGCGTCAGGACGTTGAACAGCGCGAAACCGCCGCCGATCACCCGCCCGAGCGCGGTAGCGACGAAGGACAGCATCGCCCCCGCCTGTCCGCCGACCAGATCGCGCAACTTGTCGTCGACAACTTCGGGGCCGAATCGCTCCTGCAGATGCGTGACCACGTCGCGTGCCCAGCCTTGCAGCAGCGTCGCGTATTGCGGAACGCGGCCGATCAACAGGCCGAGCTGGGCCAGGATCACCGGATACAGCAACAGCGCGAACAGCAAGGTGACGGCGACGAGGCCAACGATCAGCAGCAAGGCGGCCGACCCGCGCGGAATGCCGGCGCGCGTCAGCCGCGACGCCGGCGGATCGAGGAAATAAGCGATGCCGGCGGCCGCGACGAATGGCAGCAGGACGGACGCGAACAATTGCAGCGCGAGCCAGGCCCCGATCAGCAGGCCGCCGAACAGCATCAGCCGCTGCATCCGTGTCGCCGTCGGCGCCGGTGGTGGTGGCGGCGCGGGTGGCGGGAGCGGCGGTGGCGTCGGCAGCAACGGCTCCTGCCGGACCGGGCGCGTCGGCGGCGCCGGCGGGCGCGCGGCCTGCTGCGGCGGGTCCGCCGCGTCGACCCCTGTGTCCGGCGGGGTCATGTCGTTGCCGTCCCGTCCGTCATCCGCGCCGCCTGACGAACATAGGCCGCGCCGGACAGCAGCGTGCTGGCGGCCACCAAGAAGACGAGCACGCGCACCAGCGGGGGCTGCGACAGCCCGAATCCGGAAAGCAGCAGCACGAGACCGACCAGCAGAAGCTGCAGCGTCGTGTTGATCTTCGAGATGAGAAGCGGGCGGATATGCAGCTTATGCCCAAGCACGGACATGGCGATGACTCCGCCGACGATTAGCAGGTCGCGGAAGACGACCAGGATCGCGAGCCAGTCCGGCAAAAGGTCGACGGCCGCAAGCGTCACGTACATCGACACCAGCAGCGCCTTGTCGGCGATCGGGTCGAGCAGCGCGCCGATATGCGTCGGCCCCAGCCGCCGCGCGAGCGCCCCATCGATCGCGTCCGAAATGCCGGCCGCGGCAAACACGAAAAACGCCCAGCCCGTATGCGACCGCAGGACCAGCCAAACGGCCGCTGGAACCGCGCACAGCCGCGCGAAGGTGATCGCGTTTGGAACCAGTTGGAACACGTGGCCAGCCCCGCGCCCCGCACCCGCTGCCGCGCCCGAGAGCCCGTCCGAAACGTGCCCGCCGTCAGGCATAACCGTGCTCCACCCGTCGCGGCGCGCCCGGATCATTTGCCGGAGGTGCCGCGCTGTGCTTTGGTCGGGCGTCGCCATTCGTGATCAGCGCCATGGGCGACAGTCTGACAGCGTTCCGGGATTGGCGCCATGAGCGGTCTTACCTACGGCGCCGCCGGCGTCGATATCGAGGCGGGCGACGCCCTTGTCGACGCGATCGCGCCGCTTGCCCGCGCGACCGCGCGGCCGGGCGTGATGGGCGGTCTGGGCGGATTTGGCGCCCTGTTCGACCCGCGTGCCGCGGGCTTTTCGGACCCGATCCTGGTCGCCGCGACCGACGGCGTCGGCACCAAGCTCAAAATCGCCATCGAAACCGGCCGGCACGACACGGTCGGCATCGATCTTGTCGCAATGTGCGTGAACGACCTCGTGGTGCAGGGTGCGGAACCTCTGTTCTTTCTCGATTACTACGCGTCCGGCCGATTGGAGGTTGCGGCCGCGCGCGCGGTCGTCGCCGGCATCGCGGCGGGCTGCAAGGAGGCAGGCTGCGCGCTCGTCGGCGGTGAGACGGCCGAGTTGCCGGGCCTTTATGCGGCGGGCGACTACGACCTCGCGGGCTTCGCCGTCGGCGCGGCCGAGCGCGGGCACCTGCTGCCGCGCGGCGTCGCTTCGGGCGACGTGGTGCTCGGCCTCGCTTCGAGCGGCGTTCACTCGAACGGGTTCTCGCTCGTCCGCCGTATCGTCGCGGAAAGCGGTCTCGCTTGGGACGCTGGGGCGCCCTTTGCGCCCGACCGGACGCTCGCCGACGCGCTGCTGACGCCGACGCGGCTTTATGTGCGGTCCGTGCTCGCGCTACTGCGCGCGGGAATGCTGCGGGCGGCGGCGCACATCACCGGCGGCGGGTTGCCCGGCAATCTGCCGCGCGTGCTGCCGGACGGGCTCGACGCGGTTTTGACGGCCGACTGGCCAATGCCGCCGGTCTTCGCCTGGCTCGCCGCGACCGGGCGCGTCGCGGCCGACGAGATGCTGCGCGTCTTCAACTGCGGCATCGGCATGGCGCTCGTGGTCGCTCCTGATGACGCCGACGCGGCCATCGCGCTGCTACAGGCCGAGGGCGAAACCGTGCACCGGATCGGAGGGATCGAACCCGCCGGGGCGCCGGGTGCGGCGGCCGCGGCGCGGGTTGCCGTGCCTGCCGGGCGGCCGCTCCGTCCATGAGCCGCCTACGCGGCGCGATCCTTGTCAGCGGTCGCGGATCAAATATGGGCGCGCTGCTGGAGGCGGCGGCCAATCCCGCGTTTCCGGTCGGCTTCGTCCTCGTCGTGTCGAACCGGCCGGACGCCCCGGCGCTGACCGTCGCGCGCGCCGCCGGGGTCGCGACGGTCGCGATCGACCACCGCCCGTTCAGCGCCGACCGGGCCGCGCATGAGGCGGCGATCGACGAGGCGCTCATGGCCGCCGGGGTCGAGATCGTGTGCCTTGCCGGCTACATGCGGCGCCTGACGCCGTTCCTGGTCGGGCGCTGGGCGCGGCGGATGCTGAACATCCACCCGAGCTTGCTGCCGTCCCTGCCCGGCCTCGATACACACGAGCGCGCGCTCGCGGCCGGTCTGCGGCTCCACGGATGCACCGTGCATCTGGTGACCGAGACGGTCGATGACGGCCCGATCCTGGGCCAGGCGGCGGTGCCGGTGCTGCCGGGCGATACGGCGGACACGCTCGCCGCGCGCGTGCTCGCAGCTGAGCATCGTCTTTATCCGGCGACATTGGCGGCACATGTGGTCGGCGGCCCAGGTGGCGTACCGGATGCGACGGCAGCGCTGCTCAACCCCTTGCCGCTTCGCGCAACGATCCCCTAGAACTCGGCCAACCGCCGCGAGGGCGCAGCCATGGACGAGACGAACAACATGCAAACGTCAGCGACTACCCCAACCACAGTGCCGGTCCCGCCGGCACGGACCGAGACGCCGGAGCAGTTCCTCGACGAGCGCCGCAAGTTTTGGTCGTTCTTCACCGGCATGCTGACGTTCGGGGTTATTGCTGTCGCGGTGATTCTGATTCTGATGGCATTGTTTCTAGTCTGATCCGGGCGCGCCGGCCGATCAGGTTGTCACTCAGTCTCCGCGCCGTCCCGACACCGAGCGATACCGTCCAGTCCGGCAACGAAGCGGAATCGATCGCTGACGGAACCCGCTGCTGCGCGACATAGAGCAGCGGCCACATCGCACCCTGCCGCAGCGCGCCACGTAGGCATCGCCGCGTGATGTCGGTGATCGAGTCATCGATGAAGTCGAAGGCCGGCTGTGTCATTTCCTGCCAGCGCAGGCGGACCACGAAGTGCCATCGCAACCGCCGCAGTGCGTCAAGCAACGCATCGAACGTCTCACGGCTGTCGATCGGCTGGCGGCCGCCGCAGTGCTGGATGAGCAGGTTCGCGACGGTTTCAGGATCGTTCCCAAAGTCATGCCGCCGCAGCGCCGCGGCGAGCACCGTCGCCGCGTTCTTCTGCATCGTTGGCTCGACACGCTTCGCCGTGTTGGCCGCGTGGAATCGGTACGTCACAAGTGTCTGCGGCAACTGCACCATCGGCCCGATATCCAGCAGCCGGTGATAGAGGTCGTAGTCGTCGGCGTATTCAGTGTGCGGGCGCATGAACACGCCAAGCGTCGGCAGCGTCGCGCGCCTAAACATCAGGCATGAATAGGCCAGCGGATTCCCGAGATAGAGCAGCCATTCGAGCATCACCGAATTGCCGGCTACGGCACGGCGTGATGGTGACGGCGACACATGACCCGGCAAAAGATCCTGGGCGACACAGCTGACGGCGACGATTTCAGGATGGGTTTCGAGATGGGCGGCCTGACGGGCGAGCCGCTCGGGCAGCATTATGTCGTCGTGGTCGATCGTCGCGACATAGGTGCCGCGCGCCTCGGCGACCCCGACGTTTCGCGCCGCGACAACGCCGCCATTGGCGGCCGAGCGGATCAGCCGGATCCGAGGATCGTCGAATCCGGCGACGACATCGACCGTATCGTCCGTCGAGCCGTCGTCGACGATCAGGAACTCGAAATCGGTCCGCGTCTGTCCGAGCACGGAGCGAATCGTCTCCGCGATCGTTTGGCGACCGTTATAGGTCGTCATCAGAACCGTTATGGTGGGATCGATCGCCACGATCGGGTGACACTCCGGATGCTCAGCCAATGTGCTCGCTGAGATGGCATGGTGTGACCGCCGGAGCGAACCCGTGTCAACAAATCCCCTCGCAAATTCTGGTTAATCATCAAGGATTTATTTGTACCGGTGCGCCGCGTTTCGGCGCCGTCCCGCGACGACTCGCTCCGGCCCGTTGTTGGCGCGGTCACTGATTTGGGTCAATGACCCTTCCACCGCGAGCGGTATGTAAGCAGCGGCTTGGCCCGGTATCCGGTCACCGGGATGATGCGCACCAGCCGCGACTGCGCTACACAATTGCGTCAGACGAATAGCTTGCATCGCCCCCTTTCGTGGAGTCGTCCCATGCGCTACGCCCCCGGCCACCGTCAGGCCACGAAGACGCGGATTTTGCACGCCGCCGGCCGACGCTTCAGGGCGATGGGATATGGTGGCATCGGGGTCGACGGCCTCGCGCAGGATGCGGGCGTCACGTCGGGCGCGTTTTATGGTCATTTCCGATCGAAGGCGGAGGCCTTCCGTGAGGCGGTCGTGGCCGGGATGGAGGAGCTGCGGGAGGGCATCATCTCGTTCCAGCGCGAGCATGGCCGGTCCTGGGTCAGCAGCTTCACCGCCTTTTACTTCGGCCCGAAGCTGCAATGCGAGATGGAGGAAGGCTGCGCTCTCCCGAGCCTGACGCCCGAGGTGAGCCGGGGCGGCGAGGACGTCCGACGCGCGTTCGAGACCCAGGTGTCGGACATCGCCGCCGTCATCGCCGACGGCATGCCGGAGTCGCAGTCGTGCGGGATGACGCGCCAGGAGATCGCATGGGTCATGCTGGCACTCATGTCCGGCGGAACGACACTCGCCCGGGCCGTGCACGACGAGGCGAAGGCCGCCGAGATCGCGCGCGCGGTCAGCCGCGCCGTCGCCACGATTGGCGCGCCTGTGGCTGCCGAGGCCGCCACCGCTAGTGCCGGTTAATGGCGTAACGGCCGCCGCCGAACGCGACCACCTGAAGGAAGCCGCCGGCGATGGCGACGTTCTTCATGAACTGGATCATCTGCGCGCGATCACCGAAATGGGCATGCGCGACGAGGGCCGTCGCGATCGACCACGCGGCCAGAATGAACGCCGTCCAGCGTAGCCGCACGCCGAGCACGAACAATGCCGCGACGACCAACTCGACCACGAGCGCCGTCGCATACGCCGCCGGCGGCAACGGCAAACCGTACCGGTGGAACGAAGCCATGGTCGCGTCCGGCGCCATCAGCTTGCCGTAGCCGGCCCAGAGAAAGAGCGCGGCGAGCAGGACCCGGCCGAGTAGCGCGGCCGCGTCGCTCATCCGACAATCTCGGTCCCCGCGAAGAAGTAGGCGATCTCGGTCGCAGCGTTCTCGACGCTGTCGGACCCGTGCACCGTGTTCGCCTCGATGCTTTCGGCGAATTGGGCGCGGATCGTGCCCGGCTCGGCCTTCTTCGGGTCGGTGGCGCCCATCACGGTGCGGTTCCGCGCAACCGCGTCCTCGCCTTCGAGCACCTGCACGACGACCGGCCCCGAGATCATGAAGCCGACGAGGTCGTTGAAGAAGCCGCGCTCGCGGTGCACGGAATAGAATTGCTCGGCCTGCGCGCGCGTCAGATGCAGGCGCTTCTGGGCGACGATCCGCAGATCCGCTTTCTCGATCACGGCATTGACCTGGCCGGTGATGTTGCGCCGTGTCGCGTCGGGCTTCAGGATCGAGAGCGTGCGTTCTGTCGCCATTTGAAACGTCCTGATCGGTGATTTGTGGGTCGGGCGTTTAGACGAGCGGGCTTTCGGCCACAAGCCCGGGCGGAGTAAGCCTCCGCCCATGAGTCTCCTTACGATCGACGACCTGACGGTGCGGATCGGTGGCCGCACGCTGATCGACGGCGCATCACTCGCAATCGAGGCAGGCAAGCGCGTCGGCCTTGTCGGCCGCAACGGTGCCGGCAAATCGACGCTACTCCGCGTGATCGCGGGTGATCTCGCGGCTGATGGCGGCACAAGCCGGCTCGCCGCGCGTGCGACCATGGCCGTTGTGCGGCAGGAAGCGCCATCCGGACCGACGTCGCTGCTGGAGACCGTGCTGCAGGGCGATCAGGAACGGCTGCGGTTGCTCGCCGCCATCGAGACGGCGCCGCCCGAGCAGCTTGCCGAGCTGCACGAGCGGCTACGCGCGATCGACGCCGACGCCGCCCCGTCCCGCGCGGCCGCGATCCTCGCCGGGCTCGGCTTTGACGAGGCGGCACAAGGGCGGCCAGTCGCCGATTTCTCGGGCGGTTGGCGTATGCGTGTGGCGCTCGCGACCGCGCTGTTCGCCAACCCGGACCTGCTGCTGCTCGACGAGCCGACGAACCACCTCGATCTCGAGGCGACGATCTGGCTCGAGGGCTGGCTCGCGCGGTTTCCCGGTGCGGCCCTGATCGTCTCGCACGATCGCGGCCTGCTCGATCGCGCGGTCGAACAGATCGCGCATCTCGATCGCGGCCGACTGACGCTGACGCAGGGCGGGTTCGAGACGTTCGTCCGCATCCGCGCCGAACACGCAATGCAGCAGGCGCGCGCGGCCGAGCGCGTGGCGGCGACGCGGGCGCATATGCAAGCCTTCGTTGACCGCTTCCGCGCGAAAGCGACCAAGGCGCGGCAGGCGCAAGCGCGGCTGAAGGCACTCGCGCGGCTGCCCGAGATCGAGGCAGTCGTCGAAGACGCGCCGACGCGCTTCGCGTTCCCCGAGCCGCAGCAATTGGCGCCGCCGATCATCGCGCTCGACCGTGTTGCCGTGGGTTACGACGAAAAGCCAGTGCTGCGCGGCCTGTCGCTTGGCATCGACACGGACGACCGCATTGCGCTGCTCGGCCCGAACGGACGCGGCAAATCTACGTTCGCGAAGCTCCTCGCCGGCCGTCTCGAGCCGCTGACGGGGGACGTCCGCCGCGCGCCGCGCCTGCGCGTCGGCTATTTCGCGCAGCATCAGTCGGAAGAGCTCGTTCTCGCCGACAGCCCGATCGACCACATGGCACGCGCCCTGCCCCGCGCCACGCCAACGGCGGTGCGGGCGCAGCTCGCGCGGTTCGGGCTCGACGCTGACCGCGCCGAGACGCCGGTCGGGCAGCTCTCGGGCGGGGAGCGGGCGCGGCTGCTGCTGGCGCTCGCGACGCGGGAGGCGCCGAACCTGCTGATTCTGGACGAGCCGACAAACCATCTCGACATCGACGCGCGCGACGCACTCGTGCGGGCACTGGCGGATTTTGCGGGGGCCGTGCTGCTCATCAGCCACGACCCGCACCTCGTCTCGCTGGTCGCAGACCGGCTCTGGCTCGTCGGCGACGGGACGGTGCGGTCGTTCGACGGCGACCTCGACGATTACCGCGCCACCCTTGCCGGAGGCGGCCCGCGCCCGGTGGCGGCCGCTGGCCGGCCGGCCGACGCCGCGCCGCGCCGCCGCGACGACCGGCGGGACCGAGCGGCCGCGCGGGCGGAAACCGCGCCGCTCCGCCGTGCTGTACGCGACGCCGAGGCCGCGATTGCCCAGCTCACCGCCGAGCGCTCGAAGATCGAGGCGCAACTCGCTGATCCGACAGTATATTCGCCGGGCGCGAAGGTGATCGACATCGCCGCCGCGCGTGCGCGTCTCGCCGCGATTTCGCGTGAGACGGAGGCGGCCGAGACCGCGTGGCTCGCCGCGTCGGAGGCGCTGGAGCAAGCGGCCGATTGAGTGATGAAACCTTCCGGGCCGTAACCTGTTACCGAACCAGAGTCACGCGCTTCCAAAGGGGATCATCATGATCAGTCGTCGCCTCTCCCTCGCTGGAGCCCTCGTCGCGTTGGCCTCCGTCGGCACGGCGCCGGCGCACGCCCAGTCCGACGAGCAACAGATCGTTGACCACGCGACCACGACCATCAACGACATGCGGACGGACCAAGCGTTCGGCACCGCGAAGGAGCTGATACGCCGCGCCCGCGCCATCCTCATCGTGCCGAACATCTTCAAGGCCGGCTTCTTCTTCGGCGGCGAAGGCGGCAATGGGGTTCTGATGGTCCGCGGACCGCATGGCTGGAGCGACCCAGCCTTCTATACGATGGGGTCCGCGTCATTCGGCCTGCAGATCGGCGCGCAAGTCGCTGAAACTGTGATATTCATCATGTCCGAAAAGGCTTTGAACGGGATCATGCAAGATCGCTTCAAGATCGGTGCTGAGGCGGGCATCACGGCCGTCACGCTTGGCAGCAACGCCCAGGCGGCCGTCTCGTCCAACGTGAACGCAGATATCTTCGTCTGGGCATCGAGCAGCGGCGCCTACATCGGCCTGACGCTGGAAGGCTCGCTGATCGAGCCGCGCCCGTCCTATAACCAGGCCTATTATGGCCGCCCGGTCACGACTGCCGACATCGTGCTTCATCGCAAGGTCAGCAGCCCGCACGCCGCGCGCCTCGTCTCCGCGGTCAGCGCGCTCGCCTGAGACCCGACGCTAACTAGCCGCCCAACTTGTTCCGGCCTGGGCGTCTCGCTCAGGCCGGATTTTTGTAATCACAAAGAATTACACCGCGTTCCGTCGCGACCGCCGGCAGGCGAATGTCCGCCGGACCCGCCGGCACAGACGCCGCTTCCTGCGCGGAATAGGCGCAGCCGATCCATCGTGTGCCGATCGGTAGCGCGGGCAGCGTGCGGTCATAATAGCCGCCGCCATACCCAAGCCGCCGCCCCGCCCGGTCGAACGCGAGCAGCGGCACCAGCACGAAATCGGGAACGACCATCGGCGCATCCGGCCCGGGCGCCATCGTGCCGAACCGCTCCTCGACCAGCGCATCTCCGGGACGCCAGAGGCGGAAGGAGAGCGCGTCACCGAGCCGCGGCGTCACCGGTAGCGCGATCAGGTGCCCGCGTTCCGCAAGCGCCAGAAGCAACGGGCGAACGTCGATCTCGTCCCCGAGCGGCCACGTGCCCGCAACGATCGCGCCCGGCGGCGGCGGCATGTCGCGCAGCACGTACTCGGCAAGCAGACCGCCCAGCGACGGATCGAGTCCCGCGCGGCGTTCTATCGCCGCCTGTCGCGCGGCCTGCTTCGCGGCGGCGAGTGGATCATGCATTCAGTACGGAGCCGCCATGGCCGTTGATTTGCCACCCTCCCAGAGCCTGCTTGCGCAGGTGGGCGCCGGATATCGTGACCAGGGTCACGACAGCGCCAGCTCCCGTGGGAGTGCTTATCGGCCCCGGGGGTGGGCTATCTGACGCACCGGGCAGCCCCGCGGCCCTATAGTTGGGCCTGATCGAGACGATCCGCAATCTCTTCCGCCCGCTTGGCGAGCCGTCCGAGCCGGCGGCCGAGTTTGACGTCGCCCTCCGCGGCCGGGGCCATCTGTGCCTTCGCGAGCGCCGTCTGCATCGTCGCGAACTCGGCTTTCAGGTCGAACAATTCGTCCGCCATCATTAGCGCGGCCAGCACCAGCAGCCGGCCTTCGCCGCTCTGCCCCAGCGAGGCTTTTATCCGCTCGATTCGCTGATCGACTTCGGCGGCCATCGATTGCAGATGCGTCTCCTGCCCGTCCTCGCAGCCGACGGTATAGGGGAAGCCATTGATACGAAGCGTGACCTGGGCCATCGCGATCTCCTCAGTCGAGGTCGGGGTCGGGCTCGGCTGACGCCGACGTCTCTCCCCCGGTTACGCGAGACACCTCGGCGCCAGCAAGAGCGCCCTGCACAAGCGTGATCAATTGATCCAGCCGCGCGGCGATGACGCGGAGCCGTTCTTCGGCGGATTCACCGCTTGTCGGGGCGCCTTCCGCGATGACCGGCGGACGCGCGGCGAGCGCTTGCGCGATCCGCTCCATCGCGCTTTCCAACCGATCCGTGGCGGTCGCCAAGTCGTCGCTTGCCGCCATCGATCGACCGATATCCTTGCCTGCCGCTTGAGACGTCCGTGCAATCAAAACGTTCAACCGCTTGAAGGTCAAGCATGACAGAGCCGCCGGCCATCGTCATCCACGGCATCGACGATGCGCGCCGCGTCCTAGCGGCCGGAAGGCCGTTCCGTTTGTTGTCGGCTGCGGACGCGGCCCGGTTCGCCGGCCCCGCTTTTTGGCGCGCTTTAGTCGCTGCGGCGCGGACCGAACCGGGCGGCGCGCTGATCGCGGACGACATACTCGACTGCGGCGAGGCCGGCGCCGACGCGCTCACCGCAATGCGGCTCGGACAACGCATTCTCGTGCTGCACCCGACCTGCCCCGCCTTCGCTAACGTCGCGTCGGCGGCCGCGACAATCGGCGCGCGCATCCTCACCGCGCGCCCGCCGGCGCTCGACATGGCGGCGCGGAATGCCAATGCGCAACTCGCCGCTTGGCTGGATCAGCCAGTTGCTGGACGCCCGCTCGACCGATGACAGTTGCGGACGGCTGCGTTAGGACGCGGCACGGCGATTTCGACCGAGGGAGATAAAGCGATGCGTGTCACCGAGCCAGTCCGCCGGATCCTCGCGAACTACGACAGCGACACGCCAGGGACCCGCGCCAACCTCGCCCGCATTCTGATGCAGGGGAAGCTCGGCGGCACCGGCAAGCTGGTCATTCTGCCGGTCGATCAGGGCTTCGAGCACGGGCCCGCGCGCAGCTTCGCGCCGAACCCGGCCGCATATGACCCGCTTTATCACTTCGAACTCGCCCTCGAGGCTGGGCTCAACGCCTACGCCGCTCCGCTCGGCATGATCGAAGCGGGTGCTTCGACCTACGCCGGTGCGATCCCGACGATCCTGAAGCTCAACAGCAGCAACAGCCTCGCGACGACCAAGGATCAGGCCGTGACCGGCTCGGTCGCCGACGCGCTGCGGCTCGGCTGCTCGGCGATCGGCTTCACGATCTACCCCGGCAGCGAATACGCGTTCGACCAAATGGAAGAGCTGCGCGAGCTCGCCGAGGAAGCGAAATCCGTCGGCCTCGCCGTCGTTGTCTGGAGCTATCCGCGCGGCCCGGCGCTCGACAAGGCGGCGGAAACGGCGGTCGATATCTGCGCGTACGCCGCGCACATGGCCGCGCTGCTCGGCGCCCACATCATCAAGGTGAAGCCGCCGACCGCGCATATCGGCCTCGATGCCGCGAAGAAGACCTACGAGACACAGCACATCGACGTCTCGACGATGGCCGCGCGCGTCCGCCACGTCGTGCAGGCGTGCTTCGCCGGGAAGCGGATCGTGGTGTTCTCGGGCGGTGAGTCGGCGGAGCTGGACAATCTCTACGAGACGATCCACGGCCTCCGCGATGGCGGCGCGAACGGCAGCATCATCGGCCGCAACACGTTCCAACGTCCGAAAGAAGAGGCCCTGGCGATGCTCGCGCACATCATCGACATTTATCAGGGCAAGGCTTGAGCGGCGCGGCGGAAGCGGATCGCTGCCGCCTGTACCTCATCACCCCGCCGACGCTCGCGGCGAGCTTCGCGGACATGCTCGCCGCCGCGCTTGACGCTGATGACGTCGCGGCGGTGCAGCTCCGTCTGAAGGACGCCGACGACGACGCATGGCGCCGCGCGATCGACGCGCTTCGGCCGGTCGCGCAATCACGCGGCGTCGCCTTCCTGTTGAACGACCGCGCCGACCTCGTGCGCGGCTCGGGTGCCGACGGCGTGCATGTCGGACAGACAGACACGCCCGCCCGCGAAGCACGCGCGCTGATCGGCGCGGACGCGACCCTCGGCGTGACGTGCCACGCGAGCCGCGACCTCGCGATGGCGGCCGGAGAGGATGGTGCGGATTACGTCGCGTTCGGCGCTTTTTATCCGAGCGGCACGAAAGAAACGACCGCTCGCGCCGACGTCGCGCTGCTCGAATGGTGGCACGAGCTGATGGAGCTGCCGTCGGTCGCGATCGGTGGGATCACGGCGGAAAACTGCGCGCCATTGGTGCGCGCCGGCGCCGATTTTCTCGCGGTTGTTGGTGCCGTTTGGAACCATCCGGACGGACCGGCTTCAGGCGTGCGGGCGATGGTGAAGGCAATAAGATTGGCTAGCGACCACTAGAGCGGCACCGCGGGGGCCGACTCTGCAACGGGTTTTCCCGCCCAGCGTTGCCAGCGCATGGCGGATGATGTCGTCCCCGTCAAAACCGACCAACCGGCTCCCACCACGGCGCGCCGCCGGCCCGTCTGGCCCTGGGTTGTCGGCGCGATCGGCCTTGCCCTGCTGGCACTGATCCTGCTGTGGGACTGGGATTGGTTCATCCCGCTCGTCCAGCGGCAGGCTTCCGCGAGCCTGGGCCGCCCCGTCACCATTGCGCATCTGCATCTCCGCCCCGGCCGCATCACCGAGGTCACGGCGGATGACGTGCGGATCGCCAATCCGGAGGGCTTTCCGCAGGATCAGGATTTTGCCCGGATCGCCCGCCTGAGAGTCGATGCCAACATGGCCGCCTTACTGCGTACCCGCCAGATCGTACTGCCGCTGATCGTCCTGGACCGCCTCGTAATTAACGCGACCGCCCTGCCGGATGGCCGCAATAACTGGGCCCTGGCCACCAGCACCGGAAACGGCGGCGGCGCCCCGCCCAGGATCGGCACGCTGCGCATCAGCGACGGCCACGCGCATGTGATCTACCCCAGGCTCCGCGCCGATTTCGCCCTGGCCATCGCCACCCGCCACGGCGCATCGAGCCACGACGATCAGATCGTCGTCGATGCCGACGGCACCTATGCCGGGCAGCCCGTGACGGGACGCTTCATCGGCGGCGCGCTGCTGTCGCTCCGGGATCCGTCCCGCCCGTATCCGGTCGATCTGCATCTGGCCAATGGCCCGACAAAGCTCGGGCTCGTCGGCACGGTGCAGGATCCGATGAAATTCGCCGGGGCCGATCTGCGCCTGACCGCCTCGGGCCCGGACATGTCCCTGCTCTATCCGCTGACCGGCGTGCCGATCCCGCAAACCCCGCCTTTCACCCTCAACGGCAAGCTGGATTACGCCGACCGCAAAATCCGCTTCAGCCATTTCCAAGGCCGCATGGGCTCCAGCGACCTAGATGGCGAGGTGGATGTGGACCCGACGGGAGAGCGCCCGGTGGTGCAGGGCGACGTCACCTCCCACCGGGTCAACCTGGTGGATCTCGGCGGCTTCATCGGCGCCCGACCCGGCCCCCAGGCACCGCCGCCACCCGCACAGGCCCGCGACCGGCTGCTGCCGACCACGCCGATCAACATGCCGAAGCTGCGCGCGGCGGACATGCATATCCGTTATAACGGCGAACATATCGAGGGCCGCTCCATCCCCCTCGACTCCCTCCATACCGTGCTCGACGTCGTGGACGGCCACGTCAACGTGCATCCCCTCGATTTCGCGGTCGGCACCGGGCGGATCGCCAGCGCCGTGGAACTCACGCCGCAGGGCGATCAGCTCCGCGCCAAGGCGCATGTCGACTTCAGCCGGCTGGACCTCGCCCGCATCATGCAGGCCACCCACACATTCCAGGGCATGGGCACGATCGGCGGCCGCGCCGAGATCGAAACGGTCGGCAACTCCGTTTCCACCTTCATGGGGAACGGCAACGGCGAACTGAAGCTCGCGATGGTCGATGGCGGCGCAGTCAGCGCGCTGCTCATAGACTTGGCCGGGCTGCAGTTCGGCAACAGCCTGCTCGCGGCACTCGGCCTGCCCAATCAGACCCCGGTGCGCTGCTTCGTGACGGACATCGCGCTTGAGCAGGGAATCGCACGGACGAAGGTTCTGCTGCTCGACACCGGCGAGGCACGGACCCTCGGCGAGGGCACCATCAACTTCCGTGACGAAACCCTGGACTACACGCTGACGACCCGCGCCAAGCATTTCACCATCGGCTCCCTGCCAGGACCGGTCCACATTGGCGGGCACCTCGTCGATCCGACCATCCTGCCGGGCGCCGAGACCGCGGCGCGAGCCGGCGCCGCCGCCGGACTCGGCGCCCTGCTGACACCGCTCGGCGCCTTGTTGCCGACGATCCAGTTCGGAATCGGCGAGGATAACGCCTGCACAGGGGCCATCAATGAGGTGCGGCGCCCCATTGAGGTGCCATCACCCCGCGCGGGCGGGACCAAACGCACCGGGCAAGGCCGGGCCGTGCCGAGTCACCGCTGAGGTGCGTGGCGCCATAGCCGGCGCTCAGGTCGGGGCCTCGCTTGGGTGGGATAGACATTGGCGCGGAAGCTAGTGCGCGCCGGTGCCAGTCCCGCTGGCCGGGTTAACGTGCGAGCCGCCGACGGCCTGTGGAGCGTCCGGCGGGGCGTAGCCGCCATACGGCCACGCGCAGCCGCCGAGCAGCAGGGCACCTAGCACAAAGATGGTGGTGATGCGGTTCATGCCGCGCCAACGTCGGGTGCGGCGCGCCGTTGCATCACACTTCGTCGCGCCGCTTAGCGTTCGCGGCCGAGCCAGAGCACCCTGATCGATCCGCGACGTGCCTGATGGAATCATCGCCAGCCGATCGAACCCGAGCGCGATGCCGGCCGCAGGCGTTCGGGGATAGCTCAGCGGCGCGCGTCGGCTGGCACTACGTCGGACCAAGCTGCAGCCAAGCCGTTGTATGAACACGGCAAAATTGGCAAACTTAGCCGCGGAGAACCGACTGGAGGGAAAGGTCGGTCGGCTTCGGCTGGGGGGTGCGGACCATGAAGGGCGACTCCGGAGTCATTGACTACCTCAATAGGGCGCTGCGCCACGAGCTCACGGCAGTCAACCAGTACTGGCTGCACTACCGCCTCCTCGACAATTGGGGTTACCGGGCACTTGCCAAGAAATGGCGCGCGGAGTCGATCGAGGAGATGCAACACGCGGACAAGCTCATCGAACGCATCATCTTCCTTGATGGGTATCCCAACATGCAGACCCTCGAGGCACTTCATATCGGCCAAACGGTGAAGGAGGTAATCGAGCGGGATTTGCAAGCAGAGATCGAAGCACGTGCACTCTACGAAGAGGCCGCGACGCATTGCCACTCCGCGAAGGACTACGTAAGCCGCGATTTATTCGAGAAGCTGATGCACGACGAAGAAGAACACATCGATTTCCTGGAAACGCAGCTCGACCTGATCGGCAAGCTTGGCCTTGAGCTCTACGCCCAGCATCATATTGGCGAGCTCAGCGACGAGTGACGACGCTTAGCGTTCGCGGCCGAGCCAGAGCACCTGATCGATCCGCGACGCGCCCGATGCAATCATGGCCAACCGATCGAACCCGAGCGCGATGCCGGCCGCAGGCGGCATCCCATGCGCGAGGGCCGCAAGAAAATCCTCGTCGAGCGGCCAGTCGCCATCCGAGCCATACAGTGCTCGCCGCCGCGCCCGATCGTGCAGAAACCGCGCGCGCTGCTCCGCCGCGTCGGTCAACTCGACGAAGGCGTTGGCAAGCTCGATCCCGCAAACGAACAGCTCGAACCGCTCGGCGACGCGCGGGTCCGCCGGGTCGCGTCGGGCCAGCGCCGCCTGTGACGCGGGCCAGTGTGTCAGCGCGGTCGGGCGCGCGCGGCCGATTTCGGGCTCGATCCGGCCGAGCAGCAGGCGGAAAAACAGGTCTTCCCAGTCCTCCCCATCCCGCAACGCGACCCCGGCAGTATCGGCGAGCGCCTGCGCGTCCCCCTCGGTCGCCAGCACGTCCGGAACCCCAGCGAAGCGTGAAAACGCGTCCGCCACTGTCAGCCGCTCAACGGCCGACACATCGGTCGTAACGCCGCGACAGGTGACGACCGGCGGCAGGACGGCGCGGAGCAGCGCGTGCGTCTCGTCGATCAAATCGTCCATGGAAAAGGCGGGACGATACCATTCCAACATCGTGAACTCCGGCGCGTGCAGCTCGCTCCCCTCGCCGTTCCGCCAGACGCGGGCGAGCTGAAAGATCGGGCCGGCACCCGCGACCAACAGCCGCTTCATCGCGAACTCGGGGCTCGTGTGCAGCCAAAGCGGCACGCGGGCGCCGTCGGGAGCGATCTGCTCGGTCGCGAACGCCCGCAGATGCACCTCCTCCCCCGGCGCCGGCACCGCATACGGCGTCTCGACCTCCATCACCCCGCGCGCCGCAAAGAAGGCGCGGGTCGCCGCGACTAGCAGCGCCCGCCGGCGCAGATAGGGCAGCCGCGCGGCGAAGCGGTCAGGGTGCCAGTCGGGGGGTGCGTCGGGTTGCGGCATAACGCCGCCCGGCCTACAGCCGCCGGCCATGGACGACAACGTCGCAACGCTCCGTACGCCGGATGCGCTGATCGAGGCCGGCCTGCTGCCCGAGACCGAGCGGAAAGCCGCCGACGCGGTGGCCGCCCGCTACGCCATCGCCGTGCCCCCAACGCTCGCCGCCCTAATCGAGCGCGCCGACGACCCGATCGGCCGCCAGTTCCTGCCGCACGCGGACGAACTCATCACCGCGCCGCACGAAAGCGCCGACCCGATCGCCGACGACGCACTGTCGCCCGTGCGCGGCATCGTGCACCGCTACGCCGACCGCGCGCTGCTGAAGCCGCTGCTGATCTGCCCCGTCTATTGCCGCTTCTGCTTCCGCCGCGAACACGTCGGCCCCGATGGCGGCCTGTTGACCGAGGCCGAGCTAGATGCCGCCTTCGCCTGGATCGCGGCGCATCCGGCGGTGACCGAAATTATCCTGACCGGCGGCGACCCGCTGATGCTCTCGCCACGCCGTCTCGGCGGCATCATAACGCGCCTGTCCGCCATTCCGCACATCGCCACCATCCGCGTGCACACTCGCGTGCCGGTGGCGACGCCCGAGCGCGTGACCGACGCGCTAGCCGACGCGCTGGAGACCGACCGCGCGCTGTTCGTGGCCCTCCATGCGAACCACGCGCTCGAATTCACGCCGGCGGCGCGGGCCGCGATACGCCGGTTGCAAATGCGCACGATCCCGGTGCTCGGCCAATCGGTGCTGCTCGCGGGCGTCAACGATACCGAGGCGGCGCTGGAGGCGCTGTTTCGGGCCATGATCGCGGCCCGCGTGAAGCCCTATTACCTGCATCAGCTCGACGCCGCCCCCGGCACCGCGCGCTTTCACGTGCCGGTTGAGACCGGGCGCCGCCTGCTGTCGGCGCTGCGCGGGCGGGTCACGGGGCTCGCCTGGCCGACCTACGTCGTCGATGTGCCGGGCGGGCACGGCAAGGCGCCGGTTGCACCGGACCACTGGCTCGGCAACGGGCGCGTGCGCGACGTCGGCGGCACACCCCGCGCGCTTGCCGAGCCCGCGCCCACGCCGCCCCGGCTTGCCGCTCCTGACGCTTCGGTCTAGAAGCCCGGACCTCCCCGAGAAACCCGGAATTGAATCGATGAAGCAGCAGGCAAACCTGATCCGTGCTGGCCAAGTGATTGAGCATGAAGGCCGTCGTTGGACGGTGCTCAAGCAACAGATCATCACGCCCGGCAAAGGTGGCGCTTTCATCCAGGTCGAAATGCGCGACCTCAAGACCGGCAACAAGACGAATGAGCGCTGGCGCACCGCCGATACCGTCGAGCGCCTGATGACCGACAACAAGGAATACACGTACAGCTACACCGACGGCGACAACATGGTCCTGATGGACGGCGAGACGTTCGAACAGACGCTCGTGCCGCTCGCGCTGCTTGGCGATGCCGCACCGTTCCTTCAGGACAACATGACGATCGAGGTCGATCTGGTGGAGGGCGAGCCGGTCGCCGTGCACCTGCCGCCGCAGGCGACGCTCGAGGTGGTTGAGGCCGACCCGGTGACGAAGGGCCAGACGGTCTCCAGCTCCTACAAGCCCGCCAAGCTCTCCAACGGCGTGAAGTGCATGGTCCCGCCGTTCATCGAGGTCGGTGAGCGCATTGTCGTGCGGACCGAGGACTCGACCTATGTGGAGCGAGCAAAGAACTGAGCCGGTAGCGGCGGACAGACGCGCATGGCGCTTCGTCTCTCGCCGACCATGACGATCATGCAGAACGCCGCGCAACGTGCGGCGAAGCGCCTATTGCGGGATTTTAACGAGGTCGAGCAGCTTCAGGTCAGCGTCAAGGGACCGAGCGACTTCGTGAGCCAGGCCGACCTGCGCGCCGAGCAGAGCCTGCGCGAGGATCTGACGAAGGCGCGGCCGGGCTACGCGTTCCTGATGGAGGAAAGCGGCGCGCACGGGTCGGAGAACTGGTCGTGGCGCTGGGTGATCGATCCGCTCGACGGCACCACCAATTTCCTGCACGGCATCCCGCACTGGGCGATCAGCATCGGGCTCGAGAAGCGGCTGGCCGACGGCACGACCGAAATCGCGGCCGGCCTGATCTACGCGCCGGCATCCGACGAGATGTTCTGGGCCGAGAAGGGCGTCGGCGCCTTCGTCAACGAACGGCGGCTCCGCGTCTCGGCGCGGCGGGAGCTGAAGGACGCGGTTTTCGCGACCGGCATCCCGTTCGCGGCGGTTGCGGACACGAACCGGCTTGCATTCGCGCGCACGCTCGGCACGCTGATGCCGATGGTCGCCGGCATTCGGCGATTCGGCGCGGCGGCGCTCGATCTCGCATGGGTCGCGGCTGGCCGGTATGACGGGTATTGGGAACTTGGACTGAAGCCGTGGGACATGGTGGCGGGTACGCTGATCGTGCGTGAAGCAGGCGGATACGCGACGACACCGACCGGGGCCGACCCGCGGGAAAGCGGCGACGTGGTCGCGGCTAATACGCATCTGCATGCGGCGCTTTCCCGCATGGTCGCCGAAGGACAGGACGCGGCGCGCGCCCGCTCCGGTTCATGACGCGGGCAATGGATCGCATACTCGCGGGCCTTCTGGGTTTCGCGCTGATCGCGGCGCCCGGGCCAGTATTGGCGCAGGTGACGGTCGACCTGCATGCGCTCGACGCGCCGTCCGCCGGCAGCGGCACGACGGAACGGCCCGTGCGGAAACCGGCGGCCCGGCATCAAACGAGACGAGCGGTCACTCATACGCCGGCACGCACCCAGCAGTCGGAGACGCCCAAGACCGAGCCGGCCGCGCCGAAGCACGAGACGCCGGCGCCGGTGACGGCCGCGCCGACGGCCCCGTCCGCTCCGGCCCCATCCGCGTCCGCCGCCGCCAAGCCGGCCGCCGCGCCCCCGCCAGCCGCAACCCTGCCCTCCGCGCCACCGCCCGAGGTGTCACTGACGCCCAACGCGCCGCCCATCCCCGCACCGGCCGTTCCGGCGCCCGTGCCGTCCGCCGCCGCGCTGCCGTCTTCAACCGCGACGCCGACCGCCGGTGGGCTCCGCGTCAACTTCCCGCCGGGCGAGAGCACGGTCGGGCCCGACAGCGCCGCCGCGCTGAAGCATCTCGCTTCCGCCGCGAAGGCGAAGGGCGCCAGCGCCTCGTTTAACGTCGTCGCCTACGCCCCAGGCTCGCCGTCCGACCCGTCGACGGCGCGGAGGCTGTCGTTGTCGCGGGCTCTCGCGGTCCGCGCGTCGCTCATCGCGGCGGGCGTGGACGGGGCTAACATCTATGTGCGCGCACTCGGTGAACCGCCCGCCAGCGCGCCGGGAGGCGCGGACCGCGCCGACATCACCGTGCTCGGCGCCAACATCGCCGCGCCGGCCGCCGCCACGCAGCCTCCCGCCGCGCCCGCACCGTCCGCATCCGCGCCACCGGCCCCGGCCGAACCGCCGCTGACGCCGTCGCGCCCGCCGACAACGCCCCCGCCGGCTCCCGCGCGATGACCAATCCCGGCGGCTACCTGCTGCGGATGCTCGTGTTTCTGGTCGCTGTCGCGGCCGTCGCCGGGCTTCTCTCGCCGGTGCTGCTGGTTGCGTTCCACAACAATCCCATCCTGAACAGCTTCATCCTGACGGTGCTGGTCATCGGTATCGCCTGGAACCTCTTTCAGGTACGTCGGCTGCGGCCCGAGGTTGCGTGGCTCGAGACCTGGCAGCAGGCGCGCACCCGCCTCGCCGCCCTGCCTTCGCCACGCCTGCTCGCGCCGATGGCAAACATGCTTGCCGCGCGCGAGGGCCGTGGCCGCGACGGTGAGCATCGTATCACGCTGTCCACGACCGCGATGCGCACCCTGCTCGACGGCATCGCCTCCCGCCTCGATGAGAGCCGGGAGCTGTCGCGCTACATGACCGGGTTGATGATTTTTCTCGGCCTGCTCGGCACGTTCTGGGGCCTGCTGAAAACCGTCGCGGCGGTCGGCGACGTCATCAACGACATGACGGTCGGCTCGGGCGACGTCTCGGCGATGTTCGCGCAGCTGAAGGGCGGGCTCGTGCAGCCTCTCAAGGGCATGGGCACGGCGTTTTCGGCGTCGATGTTCGGCCTCGCTGGCGCGCTCGTGCTCGGCTTCCTCGACCTTACGGCCGGGCAGGCGCAAAATCGCTTCTTCAACGAGCTGGAAGAATGGCTCGCTGGGCTCACTCGCCTTTCCTCCGGTGCGATCGCCGAGGGCGACGGGTCGATCCCGGTCTATGTGCAAGCGCTGCTCGAACAGACGGCCGAGAACATGGAGGCGCTGCAACGCGTTATGTCGCGCGGGGAGGAAAGCCGGACGGCCGCCAATACCGCCGTGGTCGGGCTGACGGAACGCATCGCGAGCCTCTCCGACACGATGCGCGCGAACCAGCAATTGATGCTACGCATCGCCGAGATGCAGGCGCAGCTCGGCCCCGCGCTGCAAAAGCTGACCGACCAGCGGCCTCGGCATGATGGCGGCGGCTTCGATGAAGCGACTCGCGTCCACCTGCGGTCGATCGAGATGCTGCTGACGCGCCTGCTCGCTGAGACCGAACAGGGCCGCGTGCAGAGCACGGCCGAGCTTCGCAACGACATCCGTATCCTGACCCGCACAGTAGCGGCGCTCGCCGAGGAGGCGCCACGCTGATGGCGCTTCGCCGACGCGGTGGCGGCGGGAACGGGCTGGACGCATGGCCGGGCTACGTCGACGCGCTCTCGACGCTGCTCATGGTCATCATCTTCGTGCTGCTGGTGTTCGTGCTGGCGCAGGCGTTCCTGTCCGTGGCGCTGTCCGGTCGTGACCGCGCGCTCGATCAGGCGAACCAGCAGCTCGCCGAGTTGTCCGACATGCTCTCGCTGGAACGCGGGCGCACCGCCGACCTGACGCTGTCGGTCGCGACGCTCAGCAAGCAGTTGCAGACGGCCACGTCCGCTCGCGACAGCCTGACCTCGCAGCTCGCCGCCGCGCAGGCCGCCGCAGCCGCGTCCGCCACGCAGGTCACGCAGCTTCAGGCGGCGCTTGCCGCCGGCACGACGCGGGCGGAGACGGCCGAGCAGCAGGCCAAATCGCTCGCCGCCGCGCTCGCCGAACGCGACGCGACGATCAAGGCCGACCGCGCGACGATCGAGGCGCGGCTGTCCGATCTCGCGCGGCTGACCGAGCAGACGAAGGCGCTGACGGCACTCCGGGACGAATTGCAAAAACAGGCCGCCGACGCCGCCGCGCGCGCGACCACCGAAGCCGAACGGCGCGCCGCGACGGAGAAGATGCTTTCGGACGAAAAGAACCTCGGCGACAGCGCGCGGGCACAGATCGCGCTCCTGAACGCACAGGTCGCGCAGCTTCGCGCGCAGCTCGGGCAATTGTCGAAGGATCTGAACCTCGCGCAATCGGCGATGAGCGACAAGGACACGCAGATTGCCAATCTCGGGCAGCGGCTGAACGCGGCGCTCGCGTCGAAGGTCGAGGAATTGCAGCAGTATCGGAGCGAATTCTTCGGCAAGCTCCGCGCCCTGCTCGCCGGCCGCCCGGGGATCAGCATCGTCGGCGACCGTTTCGTGTTTCAGAGCGAGGTGCTGTTTCCGGTCGGCAGCGCCGAGCTGACGCCGGCCGGCGTGGACCAGATCAACGCGCTCGCGACCACGATCAAGCAGATCGCGTCCGAAATTCCACCCAACCTGCCCTGGGTCATGCGCATCGACGGCCATGCGGACCGCCAACCCGTGAGCGGCGGCGCTTTCGCGAGCAACTGGGAGCTATCGGCCGAACGTGCGATCAACGTGGTGAAGCTGCTCGTCATCGAGGGAGTGCCGCCCGAGCACCTCGCCGCCGCGGCGTTCTCCGAATATCAGCCGATCGACACCGCTGACACGCCCGCCGCGTTCGCTAAGAACCGCCGTATCGAACTGCGTCTGACGGACCGCTAGCCCGCAAGCACGGCCTCAGAACAGCGGACGTGTCTTGGTGTGCACGGGCCCGATCCGAGCGAGCATCGCGAGCGCGGGCTCATCGAGAGATGACAGTTTCCCGCCCGACAGCTCCAGCAGCTTCCGCTTCCTTATCACCTGCAGCGTCCGGTTGACGTGAACAATTGAGAGGCCGAGCGCGTCCGCAATGTGGGTCTGTGTCAACGGGAAGGCGAGTGCGCCGTTTGTAACCATCCCGAGCTGTTCCGACCGCCGCCAGAGCAGCAGGATGAGGGCTGCCGTCCGCTCGAGCGCAGTGCGCCGCCCGACCGACAGCAGGCCCTCATCGACGATGTGTTCCTCGACTGCCGACAGCCATGTGAGATCGAACGCAAGGTCCGGGAAGTGCTTGAAAATCTCCCACACCCGGTCGCGCGAAAAAGCGCAGAGCCGCACATCCGTCAGCGCCTCGATCCCGTGCGTTGCCGCATCGAATAGTTTCGCCTGTAATCCGATGAGATCGCCCGGCAGCAACACGTTGAGGATCTGACGCCGACCGCCCGGTAGCGTCTTGAAACGGAACGCCCAACCGTTTAGCAGCGTAAACAGCCGATCCGCCTTATCGCCCTCGCGCAGAATGATCGAGCCGGCGGGCGCCACCGCCTCACCGACCTTCAGATTTTGGATGAAATCAATCTCGGCATCCGTATTCGAACGAAATGCCTCGCGATTGCGTAACGGACAGAAACGACAGGGGACGACTTGAATCATCATCTTGCTTTTGTCGATCGTCCTGGCGTTATCGCGGTTTAGGCCCCACGCGCACGTGATATAACCTATGTTATTACAAGGCACACTCGGACTTTCGGTCAACGTTGCGCTTTGCAATAGCGGAGGTACGGAAGCGGGACTTCGGCCTGGGTTATCCGGCTCCCGCACCGTGCAGGGAGGCTACAGACAGTGGAGCTTTGGCAACCTTGGATCAGCCGACTACGCGGTCGGCTGGCCTATCGTATCGCACTCACGATCGGCCTCTTCGCGCTGGCGCTCGGCGTTCGTTTCGTTACTATGAAACAAGGGTACCCATTCCTCACGTTCTTCCCGGCGGTGGTCGTGATCACCGCGCTCGCCGGCTGGCTACCTGGGCTCCTCGCCGCGATCGGCGGCGGTATTGCCGCGTGGACGCTCTTCATGCCGCAGTCGCCAGCTACGTCGGCGGCTGACAACGTGCTTGCGCTCGCATTCTACGCCGCAACGTCGGCAATTTATATCCTTGTGGTCGAGGCGCTGTTTCGCCTGTCGTCCCGTCTGGCCGACTCGCGGGCCGAGGCGCTGCTTCTGGCCGAGGAGCAGCGGCTGATGGTGCATGAAATCCAGCACAGGACCGCGAACACAATGCAGTTCGTCTCGTCGCTGCTGACGATGCAGTCGCGACGCATCCTCGACGCTCAAACGGCGCGCGCGGCGTTCACCGAAGCGATAAGGCGCCTCGACGTGCTAGCGCGCGTGCACCGGCGCCTGACTGTTCCGGCCGAATCGACGCTCGCCGCCAGCGCCATGCTGGAGGGGGTCTGCTGCGACCTGGTCGAGGCGATCGCGGGGGAGCGGCCGATCGTGCTCCGCACGGATATTGCGGCCGTCAGCGTCAAGCCGTCGCAACTGACGCCGCTCGCACTGCTCGCGACCGAACTCATCAGCAACGCGGTCAAGCACGCCTTCCCGGGCGACCGCGGCGGCACGATCGCGCTGACGCTTCAGCGATGGGGGCCGACACATCTGGTGCTGGAGGTGCGCGACAACGGCTGCGGACCGTCGTCCGAGATGTCTCCGGCGTCCGGGCAAACACTTGGAATGCGCGTCATCCAATCCCTGGCAAAGCAGCTCGACGGAAAGCTCACCATCACCGAGGACCAGGGCACGGTCGCGCGCCTCATTTTTCCCGCTTGATCGAGGCTCTTCCCGCCGTCATTCAAGTGGTCTGGCGCGGGGGAGGGATCGGGCGATGCAGGCGGCGATGCGTGTGGCCGAACTTGTCAACGAGCAGCGGCAATGGGACCGGCTGATGGCGATGGCCGCTATCGGCGCGATCCCGGATGACGGCGTCAACCGCGCCTGTCTGACACCGCTCGACCGCACGGCGCGCCGTTTGTTGATCGGCTGGGCGGAGGCGTCCGGGGCGCACGTCACGGTCGACGAGGCCGCCAATCTCTGGCTGCGGGTGGACGGCGCCGACAAGTCCGCCGCGCCCGTCATCACCGGCAGCCACATGGACACGCAGCCGAATGGCGGCCGGTTCGACGGCATCTATGGCGTTATCGCCGGGCTCGAAGTCCTGTCCGCTCTGAAGGATGCCGGCGTGACGCCGCCACGGCCGATCGAGGTCGTCGCGTGGACGAACGAGGAAGGCGGCCGCTTCGCCCCAGGTTGCATGGGCAGCATGGCGTGGAGCGGCTATCGCGCGCTGTCCGCGTTCGCCGACATCCGCGACCCCGACGGCGTGCGTTTTGCCGACGCGCTGGCCGAGCACCTGGCGGCGGAAGCCGACCTGCCGCGCCGGCCGCTCGGCGTCGCGCCCGGCGCACCCCGGCCGCACGCGTATCTTGAAGCGCATATCGAGCAAGGGCCGCTGCTGGAGGCCGCGCATGAGGACATCGGCGCGGTGACGGGCATTCAGGGTTGCCGCTGGTTCACCGTGACCCTCACCGGCCGCACCGCGCACGCCGGCACCACCCCGCTCGCCCGCCGCGCCGACGCGGTGCAGGACATGGTTCGCGCGATCACGGCGCTCAACGCGCTGATGACCGACCCCGATGACGTGTTGCGGTTCACGGTCGGGCGCATCGTCGTCGCACCGAACACGTCGAACTCGGTCGCCGACCGCGCGCAATTCACGATCGACTTCCGCCACCCGGACGCCGGCGTGCTCGGCGCGCGCGGCGACTTAATTGCCGCGACCGTTCGACATGCGGTGCGCGACGCGGGCGTCACGGTCGAGGAGACGTTCCGTGCCGAACCAGTCCGATTCGCGCCCGACGTCATCCGCGCCGTCGAGTCGGCGTCGGAGGCGCTCGGTCTAACCTGTCGCGCGATGCCGTCGGGGGCGTTTCACGACGCGCAATTCATGGTGCCGATCGCGCCCTCTGGGATGCTGTTCGTGCCTTGCCGCGACGGCGTTAGTCACAATCCAGCCGAGTATTCGACGCCATCGGCGCTGGGGGCGGGCAGCCGTGCGCTCGCCCACGCCCTCGTATCGCTCGCGACAGGGTGACCTTTTGCAGCTCTACTTGCCGTGGTCCCGCCACAATCGGGTCCCAGGTATTGTGGCTGATAACGGAGGCGCGGAGCGTCCGCGACCTCCATCAAACAGTGTGAGGATTACGATGGTCAGCAAGACGGCGACCCGGCTTCTAATCGCGGTTCCACTCGCGGCGGGTCTGCTCGCGGCTGGCGCGCCGAAGGCCGAGGCCGAGTGGCATGGTGGCGGCTGGCATGGTGGCGGCTGGCATGGCGGCGGCTGGCACGAACACCACGGCGGCTGGGGCTGGGGTCCTGGCGCGGTAGTCGCCGGCACGGTGCTCGGCCTTGGCGTGGGCGCTGCACTCGCCGGCGCTTATGCGCCGCCGCCGCCCGTCTATTACGCGCCGCCGCCGGTGGTCTATGCACCGCCGCCGACCGTGTACTACGCGCCGCCGCCGGCTTATTACTACCCGCGCTACTAACCCGCCCGCGTTACAGCGCGCCTGACCAGCTCTGCACCAACAGGCTGGTCAGCGCGACAATGGCCCAGGTTCCGCACCCAAGCAGAAGCGGACGTGGCCCCGCACCGGCAAACGCACGCCAGTGCCCCTGCAGCCCAACCGCCGCGAGCGCGACAACCATCACGAACCGAGCAAGCGTCTGCACCGGCGCCGCGTAGGGGCCGATCAGCCCAATCGTGTTGATGAGCGAGGCGACCAGAAAGAGCCCGATGAAGCTCGGCAGCGCCCGGCGCAGCCGTGTGCCCAATGACCCGGTCGGCGCATCGGCCGTCTTGTCGATGAATGGCATGAGCAGGCCGAGCACTAGCACCATCGGCACGATAAACGTCGTGCGGGTAAGCTTCACGACTGTCGCAAACGTCCCAGCTGCGTGGCTGTAGGCGAAGCCCGCGGCGACCACGGCCGACGTGTCATTGACCGCCGTGCCGGCCCATTCGCCGAACCCTTGATCGCTCAGGCCCATGAGGTGTCCGGCGGCCGGAAAGAGGAACACGGCCAGCATGTTGAAGAAGAAGATGACCGAGATGGAATAGGCGATCTCGTCCGTCTTCGCGCGCACGACAGGCGCCACGGCGGCGATGGCGGACGCGCCGCAGATCGTCGTCCCCGCGCCGATCAGCAGCCGCATCCGCCAATCGATCCCGAGCGCGCGCCCGACGAGCAGCGCGAACGCGAACCCGGCCGTGAGCGTCGACAGCAGCAGCGCAAGCGAGCCGACGCCGACCCGCTCCACGTCATGCAGATTGAGCGTCGCGCCGAGCAGTACGATGCCGGTCTTGAGCGCGAGGCCGCTCACCTCCCTCGTCCGCAGCCGCCGGCCGAGCGCCGGTCCGCCGGCCATGTTGGCGATAAGCACGCCGATGGCGATCGCGAAGATCGGCGCACCAACCGTCGGCATCTCGGCCCCGAGTAGCCAGGCGGCGACCGCGATCGCAAGCGCGGCGCCGAACCCGGGTGCGAGATCGAGAAGCGGGGTCGCCCGCGCGGGCGTGGCTGCGGCTGGGCGGGCGGGCGACGTCGGTGCATCCATAGAAGCCAATATGCGGCGCACCCGCGGCACAGTCGAGATGACGAGCGCCTGCCCCACGACAGGCGCGGAACGGCGTGGCACGATCGGGGGAACGAAAACCAAACGTCAGCGCCGCGATCCCCGGCTGGACACCGCCCTTGCCGCCACCCGAAACGACGAAGCCCCTCTCCCCGGCCGCCGCTGAGGCCGACAGCGCCGCCGCGATCAGCGCCCCGCTCCGGCGGCTCGGCCTGCTTGGCCGGATCGTCGCCGCCCGGCCGCGCCTGTTTATCGGCGCCCTGGTCGGCATCGTCATGCTGTTCGTACTGCCGCGTAGCTGGGCCTCCCACACGCGCGGCATCGCCGCATGGGATTGCGGCGTCTTTGTCTATGTCGCGCTGTCGCTCAGCCTGTTTCTCAGCGACACGCCAAGCGAGCAGATGGCCGCCGCCGCCGAGGCGCAGGAGGAGGGCGAGTGGACCATTTTCGCGATCACCGTCTGCGTCCTCCTCGCAAGCATCGCCGCGATGGCCGTGCTGTTCAGTGGCCTCAAGGACGTGGCCGCCGAGATCCGCTCCGCGCATGTGGTGCTCGGCGCCGCAACCCTGTTGCTCTCATGGATGATGGCGCACACGACCTTCGCGTTCCGCTATGCACACGAATTCTACGAAAGAGATGAGACCAGCACGCGCGAGGACGGCTGCGCGGGCGGGCTCGAGTTTCCGCACGAGCCGCACCCGCTCTATGCGGACTTCATGTATTTCTCGCTCGTCCTCGGCATGACGTTTCAGGTGTCGGACGTGCAAATCACCTCGCGCAAGTTCCGCAAGCTCGCTGCGCTGCACGGGCTGATCTCGTTCCTGTTCAATGCGTCGATTATCGCGATGACCGTCAACATCGCGGCCGGGCTGGTGTGATGCGTTCAGCGGCCGGATACTACCGCGGAGCAATCTCGCCGCCCGGCCATCAGGCAGTCCTCGACTGCCGCCTTGTGATGCAGCATGTGCACGAGGAACAGCCCGAGCACGAGCACCAGCAGCGCCGCCGCAAGCCCGGCGAGCGCGGTCGACTGACGGTCGTCACCCTCGGGGTCGGGACGCTGTCCCCTGTTCGCGCTCATCGCTCGCCGCCTCTCAGGCCCGCTATATGGCAACGCGCGGCGATCCGCACGAGTGGTTTGCGCGCGTGATCCTGCTGCTGTCGGCCGCGCCACTGCTGGTGCTCGTCGGGCTGCTGGCAAGCGGGCGGGTCGGGCCGTCCGTCGCGGTTCTGGCGGCCATCGCGGCGACGGTCCCTGCGTTCCTTGGCGTGCTGCCGGAAGGCGCCGGTATCGCGCCCACGATCCTGGTCCGCGTCGTTGAAGCCGCGTGGCTCGCGTTTACGCCGGTCGGAATCGTCGTCGGCGGCCTGCTGTTTCATGCCGCCGTCGCGCGCGAGGAAACGGCCATCCGAGACGAAGCCAGCACGCGTGATCCGGGCCGGTTATTGACGATTGTTTTCTTCCTCGGCCCGTTCCTCGAAAGCGTCACCGGCTTTGGCGTGGGCGTCGTCTTCGCGGCGAGCGCGCTGCGGCGCGCGGGTTTCGCGGCCGCGCCGCTCGCCGCCTTCGCGCTGTTCGCGCTGATGATTATCCCCTGGGGCGGGCTCGGTCCCGGCACGGCCCTCGGCGCGGCGCTGGCCGGGGTCGACCCGCAGGCCGTCGGGATCGCCAACTCATTCCTGTCGGCGCTGTTCCTGCTCGCGATGGTTCCGGTCTTCTGGCGCGTTGCCGCGGCGTCCGGCCAACCGGTGCCGGCGGCGGCAAGGCCGGGGCAACTCGGCGCAGTCGCCTGCATCGGCCTGCTGCTGATCGCGGCGAACCGTCTGCTGCCGTGGGAGGTCGCCGGAATCGTCGCGACCGGGCCGCTGCTTGGCTGGCGGCTCTGGCAAGCCGATCCGCCACGGCGGCCCGAGGATCGCCGCCGCGCGCTCGCCGCCGCCCTACCCTATCTTGTGCTGACATCCGTCCTGCTCGGGCTGCGCCTGGCGCGGTTCCTGCCCGCCGTCGCGCCGTTCCCCGGCCTGCCCGCGATTGGGCTCGGCAGCCCGATGATGGCGCTCGGCGGCGTCGCGGTCCTGTTTCTGCTACGCCGGCATGATGGCGGCCGGGTCGCGGTGGGCGCACTCCGGCGTGCCCGCCGTCCGGTGCTGGTGATCTTCCTCTACGTCGTGTTCTCGCGCCTCCTGATCGGCGCCGGCATCCCCGGCCGCCTCGCGGAGGCGCTCGCCGCCGCGTTCGGCTCGTTCGCTCCTTACGCCTCGCCGCTACTCGCCGCCGCGTCTGGCTTCGTCATCGGCACCAATGTGGGTGCCAACAGCACCATGATGCCGCTGCAGGCGATGCTCGGCCGGATCGCCGGCTTCCCGCCCGTGCTGCTGCCAGCCATTCAGAATTTTTCGACATCGGCCTGCATGGTCATGGCACCGCAGAACGTGGCACTGGCACTGGCGGTCGGCGCGGACGGAAGCGGCGGCGCTTCACGGCCGGCCGCCGTCTGGCGGCTATTGTGGCCGATCGCGCCAATTGCGGTCGCGATCGGCCTCATCGGCATTATCGTCGGCCAATGAGCCGCGCCGCCCGCCTGCATCTCGGACGTGATCCCGCTTTCGCCACGCTGATCGGCCAGATCGGTCCCTGCACGCTGCGGATCGACCGCACGCGCTCCCCGTACGAGGCGCTGGTCCGCGCCGTGGCGCATCAGCAGCTCCACGCACGCGCCGCCGCCGCGATGCTCGCCCGCCTGTCCGCGCTCTGCGCCGTGGGCGATATTCCGGCACCGGAACTTCTGCTGTCCGTTGGCGACACCCCGCTCCGCGCCTGCGGGTTCTCCGCGACAAAGATCGCCGCACTCCGCGACATCGCCGCCCGCACGATCGACGGCACCGTTCCGACGCGCCGGACCGCGATGCGTCTCTCGGACGCAGCGCTGATTAAGCGGCTGACTATCATTCGCGGCGTCGGGCGATGGACGGTCGAGATGATCCTGATCTCGACGCTCGGCCGGCCCGACGTGCTGCCGGTCGATGATTTCGGCGTGCGGGAAGGCTACCGGCTGATGCACGCGCTCGACAAACAACCGAGCCCGCGCGCGATGAGCGCAATCGGCGAAGCGTGGTCGCCGCACCGCAGCATCGCCGCGTGGTATCTGTGGCGCTACGTCGATGCCGTGCGGGCGGCGGCGCAGGCGTAGTCATCCGAAACGCCATCAACGCTCCGTCGGCCGTCGCGCACCCTTCCCGGTCCCCATCGCCCGGCTCTCGCGCTTGAACGGACGGCTGACGGGGCAGACTTCCTGCACGAAGCCGTTCAGCGTGTTGACGATGTTCTCGGGTACCTGCCGATAGAACACGTACTGGCCGCGCTTCTCGCTCGTCACCAGTCCCGCCGCCTCCAGGATCGACAGATGCTGCGAAATCGACGGCTTCGACATGCTGAACCGCGACGCGATCTCGCCGGCGCTGAGTTCGGCATGCGCGAGGTAAGCGAGGATCTTGCGCCGGACCGAGGACGACAGTGCTTCGAAAACGGGTTGCATGTGTGCGCGTCATCCTATTGCCCGCCATCCTACTGCCCATCAGGTGATTAGGCGATCACCTAATCGTTGACAACGCGCTGGTTGCGTAGTTCGCTAATTGCCTAAATCGGCAAGTTCCGGAACCCGCGTCATGGAATGCTCATCGACACCACGCATGATCGCTGCGCCCGAGACGTCGGCGCTCGACGGGCACGTCGTCTGGTCACCGGCGCGCTCCCTCTGGACCGGCGGCATGACCGTGGTGGCGCTCGCATTCGCGCCCCTCGCCGTCACGCCGGGTGCGGTGCTGCTGTTCCTTGCGACCAGCGCACTCACGCTCTGCGCCGGACACTCGATCGGGCTCCATCGGCTGCTGATCCACCGGAGCTTTTCGGCGCCGCTCTGGGTCGAACGCGTCCTCGTCTATCTCGGCACGCTGGTCGGCATGGCGGGACCACTCGGGATGGTGCGGCTGCATGACACGCGTGACTGGGCGCAGCGGCAAGCCGCATGTCACGACTTCCACGCGCATCGCGCGCACCCGATCCGCGACGTGTGGTGGCAGATGCACTGCCGGCTTGCGCTCACGCACCCGCCGAGTTTCGTGCCGGAGGAGCGGCTTCGGCACGATAGCTTCCTGCGCTGGCTCGAAGCGACCTGGATGGCTCAGCAGATCCCGCTCGCGCTGGCCTTCTTTGCCATCGGCGGTCTGCCGTGGCTGGTCTGGGGCGTTCCCGTGCGGATCGCGGTCAGCCTAACCGGGCACTGGCTGGTCGGGCATGAGACCCACCGGCGCGGACCGCAGGGTTGGGTCGTCGACGGCGTCGCGGTGCAGGGACACGACTTGCCGGCGGCCGCCTTCATCACGTTCGGCGAGGCCTGGCACGGCAATCACCATGCGTGGCCCGAGTCCGCCCGACTCGGCATCGCGCCGGGACAGCACGATCCGGGCTGGTGGACGTTGCTGGCGCTGCGGCGGCTCGGCCTTGTCTCCGGCCTGAAACAGCCATCCGATTTGCAGGCGCGGCCGGGCCTTCGTCGCGTCGAGGCCTGAGGACCGACGCCGTCCCCAAAGCCGTATCGAGCAGCTTCACCGATCAAACTCATCGGCAAATTTGGCAAAACCTCCCCGTCGGCCAGTGCTACATTCCGCCCAGCTACGGGAAAACGCCGCCGGCGAAGCGGCACAAAGGATGGCATCACCATGCACGATGACGGGCCGGGTCTTTTGCCGCTGAACCGGAGGCGGATGCTGGGCGGCCTCGCCGCTTTCGCCGCCGCCGCGCCACACCTCGCGCACGCGGCGGATACCGTGTCGCTCGGCCTGCCGGGCGGGCCGGATCAGCGGCAGATCACGACCGAGTTTCCGCAAAAGGGCCGGATGATCCTGCAGCGTACCCGCCCGCCGCTGCTCGAGACGCCGTTCGCCGTGTTCGACAAAGGTGTTTTCACGCCGAACGATTCGTTCTTCGTCCGCTGGCACTGGGCGGTGATCCCGACGAGCGTTGACGTCACGTCCTTCCGGCTTGCCGTGCGCGGGCAGGTCAACCAAACCCTCTCCCTGACGCTCGCCGACATCCTTGCGATGCCGCGGTTCGAAATCGCGGCCATCAACCAGTGTTCCGGCAACTCGCGCGGCTTCTTCCAGCCACGTGTCCCCGGCGGGGAATGGGGCAACGGCGCGATGGGCAACGCGAAGTGGACCGGCGTGCGGCTGCGGGACGTGCTCGACCGGGCGGGCGTCAAAGCCGGCGCGACGGGTGTCCGCTTCAACGGTCTCGATGAGCCCGTTATTCCGTCAGCGCCCGATTACATGAAGTCGCTCGACATCGATCACGCGCGCAATGGCGAGGTCATGATCGCCTATCAGATGAACGGCGCACAATTGCCGTTGCTGAACGGCTTTCCGATCCGCCTCATCGTGCCCGGTTGGTATTCGACCTACTGGGTCAAGATGCTGAACGACATCGAGGTGCTCAATGCGCCCGACGACAATTACTGGATGGCAACGGCCTACCGCATACCCGATACGCCGGGCGGCAACGTCAAACCGGGCCAGACCGGGTTCAAGACCGTGCCAATCAATCGCATGGTGCCGCGCTCGTTCATCACCAATCACGCAAACGGCGACCATGTTCCGCACGGCCAGCCGGTTCTGCTACGCGGCATCGCGTTCGGCGGCGACAGCGGCGTGAAGTCGGTGGATGTTTCGGCCGACGACGGACACAATTGGCGGCCGGCGGAGCTTGGGCGCGACGAGGGCAAATACGGCTTCCGCCGCTGGACCGCGCACGTCACCCCGCCGCGTTCGGGCACGCTCACGGTGATGGTCCGCTGCACCAACACCAATGGGCTCGTCCAACCGGCGGAGCCGGTCTGGAACAGCTCCGGTTTCATGCAAAACGTTATTCAGAGCACGCAGCTGACGGTCGCCTGAAGCGCAAACGAAAGGAACTCCCGTGTCACGTTCGACAAAATCGCTTGCGTGCGGCGCCGCTGCCGCTTTGCTGTCACTCAGCGTGCCAGTACTGGCGGCACCACCCTCGGATGCCTCCGGAACGGTCGCGGCCAAAGGGGTCACGCTGCGGAGCGAAAGCGTGTCTTTCCCGACCAGTAGCCAGATCTTTCCGGGCGGCGCGCGCGCCAACATCGCCAACGCCAACTGCCTCACGTGCCACTCGGCCGACATGGTCCTGACACAGCCGAAACTATCGGAGTCAGACTGGACGGCCGAAGTCAACAAGATGCGGACCGTCTACAAGGCGCCGATCAAGGAGAGCGACGTGCCGGCGATCGTCGCCTATCTCGCGACGCTCAATCCGGGCGGCTCATAGCGCGCGCTACCCCGCCGACCGCATAAACGCGAGCACGGCGGCGGCAACAGCGTCCGGATTCTCGGCATGCAGCCAGTGGCCGGCATCCGGGATGGTGACAATTTCGGCCGCCGGGAACGCAGCGCGGATCGCCGGGATGTCGTCGTCGCGCACATAGTTCGACCGCGCGCCGCGAATGAACACGGTCGGGCCTGTGTACCGGGCGCCGAACGGCGCATCCCACCCCTCAATCCGCGACAGCGCGGCGCGAATCTCTGCTAGCCCGATCCGCCAGCCGCCGCCCGCGCCGAACCGCGCGTTCTGCAACAGAAACGCGCGCAGGCTCGGATCGGACACCTCCGCCGACAGTGCGAGATCCGCCTCGGCCCGCGTCATCGCCGCAGGGTCGAGCGTCGCCATTGCCGCGGCAAGTGGCCCGAAATTCGGCGGATTGGGAACGGGCGCGATGTCGGCGACGATCAGCCGCTCGACACGGTCCGGCCGTCCCAGCGCGAGCCGCATCGCGACCTTCCCGCCCATCGAGTGGCCGAGCATCGCGGCCGTCGCGATGCCGCGCGCGTCCATCGTCTCGGCCACGTCATCGGCCATCACCGCGTAATCCATCGAATCGGCGTGCGGGCTGCCGCCATGATTGCGGAGGTCGAGCGACAGCACGCGCCACCCGTCCGCGACAAGCGGCCGCGCGAGCGCACCGAGGTTGCGGGACTGACCAAACAAACCGTGCAGCAAGACGATTGCCGGGCCTTCTCCCTGGTCGGTGCCGGACAGAATCATGCGCGCCGATCCTTACGCGGCGGGAAAGGTCAGCATGATCTTCCCGATATGCGCGCTGCTTTCCATCAGCCGGTGCGCGTCGGCCACGCGGTCGATCGGGAAGGCCGCATGGATAACCGGGCCGCACCGCCCGTCCTCCAGCAACGGCCAGACGTGAGTACGGAGCGCGTCCGCGATAGCCCCCTTCTCCGCCGCCGTGCGCGGCCGCATGGTCGAGCCGGTGACCGTCAGGCGGCGGAGCATGATCGGCATAAGGTCGAGGTTTTCCACCTTCGAGCCTTCCAGGAACGCGATCTGCACCAGCCGTCCATCGCGGGCGAGGCAGCGTAGATTGCGTGCGGTGTACGGGGCGCCGACTATGTCGAGCACAACATCGACGCCGCGCCGGTCCGTCAGGCGCGCGATCTCGTCGGCAAAATCCGCGGTGCGGTAATTGATCGCGTGCGCGGCGCCGAGCTTTTCGCAGGCTGCGCATTTCTCAGCCGATCCGGCGGTGGCGTAGGCGGTCGCACCGAACGCGACGGCGAGCTGGATTGCGGTGACGCCGATCCCCGACGTGCCGCCATGGATCAGCGCGCTTTCCCCGGAAGCGAGCCGACCGTGGCCGAACAGGTTGGCCCAGACGGTGAAATACGCCTCGGGCAACGCCGCCGCGCGTACCGCGTCATAACCGGCGGGCCAGGGCAGGCATTGCGTTGCGGGCGCGACGCAATACTCGGCGTAGCCACCACCGTTCACCAACGCGCAAACGCGGTCGCCAAGTGCAAACCCGCGCGCGTCCGCGCCGAGTGCCGCGACCGTGCCCGCGACCTCGAGCCCGAGCACCGGACTGGCGTCGGGCGGCGGCGGGTATTTACCGAGGCGTTGCTGAATGTCCGGCCGGTTGACCCCGGCGGCGGCGACGCGGATCAGAATGTCGGCCGGTCCTGGCGTCGGCACCGGCGTCTGCACGAGGCGAAGAACCTCAGGCCCGCCCGGCCCCGCCGTGCCAACCACCGTCATTGTTGCCGGAACCGCCAAGCCAGTCATCGCCGCATCCTTTGTCCGCATCCGCCATCGAGACGCCCACTGTCTCGCATCGGCGGGCCGAGGAAAAGCGCGCGGCTCAGGTGTGCGCGTTCGAGGCCTCAAGCCAATCCGGCGGCAGCCAGGCCCGCGTGACCTGCCAAGCCCCGTGCCGCAGGTCCAGCTGCAAGCGGATGCGTCCCGCCATACCGGCGGTGTGCAGTGCGACGACGAAACGTGTCGGGCCCGCGAACATGGCGCGATCGAGCGCAACCGACGAGAATGATGGCCTGGTCGCCCGCTGCAGCAACATATCCGATGGGGTCGCGAAAACCGGCCGCAAAGCGAGCGCGAGGCGCTGCGGCGTCACCATGTTGTCGATCTCGTTCGACGCGATGCCCCGGACGAAGGACGAGCCAAAGGGCGGCAGGGCAGTCGGGGCGGCGGCCTTCTGCGCGGGCGGCGTCGAGGAATCTTCGAGCACCCCATCGCAAATGTCTTCTTTGATGCCCTCGCGAACGTCGTCCCAGTCAACGAGGGTGGCGAGGGTCGCGGCGTCACCGCTCAGAGCGGCCGCACGCAACCGGTAGAGCGCGACGTAAGGCGACGCGGCGTAAAGCGCCAATGCGACCACCGCCGCACCAACCGCGCCCCGTCGGACACGCGCCGCGATGGAGGATCGTCGGCCGCATCCGGCTTCATCCTGGATCTGCCTCATTCGCCCCACCTCGCCGATTTCACGGCTCTTTCCGATGCGTTGCGTGCGTTTGGCACGCCCTTTCGGCGCAGCGTCTCGCAGTCTCCAATGCGTAGCAGCCCTTCAATCTCGCACATTACATCAACAGCTTGCGACATTCTATGCCGCATCGGCAACGCCTCAATCCTACTTTAGTTCACTGAATCGACGGTAAAACCTGCATCTGGGGCATTCAGGGCACAGACTCGGTGCCCGTCCGACCGTCGGTTGCGAAACAGAGAACGCGGCATTCAGCACCGAGCCCGAGCGCTTCGCGGCAAGCCGGGTCTGATGCCGCCAGCAGTAGCCCGCCGAGCCCGGCCGCGCCGCCCTCATCCGCCGCAACACCCGCCGCATGCAGCAGCCGCATCGCACCGGTTGCAGCCGCGTCGGGGATCGCCAGGAACGCCGCCGCCGCGCGCTCCAGCTCCCGCCAGGCGAGCAGGCTCGGCTCGGCGCAGGCGAAACCGGCCATGACCGTCGGTAGCTCGCCCGGAACGGCGGTAAGAGCGCCGGCGGCGGCGCTCGCCATCAGGCAGGCGGCGTGCTCGGACTCGACGATCAGGAGCGCCGGCGCGCCGAACCGCAGTCGCCCCTCGACCGACACCGAGGCCGCGACCGCGCCCACCCCGGCCTGGATCACGAGATGTGTCGGCGGCGGCCCTGTCCACTGCGCAGCCGCCTCCTCCACCATCAGCCGGTAGCCCTGCATCACATCCACCGGAACCGTGACGTAGCCGGGCCACGACGTCTCAGCGACGACATGCCAGCCCTCCGTCGCCGCATTCGCGATACAGGCGCGGACGCTCTCGTCGTAAGTCGCACCGGCCCGTCTGATTTCGGCCCCGTAACGCGCGATCGCCGCGACCTGGGCGACGCTGACACCATCATGCACGAACACGACCGCGCGACAGCCGAAGCGCCGCGCGCCCCAGGCAACGGACACGCCGTGGTTGCCAACGGCTGCGCAGGCGACGGTAATCGCGGTGGTCGCGGCGGCATGAACGCCTGACTCAAGGTCGGCGGCGCCAGCGTTGACCGCGATGCCAGCACGCGCCAGTTGCCCTGCAAGCAGTAGTTGAACCGCATAGGCACCGCCGAGCGCTTTGACGCTGCCTATCTCGAAACGGGCGGTCTCGTCCTTGATCCGAAGCACGCCGAGCCCGGCCGCGTCGGCGAGTTCCGGCAGGTCGACCAGCGGCGTCGGCGCATAGCCGGGCCAGCGCGTGATTTCGGCGCGCGCCCGCC
>CAYSTX010000002.1:50053-59388 GCA_964434035.1 uncultured Acetobacteraceae bacterium
ACCAGCGGCGTCGGCGCATAGCCGGGCCAGCGCGTGATTTCGGCGCGCGCCCGCCGTCCGCCACCCGCCGGTAACGTAACGACTCCGGGCACGCCCGCGCTTGGGTTGAGCAGCATTTCGAACGGCAAAGGCGGCAAAAAGTTGTTCATGCGCCACAGCTTGCACCCGCTGTCACTGGCTTGACCAACATTTCACTGATTACCGCCAAGATGCGGTTGATCCGGCGCGGCGCTGGTTCCATCAACAGCAATGAGTGCAGCCGCGCGCGCTCACCCCTCGTCAGCGTTCCGGACGTCGCCCGTGTCAGTATCGATCCAAGTTCACTCTCCGGTGGCGACCGCGGTCCGGGCGGCCGCTTTCTGATGGCCGGCGTGGTCGCTCGTCCGTCGCCGACGGGCACGAAGCGGGAGCCTGGCGGCGTCCCCGACCGCCGGCGCAGCTCGCTCGGCACGGCGATCGGGCACGCACCGCAAACCCTTCGCGCCCTCGTCCGCGCCGATGAGCTGTGGCTGGTCGTCCTCGCCGCCATCGTCGGCGTCGGCGCAGGCCTGTCTGTCGTCGCCATGTCGCAGGTGACGCAGTTGCTCCATCATTTCCTGTTTCTTCTGCCGCTGAACGAGCGACTATCGGGCGCGGTCGATCTAAGCCCGACGCGCGCGCTGTTCGTGCCGGCGCTTGGCGGACTCGCCGTCGGGCTCGTCGGTCTCGCCGTTGCGCGCTTCTGGCCGCGCCGCGCCGTCGACCCGATCGAGGCGAACGCGCTCTACGGCGGCCAGATGTCGCTCAAGGACTCACTGGTCGTCGTCCTGCAAACCGTGCTGTCGAACGGCGTCGGCGCCTCCGTCGGGCTCGAGGCCGGCTACACGCAGATCGGCTCCGCCCTCGCCTCACGCTTTGGCCGCGCCTTCCGTGTCCGGCGCAGCGATCTGCGGCTCCTGGTTGGCTGCGGCGCGGCCGGCGCGATCGCCGCCGCGTTCAACGCGCCGCTGACCGGCGCCTTCTACGGTTTCGAGCTCGTGATCGGCACCTACTCGCTGGCGACGCTCGCGCCGGTGATGGCATCCTCGATCGTCGCCGTTTCGGTCACACAGGCGCTTGAGGCTAGCGAGCCCGACATCCTTCTGCAGGTGCCGACGCGGATCGAGGCGGTGGATTACATCCCGATCCTGGCGCTCGGGATCGTTTGCGCCCTCGGCGGCATCGCGATCATGCGCGGCGTCACGCTGACGGAGGAGCTGTTCCGCCGCAGCCGCGTGCCCGGATGGTTTCGCCCCGCGGTCGGCGGGACGGCGGTCGGGCTGATGGCGCTCATCTCGCCACAGGTGCTCTCGTCCGGCCACGCCGCGCTGCAAATCGGGCTCGAGGCGCCGTACACGCTGAGCCACGTCGCGCTGCTGATCGTGCTGAAGGCGTCCGCGTCGGCGATTTCGATCGGGTCCGGCTTTCGCGGCGGCCTGTTCTTCGCCTCGCTCTTTCTCGGCTCGCTGGTCGGGAAGCTCTTCGCGGGCGTTCTCGCCGCCGTGACTACGGCGCACGCGATCCCACCCGTCGTCTGCGCCCTCGTCGCTATGAGCGGGCTTGCCGTCGCGGTCGTCGGCGGCCCGCTGACGATGGGGTTCCTGGCACTCGAGACCACCGGCAGCCTGCCGTTGACGGCGGCCGTGCTCGCGGCCGTCGTCGTCTCCTCGCTGACCGTGCGACGCACCTTCGGCTACTCCTTCGCGACGTGGCGGTTCCACCTGCGCGGCGAGAGCATCCGGAGCGCCGTCGATGTCGGCTGGGTCCGCAACCTGACGGTCGGGCGGATGATGCGGCGGGAGGTGCGGACGGTGCGCGCCGACACGCCGCTCGGCGCCTTCCGGCGAGACTTCCCACTGGGATCGACCGAGCGCGTCGTGGCCCTGGACAATGAGGACCGCTACGCCGGGATCGTCACGATCGCCGAGGCGCATGCCAGCTTGCCGGAGGCGGAGGCCGCGGAGCGTGTCGAAGACATCCTGCATCACGCCGATATCGCTCTGTTGCCGCAAATGACGATCAAGGAAGCGGTCTCGACCTTCGAGACCTCGGAGAGCGACGCGCTCGCCGTCATCGACGCACCGGAGACGCGGCGGGTAATTGGCCTTTTGACCGAACAGTACGCGCTCCGCCGGTATTCGGACGAGCTGGACCGCCGGCGGCGCGAGTTGTCGGGCGAATAAGCGCCCGCGCCGCCACTCGGGTCGCTACGAGCCGCCGGGTGCGATCACGACGTGGCGGGACGCGAACGCCAAGTAAACCCGGTGTGCGCGCAGGTAATCGAGCCCGAGCAACATGTCGGGCTTACCGAGATCGAGCGCCCCAACCAGCAGCACCGGCCGCGCTGCGCGGTCCGGCCCGACCTGAAGATGCTCGAACCGGTGCAGCCGGGCGCTGAATAGCGTCGCGCTCGCGGCATGGGTCGAAATCGACGGAGCATGGTCGAGTTCGTCCTGCGACACCCCCGCCGCCGCGGCGCCGCGCAGGCTTACGGTGCTGGCCGACGCGCCACTGTCGAGCACCGCCAGCAGCACGTGCCCGTTGAGCGACACGGGCAGAACGACCCGCGCGAGCGGCCCCGGCTCCATCGGCACGACCGCCGCATCGGCGCCGAAGCCGGACGGCAGGTTCGCCGCGCGCGGCGTGCCGCAATCCGGCTCTAGCGGGCGATAAAGCCCGATCCGTCCATGCGGCAGGTCGAGGTCGACATCCGTCGCGCCGAGCAGATCGGCACCCAGCAGCCCATCCAGCTTCTCCCCCGCCACGAGCGGCAGCGGGAAGACGCCGACGATTAGTCGCGCATCCCTGGTCCCGACATCGCCGAACGAGAACGTGACCGGCACCGTCAGCCCGGCCACCGTCTGCCCCGACGCGCCCAGCATGATGCGAGGATGCTCAAAGCTGCGTGCGACCCCAAGGCGGGACGCCGCCTCCGCCGTGATCACGGTTGTCTCGGCGCCAGTGTCGAGCACCATTGTCGCCGGCCGCCCGTCTACGCGCGCCCCGATCAGCGCGACGCCGGAATGCGACACGTCAACCGGAATATCGGACCAGAGCACCGGCCGACACGCCGCTACCCCGTCGCCGCCCCCGGCCGAGCATGCGGCAAGGGCGACGAGGCCGGCGGCCAGCGCCAGCGCTGCCGGCAGCGCTGTCAACGCGCGCTTGATGGCGGCGAATCCGGTGGCGGCACGCTGACCGACGACGTGGTCATGGTTGGGCCGGCGACGGTCGCCTGACGCGCGAGCAGATCGCGGATCTCTTCCAACAGCACCTCCGACCGCGGCGGCGGGGCGGGCGCCGCCTCCTCGCGAGCGATGAACTGGGACGTTAGCCGGATCACCCAGAAGATGACGAAGGCGATGATGAGGAACTGAACCACCGCATTGATGAAGAGGCCGTAGTTCAGCGTCGCCGCGCCCGCTCTCTGCGCCTGGTCGAGCGAGTCGAAATGCTTGCCGCTCAACGAGATGAACAGATTCGAGAAGTCGATGCCGCCGGTGAGCAGCCCAATGAGCGGGTTGAAGATATCCCGCACGAGGCTCGTCACGATCGCAGTGAATGCCACGCCGATTACGACGCCGAGCGCGAGATCGACGACGTTGCCGCGCATGATGAAGGCTTTGAACTCGCCGACCCAGCCGGGCGTCTGCAAATGGATCTGCGGCGGCTTCATCGTGTCCCCCGGAAAGACGGTAACAGCTTCGTCCAGCACCTCTCTTGCTAGCACCTGTTTTGCATAGCGACAAAGCGCTTGGTCGCGGATTGCCGGCCTTCCGGCGCCGCCGGCATAGCGACCGTGTTATTGATCGGAGACAGTGATGAACGACACGAAAGCCGAACTCGGCCGGAAGATCCTCCGGGTGAAAAAGGCGCAGGGGCTGACCTGGAACGACGTCGCCGCCCGGCTCGGCCACGCGCCGGTCTGGACCTGCGCCGCCTGCCTCGGACAGATGTCGATGACGGCGGAGACCGCGGCCAAAGCCGGCGCGCTGTTCGGCCTTTCAGACGAAGAGGTCGAGACGCTCCAGGCGATCCCGTATCGCGGCTCGCTCCCCACCGCCGTGCCGACCGACCCGCTGATCTATCGGTTCTACGAACTGATCATGGTCTACGGCACGACGTGGAAGGAGCTGATCCACGAAGAATTCGGCGACGGCATCATGTCGGCGATCGACTTCGACATGACGCTCGACCGTCAGCCCGACCAGAAGGGCGACCGCGTCAGGGTAACGATGAGCGGCAAGTTCCTGCCGTACAAGCGCTACTGACGCCCGCCCCCGAGGGCGGCGCCGGCGACCGATCAGGCGGCGCCGGCGACGTAGGCGCGCAGGCTGTCGACATCCTGGTCGGCCTGCATGATCCGCGCTTTGACGACGTCGCCGATGCTGACGAGGCCAATCAACCGGCCGCCATCCATCACCGGCAGATGGCGGAACCTTCCTTCGGTCATCAGCGTCATCGCCTCGACCTCGGTCGTGCACGGCGAGACGGTGCGGACCGTACGGGTCATGATCGTCTCGGCCGGTTGATCGAGAACTTCGGGCCCATGCATCGCCAGCGCGGAGACTATGTCGCGCTCACTCACGATGCCCTCGACATGCCCCGTGTCGTCGGTCACGAGTACGGCGCCAATGCGCCCATGCGCCAACGTGTCGATAACAACGGCAACCGTCGTGTGCTGCGGCACAGTGACGACGTGATAGCCCTTGTGCTTGAGAATGGCGGCGATCGTCATTTAGAGCGCTCCTATCCCGATTATGGTCTTTTCCCTTGACGACACGTTGCGCCTGAAACCGGACGGTTGCAAAAAGCCGGTGTGCGGCGCAGCAAAACGGCGATATTGCGCGAGTTAGACGATTGAACTCAGCCCACCGTCCAAAGATCGGCGCACTGCACACGCGAATGCGATCAGCCGCGCAACCGCTTCATTACGAAAGAAACTGCATTCGCCTGATGGCGCTAAAAGATCGGCTCGGCGACAAAGCGTCGGCGCGGAGCGATCAGCTCATCCTGCGCGGCAATCAGCTCGAGCTCTGCCGACCCGGTCGCGACCGTCGCCGCGAGGACGGCCCAGACGGCGCTCGCCGCCGCCTCGACGGCAGAAGCCGCGCGTCCGGACGCCGCGAAGTGAAATAGGAAGACCGCCGCGATCAGGTCGCCCGCGCCGTTCGGGTTGATTGGCAGACGCGGCGTGCGCACCCGAACCGCGCCCTCGTCATCAGCCGCGACGAGGTCGATCGCATCGCCCTCCGCCCGCAGGCTCGTCAGCAGCACGGCGCGCGGCCCGTCCGGACGCATCAAGGCGCGCAACGCGGCAAGTGCCGACAGCACCGATGCGGCGCCGTCGAGCGCGTGGCCCGTCAGGAATGACAGCTCGAACGCGTTGGGCGTCGCGATATCGGCCGCCGGCAGCGCCCGGTCGCGCAACAGCTCCGGAATGCCCGGTCGGACATAGACGCGCCCGCCATCGCCGATCACCGGGTCACAAGCATAGATCGCGCCGTTCCGCGCCGCTCGCACCCGCGCGACCGCACCAAGCACCGCATCCCCGATATCCGCGCTGCCGAGGTAGCCCGACAGCACCGCATCGCACCGCCCGAGCGCGCCGCGCCGCCCGATGCCGTCAACCAGCGCCGTGACCTCGGCGCCGGTCAGTGCGCGGCCTTCCCAGTCGCCATAACCGGTGTGGTTCGAGAACTGCACCGTATCGACCGTCCACACCTCGGCGCCGAGCCGCTGCAGCGCGAACGCTGCGGCGGCATTGCCGACATGGCCGTAGACCACCCGCGACTGGATTGAGAGGATCTTCAGGCGGTGCGACCGCCATCGACCGGCAGCAGGATGCCGGTGATGAAAGACGTCTGATCCTCAGCGAGCCACACGCACGCATTGGCGATATCAGCGGGCGTGCTCATCCGGCCGAGCGGGATCGTTGCGAGGAACTTCGCGCGGTTCTCCTCGGTGTCGGGCATTCCCATGAACTGCTCGAGCAGCGCCGTCGCGCCGATCACCGGACAGACCGAATTGACGCGGATGTTGTCGCGCGCAAGCTCGGTCGCCATGCACTGGCTGATGATGTTCACGGCCGCCTTGGAGCCGTTGTACCAAACGAGGCCGGGACGTGGCCGAATGCCCGCCGTGCTGCCGATGTTGATGATCGACCCGCCGCGCCCCTGCGCGCGAAGCACTGGAACCGCCGCGCGCGCCATCCAGTAGATCGACTTCACATTGACGTCGTAGACGCGGTCGAACGTCGCCTCGTCCACATCGAGCATCGACTGGTTGCGATGCGTCGTGCCCGCGTTGTTGACGACGATGTCGAGGCCGCCGAACGCGGATTGCGCGCGCGCGACGATCGCTTGCACGTCATCGCCCTTCGACACGTCGCCGCCGATCGCCACCGCGCGGCTTTCCGGCCCGATCGAAGCGGCGACGCGCCGCGCGCCCGCCTCGTCGATGTCGGCGACCACGACATGCGCGCCCTCGTCCGCGAAGCGATGCGCTATGCCCTCGCCGAACCCGCTCGCAGCACCAGTGACGATGGCGATTTTACCCGAAAGCCGCATGTGAAGAGTCCTCCCGTTTGCGACGCTAGGAGTGCGCCAATGACCATGCAATAGTCGAGGCATGGCACGCATCCCCCTGCTTCTACAGCCCGTCTCATTCCGCTCGGTCACCGCCCGCAACCGGATCGCGGTGTCGCCGATGTGTCAGTATTCGGCGACCGATGGGCTCGGCGACGACTGGCACGTGCAGCATCTCGGCGCACGCGCGCTCGGCGGCGCGGGCATCGTCTTCACCGAGGCGACGCACGTATCGGCAATCGGGCGCATCACGCCCGGCTGCCTCGGCCTCTGGAACGAGACGCAGCGCGCGCTGATGACCCGCCTCGTCCACGTCATCACCATGGGCGGTGCCGTGCCGGGGATGCAGATCGCGCATGCCGGCCGGAAGGCGAGTAGCCAGCGACCGTGGGAGGGTGGCATGCCAATCCCGCCCGACGCCGGCGGCTGGGTGCCGGTCGCGCCGAGCGCCATTCCGATCCGGGAGAGCGCGCCCGACCCGACGCCGTTGTCAGTCGCCGGGATCGCCGAGATCGTCGAGCAATTCCGGGCGACGACCCGCATGGCGCGAGAGGCCGGAATGCGCGTGCTCGAGGTGCATGGCGCGCACGGCTACCTGATACATTCGTTCCTCTCGCCGATCGCGAACCGCCGCAACGATGCCTATGGCGGCGACCTGAAGGGACGGATGCGGATGCTGATGGAGGTGCTCGACGCGGTCCGCTCCGAGTGGCCGAGCGAGCTGCCGCTGTTCGTCCGCCTCTCCTGCTCCGACTACATGCCGGGCGGCCTCACGATCGACGACACGGTCGAAATCTGCCGGGCGCTGGCGGCGCGGGGCGATGTCGATCTGATCGACTGCTCGTCGGGCGGCATCACGCCCGAGATGCGCGTGCCCTCGCTGCACCCGGGCTATCAGGTGCCCTTCGCCGAGCGTATCCGCCATGACGCGAAGATCGCGACCGGCGCCGTCGGGATGATCCGGGATGCGGAGCTTGCGGCGGAAATCGTCGCCAACGGACGCGCCGATCTCGTATTGGTCGCACGTGCGGTGCTCGCCGATCCAGCCTGGCCGCTCCGCGCCTCCCGCCACCTCGGCGTCCCGCCCGAGCTGCCGCCGCAGTATCAGCGCGCCACCGGCTGACATCCGCCCGTGGCACCCGCGCCGTAAGGTTTTGTGACACTCGGTCACCGAGTTGCCACGTTCCGCGCATGCTGCGGACACATGGGCTCGCCATCTTCCATCCTGACCGGTCCGCATTGGCCCCGGTCCAAGATGAGATGGAGTTTTCGCCATGATCCGCCCCAGGATCGCCCTGCTCGCCGCGACACTCGCCTGGCCCGTCGCCGCATTCGCCCAAACCGCCGCCCCACCTGCGCCACCGCCCGCTGAGGCCCCCCCATCCGCCGTCGCCCCAGCGCCTGGCGGTCCTGGCATGCCTCCTCGGGAAGAGGCCGGCCCCGGCGACTTCGGCCGCGGCGAGCACCACAACCCCGCCCAGCGCCTGCAGCGCATTCACGACCGCCTCGGCATCACGCCTGCCCAGGAGCCGCTGTGGAACGCGTTCGCCAGTGTGATGCGTGAGAATGGCGCCCGGATGCGCGCGGACTTCCAGAGCTTGCGCGCCAACGCCAGCACGCTGACGGCCGCGGACGGGTTGCATCGCGCGGCCAAACTGGCGGCCGAACGCGCCACCGGCATGCAGCGCATGGCGGACGCGTTCGACCCGCTTTACGCCAGCTTCTCGCCGACGCAGAAGCAGACGGCCGACCAGATCTTCCACGAGATCGCCATGCATCGCGGCGGCCATCACGGGCCGCACCGGGAAGGCCCACAACCCGGCTAAGCGACGGCCAACGCGAGCGGCTCCGGGAAATCTCGCCGGGACCGCTCGCGCCAGGGTTGACGTCCGTGGACCGGACGCGTGGATCGGTGCCATCTTCCCGCGATGCATCCGATCCGTTCCGCTATCAGTCTGACGACGCCGCGATGAGCATCGCCCGCGTCCGCACCTTCGCTTTCTCCGGCATCGACGCAATCCCGGTGCAGGTCCAGGTCCAGATCTCCGCCGGGATGCCCGCGTTCCTCGTCGTCGGCCTGCCGGACAAGGCGGTCGGCGAGGCACGCGAGCGCGTCCGTGCGGCGCTCACCGCGATGGGGCTCGCGCTGCCGTCGCGGCGAGTGCTGATCAACCTCGCGCCGGCCGACCTGCTCAAGGAGGGAAGCCATTTTGACCTGCCGATCGCGATCGGCGTGCTCGCCGCGATGGACGTGCTGCCGCGCGACGAGGTGGAGGAATATGCGGCGCTTGGCGAACTGTCGCTCGACGGGTCGATCTGCCGCGTCGCCGGTGTGTTGCCGGCCGCAATCGGCGCGTCGACGCTCGATCTTGGGCTGATCTGCGGCGCCGATCAGGGCGGCGAGGCAGCCTGGGCCGGCCGGATCGAAGTACTGGCGCCGCCCGACCTGCTGTCGTTGATAAACCATTTCCGCGGCACGCAAGTGCTGACGCCGCCCGCGCCGTCGGGCCTCGCGAACGGCGTTGGTGGTCCGGACCTAGGGGACGTGCGTGGCATGGAGACGGCGCGCCGCTCGGTCGAAATCGCGGCCGCCGGCGGCCACAATTTGCTGCTGATCGGACCGCCCGGCGCGGGGAAGTCGATGCTCGCCGCCCGCCTTCCCGGCCTGCTGCCCGATCTCAGCCCGGCCGAGGCGCTCGAGGTCAGCATGATCCACTCGGTCGCCGGGCT
>CAYSTX010000003.1:0-35134 GCA_964434035.1 uncultured Acetobacteraceae bacterium
GCCGATCCGCAGACGATCAAGCCGGGCAACAACATGCCACTCGTCCCATTGGAGCCGGATGAGCTGAATGCGTTGTCGGCTTGGCTGGTCAGCCTGAAATGAGTGCCGACGATATCACACCGGACCTGCGCGACACCAATTTGCCTCCCGCCGCGCTGCGTGGGCAACTGGATGCCATCTGGCGAACGCCGCGCGGTCTTCTCGCTGCATTGACCACGGTTGACCACAAGGTCATCGGTCGTCGCTACATCGTTACGGCTTTTATATTTCTCGCGATGGGTGGCGTCTTGGCGATGCTCATGCGCCTGCAGCTTGCGCGACCCGAAAGTGATTTCCTGGGGCCTGACCTCTACAACATGGTCTTCACCATGCACGGATCGAACATGATGTTCCTGTTCGCCGTGCCCGTAATGGAGGCAATGGCGGTCTTTCTGGTGCCGCTGATGGTGGGCACGCGCAACATCGCTTTCCCCAGGCTGAACGCGTTCTCGTACTGGATATATCTCGGCGGCGGCATCCTGCTGTGGACAGCTTTCGCGATGGATATGGGACCCGATATCGGCTGGTTCGCCTACGTCCCACTGTCGGGTCCGGAATACAGCGCGGGCAAGCGAGCCGACATCTGGGCGCAGATGATCACGTTCACCGAGGTCTCCGCGCTCGCCGTGGCGGTGGAGATCGTCGTTACGGTGTTCAAGCAACGCGCGCCGGGCATGTCGCTTGACCGCATCCCGCTGTTCGTCTGGGCGATGCTGGTGACGTCGTTCATCGTCATTCTGGCGATGCCGGCGATTATGGTGGCCAGTACCTCGCTGATCCTCGATCGTCTCGTCGGCACGCATTTCTACAATCCGGCGGAGGGGGGTGACGTGCTGCTGTGGCAGCATCTGTTCTGGTTCTTCGGGCATCCCGAGGTCTACATCATCTTCGTGCCGGCGGTCGGCATGGTCTCCGCCATCATTACGACCTTCTCGCGCCGGCCGATCTTTGGCTACCTGCCGATGGTTCTGGCGCTGATCGCGACCGGGATTCTGGCGTTCGGCCTGTGGGTGCATCACATGTTCACCACCGGACTGCCACGACTGGGCGAAAGCTTCTTCACTGCGTCCAGCATGGCGATCGCATTGCCTGCCGGGCTGCAGATCTTCTGCTGGTTGGCAACGCTGTGGCTGGGACGACCGGTGCTGAAGGTGCCACTGCTCTTCGTGCTGGCTTTCTTCGTCACCTTCGTCATTGGCGGCTTGACCGGAGTCATGGTGGCATCGGTGCCGCTGGATACGCAGGTGCACGAGACGTACTTCGTCGTTGCGCATTTTCACTATGTGCTGATCGGCGGCGCCGTTTTCCCGCTTATGGGTGCGATCTATTACTGGTACCCAAAGATCGTCGGCCGAATGATGAGCGAGCAGTTGGGCCGATGGGTTGTTGGCCTGGTGACTGTCGGCTTCAACCTGGCGTTCTTTCCGATGCATATCCTCGGGCTGCAGGGCATGCCTCGGCGTATCTACACGTATCAGGCCGACATGGGCTGGGGCGGCATGAACATGTTCGTGAGCCTCAGCGCGTTGGTCCTCGCGACGGGCTTCGCGCTGTTCTTCTGGGATGCGATCCGAAGCGCGTGGCGCGGCGTGCCAGCCGGCGATAACCCGTGGGATGCACCGACGCTGGAGTGGGCAACGGCATCGCCGCCGCCGAGTTACAATTTCGAGCTTATCCCCGTTGTGCGGAGTGCGAATCCACTATGGGACGATCCTGATACGCTGGCGGTGGCGACCGGACTGCGCGTCGATCGGCGGGAGCTTGTCGTCAGCACGCTGGCCGATGCCCGACCAGAGGCACGCGAAGCCTCGCCGCGCCCTTCCATCTGGCCGCTGCTGACCGCTTTGGCGACGAGCGTGATGCTGGTCTGGTCGATTTTCACGCCATGGGCGGTGGTCTGGGGAGCCTTCCCAGTCGCGGTGGCACTGATCGGCTGGTTCTGGCCGAAGGGTACGCCGGAGGACGATTCGTGAAGCAACACGTAGTCGAGGATCTGAGCGATCTGCCGCTGCATGCCATGGGCACGGCGAGCCTGACTTGGTGGGGCACGTCGTTTTTCATGCTGTTGGAGGGCACCGGATTTGCCCTCGTCCTCGCCATCTACCTGTATCTGGCAAGCCTGGCTACGGCCTGGCCGATCGGTGCGCCACCGCCCGATCTGTTGCCTGGCACGCTGGTGACGCTGCTCCTGCTGATCAGCGCAATCCCGAACGTCCTGATCTCTCGCTGGGCAGAGCGGCAGGACATGGCGAGGGTCCAGTTTGGGCTGGTTGTCATGACCCTCTTCGGAATCGCGCCGCTGGTGCCACGTATCTTCGAATTTCGTGCGCTGCACATCTCCTGGGACAGCAACGCCTATGGCTCCGTCGTCTGGACAATGCTGGGCCTGCACACGACGCATGTATTGACGGACCTTGTCGACACCATCGTGCTGCTCGCCGTCATGTTCTCCCGCCACAGGAATAACCCGCGCCGCTTTGGCGACGTGCAGGACAACGCGCTGTACTGGAACTTCGTCATCGTGACGTGGCTGCCGATCTATGTCTGCCTCTATTGGTTGCCGCGGCTGTGGCAATGAGCATGAAGCCAGCGCTCGTGGCCTGCGCCGGGATGATCGCGGCGCCAGCGGTGTGGGCGCTCAACACGCAGCTTGGCGAAGTGCTGCCTTATGCGGAGTGTGGCAGCGGATTGCGGTTCAGCGTGATGATCTCGTCGCTGTGCCTGCTTGCCGCCTGCGTGTCCGGATGGCTGTCGTGGCATGCGCCGTCGCGCTACGCGATCGAGGGATTGGGCTTGCGCTTTATCGCCCGACTGTCGGGGCCGCTGGCCGGCGTCTTCGCCTTTGCGCTGTTGCTGCAGGCGATTGCCGGGATCGTGTTGACGGGATGTGAGCGTTGAAATGCCGCGCCGCGGTATGGGCGAGCGTCGCCTGCCTGGTGCCCGCTCTGGCACACGCGCATGGCGGGGCAGGAGAGCCGATGGGCTGGAACCTGGATCCGTGGGTTGTCACTCCGTTGCTGCTTGCGGGCGGGTCTTATGCGGACGGTGTAACGGCGCTGTGGCGTCGCGCAGGCACCGGACGTGGTGTGCGGCGTTGGCATGTGGCTGCTTACGCCAGCGGATGGACTGCTCTGGCCGGCGCGCTGCTGTCGCCGCTGCACGCAATGGGGGAACAGCTGTTCACCGCCCACATGGTGGAGCATGAGATCATCATGGCGGTGGCTGCTCCGCTGCTGATCCTGGCGCGTCCCGCCTCGGTGTTCCTGTGGGCATGGCCGAACTCCATGCGACGCAGCATTGGCCGTGCGACAAGACGCGATCCGTTGCGTGCGGCGTGGGCTCTTGCAACGGCGCCGGTCTTCGCCACGCTTCTGCATGGCGTCGCCATCTGGGTATGGCACGTGCCGGTTCTGTTCGACGCGGCTGTCACGCATGTCGCGCTGCATCGGCTGCAGCATCTGAGCTTCCTGCTGACGGCGCTGCTGTTCTGGTGGGCACTGCTACGGAATTGCGGCGCCGGCGCCGCGGCTGGTCACCTGTTCATCACGATGACGCATACCAGTTTGCTCGGTGCACTGCTCACGTTCGCGCCACACGTCCTGTATGGTGTTCAGACGATACATGCCGAGCGGTGGGGACTGACGCCGCTGCAGGACCAGCAGCTTGCCGGCCTGATCATGTGGGTTCCGGCCGGTACCATCTATGCCGGCGCGGCGCTCGGTTTCGTTGCACTATGGATTGGCCGTGCCGCTGCAGCGTCGGAGGCGAGCCATGCCGCGCGCCCGCCGTAGCCGCGTGTTACTGTTGTGGTCTGTCGGCACCGCGGCCTTTCTGCTGGCGGCAGCTCGCGGTAGGGCCCGAACGCCGAATAGAGCAGTTTCGGCGTTCGGGTCAGACGATGCCGAGTTGGGCCGGTCGATGCGGCCGCGCGCCGGGATCCTGGTCGGGGCCGTCGCAGTATGCGTCGTGTTGGCCGGCGCAACCGTGACTGTGCTGCAGGCAAACCAGACGCGCGAGGATCGCGATGTTGCCCGCGCGTTGACTGGCGGCGATCCGACGAGGGCCGCCGATTTGGCTGCCCGTTATGGCTGTGTTGGCTGCCACACCATTCCTGGATTGCCGGGTGCCCACGGCCAAGTCGCGCCGCCGCTCGCGGGCCTGCGCAAGCGTGTTTATCTGGCGGGTGTCGTGCGCAACACGGCGGACAATCTCGTGCAATGGATTGTTGATCCGCGGTCGCTGTCGCCGCGCACGGCGATGCCGGTTACCGGCATCTCGCGACGTGAAGCCGCGGATGTGGCCGCGTATCTTTACGCCCACTGATCAGGGCGGCAGGTCTTGCGAGCGGTTCGGCGTCGGTCGCGCTGGCAATGACTTGAGGTAAACCGCAATGGCGTCACGGTCTGCCTGCGGCAGCTCAGCCGCGTCTTTCACGACGTCAGCCATGGAGGAGCCTACTGTACGAAGGTCGGGCGTCCTGCCGGTGCGGAGCATCTCGGCAATGTCGTGCGCCGACCAATGGCCGATGCGCTGGGGAGTGATGTTGGGCACGAAACCGACGCCACCGATATCCGGCCCGCCGGCGAAGCGTGTGGACGCCTCAACCGCGCCCAACACGTTGTGCGTCGAATGGCATTCGGCGCAATGGCCGAGTCCCTCGACAAGATAGCGGCCACGCTCCCAAGCAGCATCGTGTATCGCATCGGACTTGATCGGGCTGCGGTCGAAGAACAGAAATTTCCAAAAACCGATGGCGCGCCGGATGTTGAGCGGAAACGGTAGTTCGTGCGCTGGGGGTCGACCGTGTACCGGTTCGAGTGTGCGCAGATATGCCATGAGGTCGCGCACAGCTTCTGGCCGCATGTGGACATAGGATGTGTAGGGAAGGGCAGGAAAATAGTGCCGCCGGTCGGGCGACACGCCACTCATCAAAGCATTGGCGAGATCGACCGTGCGCCAGGCGCCGATGCCGTCAACCGGATCGGGCGATATGTTGGGCACGTGAAAAATGCCCATCGGCGAAGCCAGAGCCAACCCGCCACCGAGACGCAGCCGGTCTGATTGGCCAGGAGAGGCATGGCAGGAGGCACAGTCGCCCGCGTTGAAGACATCGCGGCCATGCAGCGCATCACCGGGTGCATTCAGCACGGCATCACCGCCATCGGGGAAAGCCGGGCGCGGCGCGGAGATGACCCAGGCGGCGGCGACTCCCGCAAGCCCGACGAACGACAGCAGGATCAGCCACACAGACAGCTTCACCGCGCGGCACGGCCCGGAACGATCGTCACCATGACGGTCATGGACACCATGCGGCCTCCCGTGCATGAAGAATGCAGCATCAGGCGACGGGTTCCGTCACGGGAACCGGAGCTGCCATCGGATGACCACCGTCCTGCGCGCCGCCTTCAGCGCCTCATCGAGAGCAACGCTCAGGAACGCCCCCCACGCCGTCGAGCGCGCCTTGCCGGACTGAGGAGTTGCGCTTCATGGCCCATCCACATCATCGCGGGTAGCCGCTCGCGTGGTCGGCGCACGCGATCTCAATGCCTTGGCGCGCCCCGCCAGCCGAACACCAAGTCGCGCAATGCAGCGCGCGTAGGCGACATATTCAGCGACCAGAGCGGGGTGGATCCGAGAATCATCCGGCCGGTGGTGGTGCTTGTGTCCACTGGGGTTCCGAGAATCCGGAAGCCTGCCCCCTTTTTGCCCAAGCGATCAATTAGGGCCAGCACGCCACGGGTTGAGCGAGCGACACGATAAGGCTTTGTGACTATGAGGGTATCGCCACTTTGCACAGACGCGATGGCTCGCTCCAGCTCGGGCGATCGTCCGTTCATACCGACCCGTTCAGTAAAAAAGACCTGCGCACCGGCAGCTGCCAGTGCCGCTTTTTGTGCGGTGAGGGACGATGCTGGCTCCAGTATGCCAACGCGGCAATATCCTACGATCATGACGTTCTCCGCGCGCTGCTACTTGCCCGTGACAGGTCTGTTGCCGGCCGCGCGCAGTGGTCCGGTCGAATGTTCAACGGGGTCGGCTGCCGCTGATAGGCGGGCGATAACGCAAGGTACTGTTCCGCAACACGGTGTGCGTCGAACCGCTCGATCAACTGTGCCGCACCCTGCGATAGCCTGGACCAAAGCAGATCCAGGTCAAGGAGAGCCCTGAAACCAGCCGCCATTTCCTCGGGCCGCGTGCCGACTACCAACCCGTTCAGGCCGTCGGTCAGGACGTCCCGGCTGAGCGAGGATGAGCCGACAATGGGCGTCGCTGCCGCGACCGCCTCCATCACTGTGGCGGATGCGACCGGCACAGCGTAGCTGGTCGGAAAAGACGCGACGCGAACACGGCCGTGCAGAGCGCGCACGGTTTGCCCGTCTGCCTCGCCCATCAGCGTCACGCGCGCCCGCAGATGTTTCGGTAGTGCGTCCAGAGCCTGTTGCACTGCGGCGGTCACTTCGCCCGTGATATACAGGCGCACGGTCTGATCATTGAGCGCCGCGAACGCCCTTACCGAAGCGACGGGATTCTTATACGGCAGTGTACCGGCGTGTAGGATCGCCCGTTCCCGAGATGCAATCGGCTGTCCGCTGTACAGTGTGCGGTCGATGCATTTTGGTATCAGCATGATGCGCGATGCCGGAACCCCAAGGTCCGGGACTAGTTTGTCACGCAACTCCGTGGTGGTCGCGACCACGTGGTCGCAACGTCGCGTACTGACCCGGCGAATGGTGCGCCACACCGGGGCGAGCCGTCCACTCCGCGGCTGTAGGTCGTGCACCGACTGCACCACCGTGCCATGGAATGGTATGGGAACCGCCTCACTATGGATGACAAGGTCCGGGTGAAAATCATTGACCAGGCGCCTGGCACGAAGCCAAGCCGTCATGGACGCGAAACCCTTCAATGGCTCATCACTCAGCGCAACGATTGGCAGATCGAGGCGTGGTGCCAGCAGCCGCTGATACGTTTCTCGGCTTTCGAGCCAACCCAGTACGACTCTGACTTCATGGTGCAGCTCCAGCAAAGCCTGGGCAAGCGAGACGATGAAGATGCTTACGCCGTCGGGGGATTCGATGCTTTCACGGCGAGTTAGAACAACGCGCATAAGCGGCGATCCATTGCAGTTCGGAATCGACCCAGTTGTAGGTTGGTTGATCTGAAGCCGTTCTCAACCGGGTCACTCGGTGCAGTCTAACACAGTAATCTGGGCGCGCCTTTAGAAGATGGGCTGGAAGCCCTCCATCAGCTTGGAGGAAGGTTGCGGAAGCTTTACGCCTGGTTCCGACAGACTGATCGGGCCGTCGCGTAGATTTCCATCAGCTGCCTGACGTTCGCCTCTGGCGTGTAACGCGCTGCATATATGCGTTCGGCGCGCCGTCCCATGCTCTCCAGTATAGCTGTCTCGGCCAGGGCCTGCCGCACCCGGTTCGCAAGCGCGGGGGCGTCATTCGGCGGGAATTTCAATCCCGTGACGCCGTCCTCGATCAGGCCGCCCAGGGATGGCACGTCAGAGCAGATGATGGGCAGTCCGTTGGCGAATGCCTCCAGCACCGTCAGCGGGAACATCTCATACCCAACGGATGGCAGGACAAGGAATCGCGCCGCCTGCATCGCCTGCTGCACGCGTTCCCGCGGCTGACGCCCGAGAAAGGTGATCCAGGGGCTCGCCGACTGCCGCACAAGGTCGGCCAGCGGGCCGTCGCCGATGATCGTCAGCGGATAATCCAGGCCCTGCCAAGCCTGAAGCAGCACGCGAATCCCCTTCTGCTCATCCAGGCGCCCGACGAACAGCGCGCCTTCCTGCATATGGTTCGCGGGTGGGGGAATAGGGCGCGGAACCCAGTTTGGCTTGACGCTGATCCGGTTGGCGGGAAGGCCGCCCTGGGTGAAGACCTGCCTGGCCCAATCGGTCAAGGCAATGAACTGATCGACCTTATGCAGCCAGGTGCCGCTCCACTTGTGGAATTCCACCATCGCGGCCACGGCGAGGGTCGCCGCTGCCGAATTCCGATAGACCTTCCGAGGGACGGTCCACCAGCAGGATCGCCCCAGGCTGCGTTCGCGGTCCGCGTCGTCCGCCCCCAGGAACGCCGTCGGGCACAGGATGCGGAAGTTATGCAGCGTCAGGACCGACGGGATTTTCGCGTCGCGGCACGCATCGAATATGGCGGGGCTGAGCTGCGGAAAGAAGTTATGGACGTGCACCACATCCGGGGTCAGCTCAGCCAGCTTCCGTGCCAGCGTTCGGCGAGCCAGCGGATTATAGATAACCTGCAGGGCCGTTACGGCCTGCCTGACGGGCCCTCTAATCGTGTCATTGGTCACCGTGAACAGTGAAACGTCGACCCCGTGCTCCTCCAGAATTGCCCGCTCGGCCTGGAACACGCCGTCCTCACCACCGGTGATCTGATAAAAGTTGTGGACAAGCAGCACACGCATGCACGTTCTCCAGCCGGAAGTCGGCCGGTCAGCGCACCGGCGCCGCGGAGGCAAGCGGGCTGCTCGGCGTCTCTCCGGGCAGGCCTCCGGGCAGTACTACCTCGACCACATCACCTGGGACGAGTTTCAGGTCGTCGGTTGGCGAGATACGCGTGGACCCGCTGGCATCCTTCCGAAAGACCGAAAGCTCGGCTTTCGCCGTCCGATCGGTGTGCAGGCCTCCGACGAGCGCCAGCCTGTCACTGACACCTTTCATCGTTGATCTCAGCTCTGCCATGTGGCGGACAGCCTGTTGCAGCTTGTCCAGATCGTCGATACGCGCCTGATTATCAACCTGCTGGAGTTGCCGGGCATAGTCACTTCTTTGCCGCTCGACGTCATTCATCTGGGCCATGGTCTGCAATAGCTGTTCCGAGGACAGCAACGCGGCCCGTCGTGCATCTGACAGACGCACCGATGGCGCCAGGCCCTTCCGGAACAACTCCCGCACGGAGTTGAAGTCGGCGATGTCGGCCTTGTTGCCTTCCTCGTCCTGCGCCTTTTTTTCCTGCAGAAGACTGAGCTGGACCGATGTCTGTTTGATCGCCGCCTGCAGCATGGCTTTGGTGCTTTCGATGCCGGCCTTGCGGGCTGCGAGACTTTCGGCCTCCCCTTTCAGGAATGTGTCGGTCGCGCCGGCAGCTACGCCATTCTGATTATTGTCATCCTTGTTGTCGCCTGGGTTAAGTTCCTTCCTCAGGCGGGAGGCGAGGGCAAGCTCGCCCTGATATTGGACCTGTAACGTCGCATACTGGGCCTGAAGGTCAGCCGCCTGCAGGACGGGGTCGGTGCCCGGTGCGCGTATGGGGTTATATCCGCCGGCAACGGCGATTGCCTGCCGGACCGTCAATCCGGGGCGGAACGGATAGGCACCTGGCTTGCTGACATCACCACTGACGTAAACCGGGCTGTACTCCGATACCTCGACAACAACCTCGCTGCCGAGGATCAGATGCGATATCTCCCGCCCATCGGCGGTGTACTGTCGGTAAAGCTTGTTTGCGAGTTCGGCGGCGATGCGCGTCTGTGCTTCTTCCAAGGACAGACCGCCGATCGAAATCCGGCCGGCAAGCGGCAGGCCGATATTCCCCTCCAGCCCGATCGCGACATGCTGGCGGAAGTCGGGAATGCCAGAGACCAGGATGTCGAGGACATCGCCTGATTGCAGCCTGTATTCGGCCATGGCAAGCGTCGGGGCCAGCAGCATGGCCGCCGCGAGAAGGATCCGCCGTGACGTTCGTGAAACGGTGCTGTCCCGGCGATGAGTAGAGGTCATCTGGTTCTCACGTGTGCTGCTCGCTGCGGCAGTATGTATCGCGGCGCCCGGCGGGGAATTGGCTATTTGGGGGCAATCTGTGCGGATCGGGTCAGGGATTTCGAAGCACCAGGCACATCCAGGTGGCAGGCCATGGCAGCAGGCGGGTCAGGTCCCGCTCGGCCAGGAACCGATGCGCCGGTATCGGCAGCTCCCTGTATTGATACGCTGCCGCAACACACTCGTAACCTGCGGCGCCCGCCATCAACAGCGCTTGTTGGGCAGAAAATGTGCGTTCCGGGCCCTTATAGTGCGCGCCTTTGACCCGGCGCGAGAGCGAGGCCCTAAGCTGCATCGGCATGTCGATAATCGCGACGCCACCCGGTACAAGGTAGGAACGTATATTTCGCAACGCCGTTTCCACGAACGTGCCGCGATAAAGCAGCGTGTCCAGGCAGAAAGCGGCATTCCATAACCGGCCAGACAGTGCCGGCTGCTGCGCCCTTGGCTGCAACAGGTCAATACGGCCAAATTCGACATGCTGGAACTCGCGATGATCAAGTTGCGCGGTGTGCAGTGCGTCCGCACTGAAGTCGAGATGAGAGAACTGCCGGAAGTGGGGCGCGAGTGTGCTGAGCCAGCGGCCTGCGCCGCCCGAAACGTCCACGGCAGTCCAATCGGGTTTTGTCCATTTTGATATCAGCATCTCGACGACAAGCGATCTGGTAACGAAACGCCGATCGAGACGTTCGCAGCGTCGCCCCCACACCAGATGCGGATCCGTTGGTTGCATTTGGTGGACACGGTCGGCTGTCGGATTGAGATGCATGTTCGTAAGCAATCTCCGTTGCGGTCCGCGTGGCCTGATGCCAGCGAAACATGTGCGGCAGATCGGCTGTTTGGCCCGCCGCCAGCCCAGGCGAATGCAGATAAGGTACAGGAAACACGCCCGCCCGCAGAGCGTCCGACAGGGGGCTTGGGGGTTCTTCGGCATTAACCCGCTCAGATCGCGGGTCGATACGGATGAATTAGTCCTTATGCGTCGCCGAACCCATATAACCGAGCCGGATTCTCGACCAGGATCTTCCGGCGCATGCCGTCGTCTGGCACCCATGCGGCGAACGAGCTTAGCAGATTGCCGGTATCGATTGGCAGGTTCGGGGTAATTTCCGCCACCGGTCGCCCGGGTACCGGGCCGGAGAGATAAGGCCACCCCGAACCCCAGAGAATACGGTCCGGGTTTGCCGCAATAAGCGCATCCACCACAGGCTTCAGTTCCGGGTAACCCGGCGCATTGTCGGACAGCCGGTACGGCTCTGACAATTTCACATACGCAACACCGGACCTGACCAGCGACAATATTGCGTTTACGCCCGGCTGGGCCAGACCGCCCTGGATCCATCCAAACGTATCGAGGACAAGCGGCACGGGAGATGAAGCGAGCTCAGGCAAGCAAGCAGCAATCATGTCTGGCGGCGTCGCGATATCCATATGCCAGCCCCAGCGTGCCGCGATGTCGAAGCGTGCCCGAAACTGCGCGCGCTGCGCTGCATCGCTCGTCTTGCCACTGGTATCCAGCAGACGACGAAAGCCGGTGATGCCCGATGCCTTCAGTGCCTTGAAACTGGCATCTGATCGGTCCTTCGGCAACCATGCGACACCCCGCGCCCGGACTTGCCCCAGTTGCCTGATCGCATCAATGATTGCGTCGTTGGTGTCGTCATGCACCGCCGCTGCAACGACGACCACGCGGCTGAGGCGATGCTCATGCAACATCTTGCCAAGTTCCGTGGCGGTCGCCGGCGGTGGCGTATAGTCCCGGTCCGCTGCCATGGGGAACAGGTGGGGATCGCCGATGACATGGACATGCGTGTCACAGGCTCCTGCCGGGATATTGAAGCGGTCCGGCTGATCGGTGGCACCGCATCGCGCCAGGCGCGGCGGGACAACCATCGGCAGGCCTGCAAGACAGGCCATCACACGCCGGCGAGCAATCGGTCTGCAGTGTCCCGTCATATAATCACCTGAGCCCGACCTGCGCTGGCACTGCAACCGCCTTCGCGGCTGGCGATTGGAGCCGCTGGCCGCGGATTACGTCGCGCAGCCTGTTCACCGGCAAATCTACGAGCCGCATGAGTCCATACGATGCCAGAACGGCGAGCACGATTCCTGCGATAGCGGCGGCGTAGCTGTACCCTCTGGTGACCGAGAGCGTCAGAACAATAAAGTCTTCATGGTAAACATACAGCGGATACGTCAGGTCTCCACACCGCTGGTCGATGCGGCGGTACCGGCCATGACGCACCGCCAGCCACGTCATGACACTGATCGAGACAACCAGAAACAGATATTGCGCCGTTACGTCGCGTACATACCCGGCATCCGCTTCAGCCGGCACGAGCCGCATAAATGCGGACATGCCAATCGCGCAGCCGATCAGGGCCCATCTGTGGCGTCGCCAGTTGAATAGCAGGGCACCATACAGGAAAAAATAGAAGAACCCGATTTGCCGTGACACCAGAAACATGCCGGCGAACGCCAATGCCATAGAGACGGGTATCAAATAACCGAGTGAATTGCGTGACCGTATGGGCAAGATCAGGAACAGGAGAACAACGGTATAGAAGACCATCTCGACGCGAACGGCCCAAATCACCCCTACAAATTCGAAGTTCATTAGCCGCCTCGTGCCGGGCAGGAAGGCAATCAGATTGGCGGCGAGATTCGACACATCGAACATTTGGCCGGTGACTAGTTCCGGATGCGCCCGGTCAAAGGAGCGCAGGCTGCCGAGGTAGAAAAACAGCGCATGCAGGCAGATTCCGATGACCACGGCGACGATGAAATGCGGCGCGATCCGCAGGAGCCGGTTCACCAGATAGGCAACTGGCTTGGTCGCGTAGACCTGGCTCGCCGCCTCGGTGATAACGAAGCCCGACAGGCAGAAGAAGACCAATACGGCGACGCTACCGATTTCAAACGGGGCCAGGATGGTCCGAAGGTGCCCCACGGGTGCTACATTCACTATCAAATGCTGGAGCAGCACACAGACCGCCAGGAACAGGCGGAACATCCCGAACTCGCGATACTGGTAGGGTGACGGCATGATGTATCTCCCGTCGAAAGCGAGATGTTCAGGCGTCCGTCTGTGTCGCGCGAGAGCGATGCATCATCATCTCGATGCAACAGGTGAAACTCGCAACCGTCCGGCTGACCCCGAGATGCGCCGCAGCGCGGCTCGGCCCGGAACCTCGACACAATGGTAGCTCGCGACGGCAAGCGCGAATGTTGTGGAAATGTACAGGAGAACCAGGGCAGTCGGCGGTGTCCGGGACAGAAGACCGGCTGCATCCAGACCGTATCGTATGATCACCCGCACGGGCCAGTGGACCATGTAGAGCGAGTACGAAATCTCCCCCAGATACACCGCTGCCGGCCAGCTAAGCGCGCGGCCAACAAAGTCCGCGGAATTGGCTGCGGTGACCATCAGCGTCGCAAAAAGCACCAACCCGACCGCCATGGGCGGTTCAGGGCCCGATGCCCAGAACGCGATGGCCACGGCAATCAAAGGGCCGGTAACGCGCGCAAGGCAAATCTGGTTCATGCCAGCCCACAGCTGGTAAGCGGCCATTCCGACAAGGAAACCCGACATGACGTGGGCCGGGCCGTAACGTCCGAGTGGCTGGAAGAAAGCAAGGCCGAGCCCTGCCGCGGCATATACCAGGATCAACCATCGCGTGCGCGACAGAACCAGGCAGAGCCCCGGAAAAAGGATATAGGCAAACCACTCGGCCGACACCGACCAGGCCGGCATATTTGGCGTCTGGCCGCCCGGGATCCAATCGTGCGTCAGCGTAAGTGATGATAGCTGGGTGATTGGATCATACCGGTCCGGCAGCCCATGCGTTCCGGATGTCAGTGCGCGCACCAGGAACAGAAGGTCCATAAGGGCGAAAGTGACCAAATGCATTGGATAAATCCTGGCAAATCGATAGGCCAGGAACCGGTAGATGTCGTTCCATCGCAGTCGGCGGCTGAACCAGCCTTCGTAGGCGTAGGACATCACGAAGCCGCTGAGGACGAAGAAGACGTCAACACCATAAGCGCCATGGGCGATGACGCTGTCCAGAACCGGGAACTGCCAAACCTGTGTCGGTGTAACCTCACGGAAATGCATCAGCATGACCCAGCACGCTGCGACACCCCGCAGGCCCGTCAGGCCGTCGATTTGTTGGCGGCGCGATGACATCATGCCACTTCGGTCGTCATGATTGACCGGCTGTCGCCAGGTTGGGCATGAGGAAGCAGGAGGCTGCCTGGGCGGCGCTTCGCGCATGACCGAAGTGCAAGCAAGTATCCGTAGCTAAAGCCGGCGCCGATCAATTGGCGCGGGCTTTCGAGTGTAGGGTTCACGAAGCATGCAACAAAAATGACGATGAACAACATCGACGCATGACATTGCACGGGCCTGGGAAGTCCGGGTCGTGGGAAGGCGCGGAACATTGCGCACGTCAGCAACAGACAGCCAGCAACCCCGATCCTGAGCATTGCCTGAGCGAACGAATTGTGCACGCCTCTCGACATGAGCTCCATGAGTCTTCCTTTGGAAATCGTCCTGGGGTCCGGCATGAAGACGAAGTCAGGCTGGCCTGGGAACCTGTAAACAAACCTGACGGACTCTGTTCCGTAGCCGATGCCAAGGCCTGACGTGTCGACCAGAGACTGGAACGCGTCGGCAACGAAGGCGATTCGTATGCCTTTATCGGGGTTTTTCGCAACCGCGCCCGGGATGTCGTAGGCCTGAATGGCGTACGTTGCGATAAAGGCAGCGACAACGGCCACTACCGTCAAGCGGGGTGGAAAGCCGATCAGTATGATAACGGCAGCGAGCGCGACAAGCTTGAACTGAACGAAATGCGTCGTGGCGGCTATCAGCAGGATCACAGCAAGGGCGGCATAGCGGCGTGCACCGCGACTGTAGAACAAGTGACCGAATATGAAGAACGAACCAAGAGTGATGCTGTTGATGAACGAGCCGTAGGCGGCCAGGATCGTGCTGGTTGCGTCATCGCCCTCGTAGCTTACGCCGCTGTGGAACATGACGATGGGCGCAACGATATAGGCGAGGATCATGATCAGGCCCCCACCGGAAAGTATGTCCTGCGCCTGAATGCGCCGGAGAAAGTATGCTTTCGCGGCCCAGGCAACGCAGAGGAAACTAAGGATCGGTGCCAGTTGGCGTGGGATGGATTCGGCCACGAAGACAATTTGCCAGGACCGGGGGAACGCGTGGTACCAGGACAACACGCCAGCAGCCAAGCATAGAATAACATAGGTTGCGAGCAGGCGCGGCGGCATGATGCGCCGGAAGATGGCGTAGACAAGGCATAATGGCGGCGTGATGAAGAATAGCATCGGATAATCGCCGATCGCAAAGCCGAGTGCGGCGGCAATCCAGATGCAGGGCAAGAAGACAAAGGTATCGAGGCCATCGAGGCGCGTGCCCTTGTACGCCGACGCGCTGGTGGGTGATCTAGACCTTCCGCATGCGGAACCGTTGGCGAGCCGGACGACAGCCCAGCTGCTGTCTATGTCAGGAAAAGGTTCGGAAAGTGCATTCGCCGTCTGCGGCATTGTCCAGCCTTCTAGCCAGCTCGTACTGTCATCGCAGAAGATCTATTTCGAGCCGTTTGCCGGTCGTTAGGACCTTCGAGTCTCGGTCCGGCGTTCTATGAGCCTTCGGCTTCTTTCGCTTGACGCTGGCCTTGTTCATGACAACGGCTGCAAGCTTCGAGGCAGGAACGACATTCAACAGATCCCGCAACCCTTGGCGTGTCGTGCGCTGTGCCTCAACAATGACGACGACCTGATCCATGAGGTTGATCGCGGCCTCCAGATCCACCGTTCGTGCCAAGGAGTGGAAGTCCACCACAATCCACTGGTGCTCGACGTCCACTCTCTCTAACGCTGCGAAAATAGACAGCGACGCCGTCAGGCCCGAGACCGACGCGGCCGCGCGGAGCGTCAGTAGGTCCAACGTACCCGTGGTTTTTTCCATCCAGCCGGTTAGAGCGCCATACCGGATTTCGCCCGGCAACGAGACATCGACTACCGGCAGCCGCCAGTTCGCGTCCACAAGGCAGGTCTTGCTGCCCGTGTCGGCGAGGACCTTTGCAAGTTGCGCGGCGACAAGCGAAGCGCCCGCTCCGTCTTGTGGCGAAACGACACCGATCAGGCGCCTGCTGCGGCGGCTGCATGCCTCTAGCATGGCAACCGCCAGATTTCCCATGGCCTCATACACCGGACGGCAGTCCGCCCTGTAGGACGGCTGTGCGTTACCTCTTGGCGATCCCTCGATACGCAGTTCCGTCTGATTTAGCTTCGGAATGACCGTGACGCGGCCAATCTCTTCGAATCCCCGCAAGTCGTCAGTCGTCCGCAGTACGTCGTCCGCCGCCTCACGCCACAACGCATGCCCCAGGCCAAGAATTCCGCCGATGCCGGCGAAGGCAATGACAACGATCAGCCGTGAGCTCGCGATAAGCGGCGGTGTGGGGGGCGTGATCACCTGGAGACCTGGCGACGCGAGTTGGGAATCTGCATATCCCAGCACCCGTTGCAGTAGCCTCGCATATAGAAGGCGATATGTTTCGGTTTTTTGTTGCTCCTCCAGAAAGAGGGCCCGCGCCTCTGGCCCCGGAGCCACGGTGGAGGACATGGCTTCGCCCGGCGGAACCGCAGGGAAGGCTTTGTCACGAAGTTCCCCCAGCAGCTTCCAGTCGCGCGCCGCGTTGGTCGTCCGGGCGGTTTCCTGCTCGGCCAGGCGGCTATCGACGTAAGCGCGGATGACCGCGCCCGCGAAATCAGCAGCACGCGTAGGGTTGCTGGACGTGAACAGGATTTCCAGCACATCCGACGTGCCAATCCGATACACGAGAAGCGCACGTCGAACCCGCACAATGGTTGCCAGGCGCGGGTCATGCTCGGGCACCGAGGATGGGCGCAGCAGTGAACGCGCCTGACCGATCAGCCACGTCCGCAGGCCGCCTGCGTTCCGGCCGAACTCCGGATCTTCAACCAGGTTCAGCGTATCTACGACCCGGCCAATGATTTCGTTCGATGCGAAAACCTGAACCTGTGTTTCGATATAGGTGGAATGGGCCGCGTCGCTCTGGGCGACGGCAACATCGCCTGCCGCCCTCGGCGTGGGATCCTGCAGCAGGACGTCGGCAAAAGCGGTGTAGGAGGGCGAGGAGACCGCGGCGTATCCGATGCCGAGCAGAAGGCCTACGAACAGCCAGGCTAGGCAGAGACGGCGGCGCTTGCGCAGAAAGCGGAGGATCGCTTCGACATTGATCGACTCGGTATCATCAGGCCTGAAACCGCCGCTCGGCAATCCCACTGAGGCTGACTGAAGTGCATCACCGTGGAGCATCTGATCGACTCACAGTTACGGGGCAGAACGGGGGCGGACGGCGCGGACAACCGCTGGGATTGCCGCCGCGATCTTGATACCGCCGCCGAGGCCAGCGGACGCGGATTTCCGCGCCTCACCTACGGTAAAGGCGATCAGGAACGACGCCGAAACCAGGAGCACGAGGGCTTCCCTAGCGACCACGGCCAACGAAACGGCAGTGGTTACGCTCGAAAGGACCGAGAGCATCAGGAACGCGGCAAGGACAAAGATGGCCAGGCTTGCGACATTCAAGACGGACCACGCACGGTCATATCCAAAGTTGAACATGAACAAGTTCGATGTGCAGGCATTCACGTTCAGCAGTAGCGGGATGATGGCCAGCAGGCGTACGATGGGTATCGAACCGGCAAAGGGTGCACCGAAGATCGGGACGATGATCATCGGGGCGACAATCAGCAGTCCCAGGCTGAGCCCCAAGCCAACCACTAGCGAGGACAGCGAAAGCCAGACCAGGCGAAGGCCGGCCTTCGGATTATGCCGGGCGTAGAAGGCGACTCGGGGCAGGAGTGTATCGGACAGTATTCTAAAGAATGGGCGTGTCCCGCTGACGAATTTCTCGGCCAACGAGTATTGGCCGGCCGCGACGTAGCCGCCATAATGCTGCACCAGCAACATAGGCAGCGTCGTCAACATCCGTTCGACAAGTGAGTACAGGAAACCGGGCCCGCCACTTCGAAGCTGCGTCATAACACCTGCAAGCCGCACCGATCGCAGTCCGGCCATGGCAATGGAACGGATCAGCGGCAAGCTGACCAAGCCTGCCATAAGCGGGACTGCAGACTGCGAAACAACTGCAAAGGCCACCTGGTCCGGCGAGCGCACCAGAAGCACGAAACTGACAAATGCGCAGATGCGCGCGGTAACGGCCGCCAGGGCGGCCTGCCAGGCTCGTTCAAGTCCGATTAGCAGCCAGGCCGGAAAGACGATGCCGCCAAATGCGGTCAGCATTGCGCAAAGGAACATGGGCCGGCTGATGGCAAGAACGCTGTTCGCGGTGGCAAGGCCGATCGTGGTCATCAGAAGGAACAGTGCCGTTTTGGTCAGCAGCACATTCCCGAAGAGCGTCGCGATGACCTGCGGTTCATTGCGTGCCGCGCCGGCAGCGCGCTGTGCTGTCCAGTGAAAGCCATACTCGACGACAGTGGTCGCGAACTGTCCGATTGCCATGGTGTAGGCGAATACCCCGAACTCGTGCGCCCCCAGTACGCGGGCGGCGTACGGCAGGATTAGCAGGGGCTGCAGGACATCCGCGGCGTGCATGATTGTCAGGCTCACGGCCTGGCGTCGCAGGCTCATGGCATAAGCTCTGTGGCGGCTGTATTGAAAGGTATAGGCTCTGTGGCGGCCGTATTGAAGGCCAATGCATGCGTCTGCGTCCAGGATGCCCCGTTGGTGACGAAATGGGCGCTTAGCTGGCGCAGATGCGCCAGGAAGCGGTCCAGCTCATCCCAGAGGCCGTACTCATCCAGTTCCCAGGAGTGTCCCCAGATGTGGAGGCATCCACCGCGGTGGCCACATAGCTCGGCCGCTCGATAGAGCCGATCCAGCAGTCCGCGTTTCCCCAGAACCGCGCGCAGCAAAACCATGCGTCTCAAACCAGGGCCACCACTCAGATAATTTCTGATGTAGATACCATCCGAATGGGGGAAGAATTGCATCGTTGTCGGTATTCGGTAACGGTCTGATCCTGGGGTATCCGAAAGGTTTGTCAGCGTCCGCGCGTAGCGAAAACCCGCATTGCGCACCAACCGCCGTATGGTGCGGTTATGGTGACCGCGCACATAAGCAAAGCAGATGACTTCCCGCCCTAGAAGGTCCTCAAGCCATTTCTTGTTGTAGATGACCTGCTGTGCGGCCGCGTCCGGAGCGAACTGTGTCAGGCTGACATGGTCCCGGGTGTGGCCTCCGATCTCAAGATGCTGCCCTAGGAGGCGGATCTCTGCCGGCTGCATCACCGGCTTGCCTTCGGCATTCATATTCGGAACGTAAAAGGTTCCTAAGGCCTCGTGCTTTGCCAGCAGATCCGCCAAGCGGAGGTCGGCGGGATGCCCGTCATCCCAGGACGTTGTCACCAGCAACGGCGAGGTATCGGACCCATTTGGCTCGGCGTTCACGTCCATGAGTGGTACCTCAGATGGGGTACGGCAATGCAAACAAGCATGCGTTTTCCTGCTTAGGTTGTGGCTCGCCATGACAACCGAACAATTATCGGGCCGGAACAACGGTTCCTTCAATTCCAATTAAGCAGTATGAATACGGTTGTTCCTATCCCGGATGGAGTAGCTCCATTAAGAGCCCAGGGCCGACGTTAGCCCCGCCCACGGCATTGCCTCGTTAGCCGCGGCTAGTGCCTGGACGGCACGTAGGCGAAGCTCATTGAATGACGCCAAAGCCCAGTTCGTATCACCGCCATCGCTTCCGGCCCGGATCATCAGCCATACCGTACGGCCGTATTACGCCTCCGTAACAGGGCTCGACGGCGTCATCCAATTCGGTTTGGGACGAGAACATTATCGCCCGGAACGCCTAGTGAGGTTGGTCCCCTGCGACCACGCAAATGTCAGGCGGATGGGGTCGCGGGCCCTGAATGCCATCGGGGTCAATGACCGGCCTTCGTTGACGCTGCGTACATCCCAGATCACGTTGTGTGGGTTCGCAAGGTGGTCATAGTGGCAATCGGCAATCGTGTGCTTTCGGGCGCCGGACGAAGTCAGCATGTAAAATGATAGTCCCTTGGATTCCGGTGCAGGCCGGCCGTCGCGGGGGGCATTGTAGCTGGCGCGGGTACGGCAACGCAGGAAAACGCATCCGCCGCTGCCAACATTCTCGACGGGGACAGCGGCGAATGCCCCGTTGCCCTGCTGGACCGCATCCACATCGTGAACAACGCAATCGGAGCTGCCCTCCAGCATCACGCCGTCGCCGGTCGGACCATTATTATATGAAACGAGCCCCCGGCGCACGGTGCACCGATCTGAGCAAAAGACCGATACATTGTCCTCGGTCCAGGACGTTGGCCCGTTTTCGCCGGAAAAATCCTCCAAGATACAGCGGGGGGACCAGCTGGTTTGAACATTCTGCCCGCGTGGATAGGGTCCCCGCGCATCATGCAATTCAACGTTGCGGATCCGGCAATCTTGGCTGTACTCGATATAGATGTTGCTTGAGCCGCTACTGGCGCGAATATTCGTCAGAAGACTGCCCGGACAGCGGAAGAGATATACGTTGTTGTATTCTTCCGTGCCCGCTGTCGACGGGGCGCTTCGGATAATCTCCAGGTTTTGCAGCACGAGCCCGTCGGTTTCATGCGCATGCACGCCATGCCCGGTGGCGTGGTGAATCCGGCAGTTGCGAACGACCACTCCACGATGCGAAACGATCAGCGCATCGCCTGATGGCGCGATAATATCAAGGTTTTCGATAACTTGATTGTCGGAACTGGATCGCAATGGGCCGGTCGGAACTAGACCGGCCGCGCGGGCTCGCTGGATCCTGAGTCCCGGAAAAGCCAGTAGCCCAGCAAGCACATGGCGACGCTGCATGTGTTTGGTTCCCCACATCGCAAAAGCATCCGTCAGCCGTCGGACGCACGATGTCTGCAGGCAGAATGTGCCGGAGCACCGGTGCTGCGAAGCACCCCAGATGGCTTACCGCGGATTAGCGAAGTGACGGCGAGGCACCTTGGCTCACACTGTTGCGACGCTTGAAGCGTCTGAAGCGACGGAGAGGTCAATGAAGACCGAAGCGGATATATTTGACTACGTTATCGTCGGCGCTGGGGCCGCTGGTTGCATTCTGGCGCATCGCCTCGCATCGGATGGGCAACACTCCGTCTGCCTGCTGGAAGCCGGGCCGCCGGATAAAAGTCTTATCGTGCAAGTTCCGGCCGGCGTTTACAAGGCGTCGGCCAGTCCGAAATTCGCTTGGCAGTTTGAAACGGAACCAAGTGCCGGCACCGCGGGCCGGCCCATTCCGATGCCGCAGGGGCGGACGTTGGGTGGTTCGACCTCGATCAACGGAATGAACTATAACCGCGGCTCCGCAGCGGATTTTGACGGCTGGGCGCAGCTTGGCAATCGCGGCTGGCAGTATGCGGATGTGCTGCCCTATTTCAGACGCTCGGAGCGGCGGATCGGCACAATGGATCCATTGTACCGCGGCACCGCGGGCCCGCTGCCCATAACCGACACCGACTGGCGGCATCCGGTGTGCGACGCCTTCATCCAGGGGGCTCGCAATCTGGGGCTGCCGCTCAACCCGGACTACAATGCAGCCAGCCAGTTAGGGGTTGGCTACTACCAACGCTATATCCACAAAGGCTGGCGCTTCAGCGCCTCGCGCGCGTTTCTTCGGCCGGTCATGGGGCTGAAGAACCTGCACATTCGCACCAACGCACAAGCAACGAAGCTGCTGCTGGAGTGTGGCCGAGCAGTCGGGCTGAACTATGTGGCGGGGCCCGGGGAAGCTGCGCGCAGCGTTCGGGCGCGGCGGGAGGTCATTCTCGCCGCCGGTGCTATCAACACGCCGAAACTGCTGCAGATTTCCGGCATTGGTCCGGCGAGGTTGCTCAAGAACCTGGGTATCGAGGTTGCTCACCATCTGCCCGGAGTCGGTGCCAACCTGCAAGATCATTACATGATCCACCTTGTCCAGCGCGTCAAAGGCAGCGAAACGATTAACGGGCGCGGTCTGGCTTTGATTAAGGAAGGAACAAAATGGCTGCTGGGTCGGCCGAACCTTCTGGCGATCAGCCCGTCGCTTGTCTACGCCTTCGTCAACAGCCGCGACCTGCGCTCCGCGCCCGACATTCAGCTTGATCTCGCTCTCGGAAACTATTCCACCCTCGGATCGGGCCGGATTCCCGTGATCAAGCTCGGCTTTTATCAGTTGCGCCCGAACAGCACCGGCTTCGTCCACGCGCGATCCGCCGATCCGTTCCAGGCCCCCTCTATCCAACCCAATTACCTGGACGATGAAGCGGATCAACTGGTTGCAGTTGCGGGCACCAGACAATTGCGCCGCATGCTCAACACCTCGGAACTGCAGCCCTACAACGATGGCGAGGAGCTACCCGGCCCATCAGCGACCGACGATGCGAGCTGCCTGGCTTTCGCGCGGGAAGCCGGACTGACAGCCTACCATGTCTCCTGTACATGCCGGATGGGCCCGTCGATGGACCCCCGGGCCGTGGTGGACCATGAACTGCGCGTCCACGGGCTTGATGGGCTGCGGGTCGTCGATGCCTCAATCATGCCGTTTGTTCCGTCCGCTAACACATCCGCGGCGGTGTTCATGATCGCCGAAAAGGCGGCGGACATGATCCTTGGGCGCCCCTCACTGCCCGCACAGGAACTCAGGAAGTCCGAACTGAAGCGGCCCGCCACGCTCGTTGGTGCGGAACCTGCGGAGTAAAGCCGTTGAGCCGCATCCTTATTGCTTCGGAATACAATGCGAAGGATCGCGCGCACTTCGCGCAGTCATTCGAATTCTGCTCGGTCGTCGCGTCATGCGATGAGGCGGACGTGCTCGCCCCGGGTCTCGACAATGTCATCGAACGCCGGTTCGGAGCATTACTGCCGGACCACGACGGCAACGTGCAGCGCGACTTGAACCGAGTAGCCAACGGTCTGCGCAAAATCGTGGGGCTGAGGAATGCGCCTGTCATGGCGCCCTCGGTCGTGACGCAGGATTACGACATGTTCTTCTTCGTCGCTTGGAGCCCGCAAAGCCTTGTCGAACTGACACGAATTAAAGGCTGGCGCAGTCGCTGTAAGCTCGCTGTGGCGTACCTGTTTGAACTCTGGGCGACCACGCTCGAACAGGATCGTGCCTACCTGAAGCTGCTCGACCAGTTCGATCACGTCTTTCTGCTACACAGCAAGTGCTTGCCCGCCCTGGCGTCCTATACGAAGGCACCATGCTCCGCGCTGCCGGTCGGTGTCGATTGCCTGCTGGCAACACCCTACCCATCCTCGCCTCAAAGGGTCATCGACGTCTACTCCATCGGCAACCGTTCGGCCGCCGTGCATCGCGAGCTGCTGGACCGCGCACAGCACCGGGACTTCTTCTACGTCTACGATACCTTGGCAAGTTCCGATTCACTTGTGCGGGACTGGTCGGAACACCGTTTGCTGCTGACCAGCATGATAAAGCGTAGCCGTTACTTCATTGGTTTCAGCCCGGCAAGCCTGACCGGCCCTAAAGCCGGCAAGGTTGCCGGCGAAGCGGTCCTGCCCGGTCGTTTGTTCGAGGGCGCAGCCGGCGGAGCGATCATCCTGGGCTCCGCCCCACGTTGCTCGGAATTCGAGGAATATTTCAACTGGCCGGATGCGGTGATTGAGATCTCACCCGACGGCACTGACGTCATTGCCGTGATGGAAGAACTCGACAAAGACCCGGACAGAATCAGTCGAGTGCGTCGAAGCAATATCACGGCCTGCCTGCTGAGACATGACTGGGCCTATCGGTGGGAGCATATCTTGGCCACTGTCGGCCTGTCACCGCTGCCCCAACTCGCCGCGCGCAAGTCTCGCCTGGCCGCGACGGCGGCGACAGCGCTGACAGACCAGTTGGCCGCCGCCGCAGAATAGGAACACTCGAAACAATAGATGACCTAGAGTACCCCTAAAGAGAAAGTGCTTAGCTCCAGCCATTGATATCTAATGCGCGTACCTGTGCACCCAAGGAGCGGAGTGGTGGATCCCATGCAAGAACTCGACACACCGCCGACGGCGTCGCCAGGCGTGATCCCGGCGCACCTATCAGACGTTCGTAGCCTGCTCAATCATGTCCCGATGTTCACGGTCGAACGGATTGTTGAGGTATTCCAGAAGGCACGCGACGAGGGGGCGTTCATCTATATCGCCGGAAACGGTGGCAGTTCCGCAACGGCTTCGCACTGGGTCAACGACCTCGGCAAGGCAACCAAACGTTCGGGCCGTCGGCCCATGCGAGTCGTCTGCCTGTCGGATAATACATCGTGGCTCTCGGCCCTGGCGAACGATGAAGGCTACGACAAGGTATTTTCCGGCCAGTTGGAGAACTTCGCGAAGCCGGGCGATGTGCTGGTTTGCATCTCGGCCAGTGGCAATTCACCGAACCTGGTGCGTGCCGTCGATGTCGCCGAGGAACGTGGTATGACGACGATCGGACTCCTCGGCTTCGACGGAGGAGCCCTCAAGTCGCGTGTTGATGTCATGCTGTGCGTCAGCACGGAAAAGGGCGCATACGAACTAGTTGAGGACGTCCACTCAGTCCTCTGCCATGCGATCACCAAGTGCCTGATAGCTGACCGCGCGGACACGTGCGCATGATGCTCGACCAGAGGATATGGCCGCAGGCAGAAATAGAAGGTCGGCTTTATAGCCGGCCCACCCAGGCGGTGATCCTGGCGGGTGGGCGCGGCACACGCATGCAGCCGATCACGAATCATCTGCCGAAGCCCATGGTCCCGGTTTGCGGCCGTCCTTTTCTGGAATACCAAATCGAGCAGCTGGCCGATCAGGGCATTGAACGGATCCTGCTTCTTCTTGGCTATCTTCCCGAGGTCGTACAGCGTCATTTCGGCGACGGTTGGGATTGGGGGATCCAGATCGACTATCGCGTGACCGACGCCGACCAGCTGACCAGCAGCCGCATCGCGGATGCGCGGCATCTTCTTGATCCCTGCTTCCTGCTGCTTTACTGCGACAATTACTGGCCGATGCAGATGGACCGGCTCTGGCGCCGTTTCTGCGAGGCGCGGAAGCCGGCGATGGTTACGGTATATAGTAACGGCGACAACTATTCGCGCGGTTGTGTCGCGATCGACGAAAACCACGACGTACGAGCTTTCGACCGCACGCGCACAGCTCCGGGTCTGCGGGAAGTCGAAATCAGCTATGCTATCATCACCGACGCCTGTCTCGAGCTGTTGCCCGCGGAAGATTGCCTGTTCGAGGAAGCGGTCTATACGCCGTTGGCGCGTCAGGGACGACTCGCCGCTTATGTCAGTGACCATCGTTACTACAGCATTGGATCGCTGAACCGCCTGCCGGATACCGAGTCGTTCTTTCGGCGCCAGCCGACCATCCTTCTCGACCGTGACGGGGTCCTCAACCGGAAGCCCCCGCGTGCGCACTATGTGCGCGACTGGGAGGACTGGCAGTGGATCCCGGGAGCACTCAAGGCGCTACGGATACTACGGCAGGCCGGTTATCGCACGGTCATCGTCTCCAACCAGGCCGGCATCGGCCGCGGCCTGATGACAGAGGACGACCTGCGAGCCGTGCACGACCGGATGCGGCAGGAGGTGACCGAAACCGGCGGGAGCATAGACGCAATCTATTACTGTCCGCACGATTGGGATGCGGGATGCACCTGCCGCAAGCCGAAATCAGGCCTTCTGTACCAAGCACAGAAAGAACTGTACCTTGATCTCACCACCACGCCCTTTGTCGGCGATGATGACCGCGACGCAATGGCCGCCGCCACAGCCGGTTGTCCGTTCTACAAGGTGAGCGAAACGACGTCGCTTCTCGATATCACCCGACAACTGATCACACGGAAGGGCCGCGTTTATGCCTGACAACAAACGCATCCTGATCACTGGCAGCAATGGCTATATCGGCTCGGTCATGGCACCGTGGTTTCAGAACCAGGGTTATGACGTCGTCGGTCTTGATACCGGCTACTTCGCCCAGTGCACGCTTGTCCCGGATGTGGCCAACATCCCAACGATCAATCGTGACATCCGCGATATCACTGCGCAGGAGCTGGAAGGGTATGACGCGATCATCCATCTTGCGGCGCTGAGCAACGACCCGATCGGCAACCTTAACGAAGCCTGGACGCGTGAGATCAACCTGCAGGGCACGGTCCACCTTGCCGTGGCAGCCAAGCAGGCCGGGGTCCCGCGGTTTATTCTGTCCTCCTCCTGCATCATGTACGGAATGTCGGAAGCTGCGGTCGTCGATGAGACAGCGCCACTGGCACCTCGCACCGAATATGCACGATCGAAAGCAGACGCCGAAGTGGCCTTGTCACACCTGGCCGACGATCGGTTCTCGCCGACCTTCTGCCGCAACGGCACGATCTATGGGCTTTCGCCGCGCATGCGGTTCGATACAGTCCTGAACAACCTGATGGGCGAAGCCTTCACCACGGGCGAAGTCGTCATCCACAGCGACGGGACGCCCTGGCGTCCGGTCGTGCATGTGCAGGACGTCGCACGTGCGTTCCAGGCAGTGCTGGAGGCGCCCCGCGACTTGATCCACAATCAGGCCTTCAATACCGGCGCAGATGACCTGAACCACCAGATCAGGGAGCTTGGCCAGATTGTCGCCGAGACTCTGCCTGGATGCAGACTGTCGATCGTGCCGAGAGCGGGAGCGGATCAGCGCACCTATAAGGCTGATTTCAGCAAGTTCAAGCGCACTTTCCAGGATTTCCGGTTCCTGTGGACCGTCCGTGACGGCGCAACGGAGCTTCGGACGGCATTCGAAAGATCCGGCCTGACGCACGCGCAGTTCACCGATAAGCGCTTCACGAGGTTGAACTGGCTTCGTCACCTGCTGGACGACGGAATGTTGCACGGATCGTTGCGATGGACCGCACCACAAAGGCAGGTAGCATAGGAGGCAGGTGCCATGAACGACGTGTCGTTGGCGAATTTCGCCCGCCCCTATCATGAAAGAAGGAGCTGGCCCTGCGACGACGGGGGCGCCGCGCCAAAGGTGATCGTTACGCGAACGCCGCTGCGCATCAGCTTCGCCGGCGGCGGCACCGACCTACCGGAATTCTATGAAGTGGAGGAAGGCGCCGTCCTGAGTGCCGCAGTGGACAAGTACGTCTATGTCACCGTCAAGCGCCACAGTGAGCTGTTCAACGAACCGATCCGCCTGAACTATTCCCGCACCGAACAGGTCAACAGCGTCGCGGAGATCGAGAACAACATAGCCCGCGAGTGCCTCAAGTTCCTGGAGATTGAGCCGCCGATCTTCATCAGCACCGTCGCCGATATGCCGGCTTCGACTGGAATGGGCGGTTCCAGCGCCTTCGCGGTCGGGCTGTTGAACGCGTTGCATGCCTTCCGTGGCGAACGCGTGACGGCAGGCCAGCTCGCCGAGGAAGCATGCTATATCGAAATGGAGGTGCTGAAGGAGCCGATCGGCAAGCAGGACCAGTATGCCGCGGCGTTCGGCGGCCTGAACCTGCTGCGGTTCTGCCACTCGGGGCGTGTCATGGTCGAGCCGCAGCAGGTGGTGAACGGATCGGTTTCCCATCTGTTCAGCAACATCATGATGTTCTGGACAGGTCATCAACGGTCGGCCGCTTCCGTCCTGTCCGAACAGAAAAGCAAGACTCCCGCAAACCTGGACGTGTTGATGCAGATGCGCCGCCAGGCGCACGAGATTCAGCAGCAGTTCAATGGCACCGAGATCGATATCGAACGCCTGGGCCACATCCTCCATCAAGGCTGGGAATTCAAGCGGCGCCTCGCTTCAAAGATCACCACATCGGAGATCGATCGCTACTATGACAGCGCCATGGCGGCGGGAGCCGAAGGAGGCAAGTTGTGCGGCGCGGGTGGCGGCGGCTTCCTGATGTTTCTTGTAAAACCACAGCGGCGCGATGCCGTGCGCCAGGCACTTGGTAACCTAAAATACGTGCGCCTGGGCTACGAGGTGCACGGTTCGCGCGTTCTGTGTCCAACCGAATAAGCCAGCCGGGAGAGCGTCATGATCTTTCATCGAACCATTATCCCCGGCGCTTGCGTCGTGGAACTGGAAAAGCGTTCTGACGAGCGTGGCTTTTTCGCCCGTGGCTGGTGCTGGCAGGAATTCGCCGACCAGGGTTTGTGCAATCGTCTTGTGCAGATGAACATATCATTCAACCGCCACAGGCACACGCTGCGCGGCTTTCATTACCAGGTGGCACCACACCAGGAAGACAAGCTGCTTCGCTGCGTCCGCGGCGCGGTGCATGATGTGTTGATCGATCTGCGTCCGGACTCCCCGACCTATATGCGGCACGTTGCGGTGGAGCTTAGCGCGGCGAACTACCTTGCCCTGCTGGTTCCGAAAGGCTGCGCCAACGCCTTCCTGACGCTGGAGGACGATACGGAAGCGACCTATCTGGTATCGGAATTCTATGCTCCGGCCGCCGAGCGCGGCATTAGATGGAACGACACCGCGTTTGGCATCTCCTGGCCCGCGGAACCCGCGGTTATCTCGGAAAAAGACCAGAACTGGCCTGATTTCCACTCCGAACGCGTGCTTGCCCAGGCCGATCAGGAGTAATTACAATGTTCATTGTCGATCGGGAACTCGAACGCTTGGCGCAGGCCCGCAAACCGATCAGGGTCGGCATGGTCGGCGCGGGCTTCATGGCGCGCGGCATTGCGCGCCAGATGCTGCAATATACCAAGGGCATCGAACTGGCGGCCATAGCGAACCGCCACCCGGAGATTGCGCGTGAAGCCTATGCGGCATCGGGCGAAGCGGACGTGATGTTCGTCAGTTCGGTTACCGCACTGGACCAGTGCATCGCCAGGGGGCAGCGCGCTGTCACCGGCGACCCGATGTTGCTGTGCGATTGTGACGGGATCGACGTGATCCTGGAGGTGACAGGCACAGTCGAATTCGCCGCTCATGTCGTGATGCGCGCGATCGGGCAGGGCAAGCATGTGGTAATGATGAATGCGGAACTGGACGGAACGATTGGTCCGATCCTGAAGCGTTACGCAGACCAGGCTGGTGTCGTCATTACGAACACCGAGGGCGATCAGCCCGGCGTCATTATGAATCTGTTTCGGTGGGTCAAGGGACTTGGGATCCGGCCCGTGCTTTGCGGGAACATCAAGGGGCTTCACGATCCCTACCGGAACCCGACGACGCAGGAGGGCTTTGCCAGAAAGTGGGGCATGAAGGCACCCATGGTGACATCCTTCGCTGATGGCACGAAAATTTCCTTTGAGAACGCGATCGTCGCGAACGCAACCGGAATGCGCGTTGCCAAACGCGGCATGTATGGGCCTGTTGTCGAGCCGGGCACACCGATCCAGCAGGCGGTGGATTGGTACCCGAAGGAAGCACTGCTGGACGGCTCCGGCATCGTCGATTATTGCGTGGGAGCAATGCCCAACCCCGGCGTTTTCGTCCTTGGCACGACTGAGGATGAAACCGAGATCCATTACCTCTCGCTCTACAAGATGGGGCCAGGGCCCTTGTACTGTTTTTACTGGCCATACCATCTATGCCATTTCGAAGTTCCAAATACTGTCGCCCGCGCGGCAATCTTCCGTGACGCTGCGATTGCTCCGCTCGATGGACCCTGTGTGGACGTGGTCGCCGCCGCCAAGCGGGATCTGCAATCAGGGGAGATCATCGACGGCCTCGGGCACTATATGACCTACGGGCTATGTGAGAATGCCGGCACGGTGCATGCCGAGCGACTTCTGCCGATCGGGTTGGCCGAGGGGTGCCGATTGAAGCGAGATGTGCTGCGTGACCAAGTCCTTTCGTATGACGATATCGAACTTCCGCCCGGTCGGCTTTGTGACGCACTTCGGCTTGAACAGGACACCCACTTCTTCGGGCGCGCAGCAGCGATGCGGCCGGAGCCAGCGGAATCAGTCTGAACAGGGTATAGGCGCACATTGTTGCTAAATCGCCCGACAACTCGGCGATGCTTGCTGAACGCGATCGGTTTTGCGGGCTTGCTAGCCATCGCCATCGTGCTCCGCCTGAACCCAGGTGTGTTCGACCATGCGGCGGCGCGCGCCCTGAACAGCCTCGCTGCCGGGGATGGCACAGCCAACCAGCTCGCCAACGCCATTATATTTCCCACCCTTCAGGGCCTGGTCGTTGTTTCCTTGGCATGCGGCTGCTGGTTCACTCGGACATCGCCGGACTCCAGGGAACGGCTCCTGCGCGGCTGTGTCGCCGCGGTATTGGCGGCGGCGGCCGCGCATTTTGTGCAAGGATCGCTCCCCCCCGTTCCGAAGCCGCTCTTCGACCCTGGCTTGCAAATTCATCCCCCAGACGTATTGGGAGACATCGACTCGCTGCGAGCCAGCTCAAACCCGTATGCACAAAGTTTCCCTAGCGAGCGCACGACGCTATTCGCGGGCGTCGCGATCGCTGTGTACGCGGCGTACCGCCCCATCGGTTTCATTGCGCTGATCGTCACAGTAGCAACCGAGTTGTGCCGCATATATTTGGGCTTGCATTATCCGAGCGATATTCTGGGCAGTTTCTTCCTCGCTGCCATGATATACTTGCTTGTGGAGACGACAGCGCTCTTCGGGTTCGACCACCTGGCCATGGAATGGGAACGGTCGTCGCCCGCGACGTTCTATAGCGTTGCCTTTGCCGGCTGCTACAGCTTGGCCACCGCGTTCGAAGGCTTGCGGACCGTTCTGCCTCTTCTGCCACACTAGTTGCCAGGGTAATCCCGGTCCGGTCGCGTGCGCCCGGATCATCTGGCGACCCTACATCGACGGTCGGTAGAGGCCGATCTTCTGCATAGCCACCAGGGCCACGAAGGTCGGATTATTCCGTAGATATCGCCACCAGAGGCGACGCGGCTCGCGCAGAAGCCGATATGTCCACTCAAACCCCGTCCGGCGCAGGAACTTTGGCGCCCTTGGGACCAAGCCGGCGTTTATGTCGAATGCAGCGCCGACGCCGATCAAAACCGGGGCCGACAGCAGGGGCCGGTGCGCAGCCATCCAGCGCTCCTGCTTGGGTGTGCTCAACCCAACCCAGACGATATCCGCTCTGCTCGCGTTGATCGCCGCGACGATTTCGGCGTCTTCTTCGGGTGTTAGGTCGCGATAAGGTGGCGAGTATGCCCCCACGATCCGAGCCTCTGGCGCAAGCCGCAGGAGTTGCGCTCGCAATAACTCCAAAGCCTTCGGAGATCCGCCATAGAGGTAATGACCGTCGCCACGCCACTGAAATTCAGCGAAGAGCCTGGGCATCAGCTCCGGGCCGCATACGCGATCAGCATCCCGAAAGCCGGCCATCTTGAGAAGCCACGCCAGCGGCATGCCGTCCGGCGTAACCATACCGGCCGCATTGTGGATCTGCCGCAGCTCGGGAGACCTTTGGCTCTCCATGACGCCGTGAACCCCAGTGATACAGACGTATTGGCGCTCCTCCCTGTCGATCCATCCTGCAATCGTCTCGAGCGCCCGGTTCATGTTGATCGCGCTAACGCCTACGCCGAGCACATTGGTCCGAGACAACATGAGCATCCCCCATGGCGAGCGTTGCGATGGTTAAACGTGATATTTGACCCGCTCGATGGGCTCCGCCGCAGACATGGTATCGAAGATCCAGCGATAGGTTTTCTCGAGCCCGTCCCGGAGCGAAATGGACGGCTCCCAGCCGAGCTTCTCCATAATCAGCGTGTTGTCGCTGTTACGGCCACGTACGCCTTTCGGCGCGTCAAGCTTGTATGTCCTGCGCAGGCGGATCCCGGCGATATCTTCGACGATGTCGACGAGCTGGTTGATCGAGACCAGCTCCGAGCTTCCCAGATTAATCGGATCGGAAATGTCGCTCTCATTGATCATGCGCGTGCCGACTATGCAGTCGTCGATGTACATGAAGCTGCGGGTCTGCTTCCCGTCGCCCCAGATTTCGATCTCGTGGACGCCGCTGCGCAGCGCTTCGATCACTTTGCGACAGATCGCGGCCGGCGCCTTTTCGCGCCCGCCCTCGAAGGTGCCCTCCGGGCCATAGACGTTGTGGTAGCGAGCCACCCGTGTGATCAGACCGAAATCCTCGGAGAAGTGGCGGCACATCCGCTCACTGAAGAGCTTCTCCCAACCGTAGCCGTCCTCGGGCATCGCGGGATAGGAATCAGCCTCCCGCAGCGCAACGACGTTCTCCGACGTCTGGTGCTCTGCGGCATAGACGCACGCCGATGAGCTGAAGAAATAGCGTGAGACGCCGGCATCCCGGGCAGCGACGAGCATGTTCGTGTTGATCAGTACCGAAAGCATGCATTCGGCCTTGTGGGTCTCGATGAAACCCATCCCGCCCATGTCGGCGGCAAGATTGTACACGAGGTCGACGCCATCCACGGCTTTGACGCAGGCCGTAGGGTCAGAGAGATTGGCAACGATATTGTCCACATCCGCAAAGAGCTGATACCACCCATCGAGCGATTTGCGGTCGACGGCGCGGACTTTCACGCCCGATCGGCGCAAGTCAGCAACAAGGTGCCCGCCGATGAAGCCGCCGGCACCAGTCACCAGAACCGTTTTCGTCCCACCGAGTTTCGGAACGTCCTTGATATTATCGAGCATGGACTGCTGCCTCTCAGTATCGGGCACCGATCACGACGGATGAACTTGAACAAACTTACTGTTGAACCGCCGCGCAGTAGCACGATTGCTACACGGCGATTATCTTTGTTAAGTCAGGCGCTAAAGGATATTGCAATAAAGTAGAGGGCACTCGCGGGCTCAGTCGCCAAAGTGAGTAATCATGAATCGTGAGCCGACTGTGTCGCGCTCTTTCGATACGCGCCTAGCGACCGGCAAGATGAATTGGTGCGGTTCCGGCGTATCATTCCGCAAGCTCGGATCGCGGTTAGCGGCGACTTATCCCACGGCGGATAGGGTGAGCTGCGCGAGGTCCTGCCGGCGTGAACTGTCCGCTTGCAAGCGCGTCGAGCGGTGGCCCGAAGCTCAGCGACGGCATGTCCTCCAGGATCTGACGGCAAGCGAGTCGTGAGGCAGGACGCTCAGGAACGCAGGCGTCGCGGAAGTTTCAGCATCTCCCGCTGCAAGGAGATTAGCCAGCGGACGGCATGGTTCAGCTCCGACAGAGCGATTTCAGGGTAAGCTTTGGACACCTTCGTAGCAGTCTCCGCACCCAACCCGTCCAGCATGCGGCGATGCATATCGTCGATCGCAGCGGGATCGAGCCGCTCCGACGAGATTATGGTGGTGAGAATGTGGCAGGCGAAATAATCGATAGCATAGAGCCTGGATGCAAAATGCAATTGCATCTCAGCATCGAATTCCGAAAATGCGATGTCCCTCGTTGCACTCTTCTCCATATACGCATTGTAACAATACTTTGACCGCAAGAATTGTAGTCATCTGTCTAATCAGAAGAAATGTTGGATTAATCCGCAGCGGAACGCATTGCGCCTTCTCGCAACGATCTGGCGCCTACGCATCAACTGATTGGGCAGCTCGATCGGATCGCTCGCGCGTGGCCCGTCGTCGCGCCGCGCGACCATAGGTGCGCAACAGGTAGGGTGCAGTCATCTGTATGCCCTGCTGCAGATCGAACTGGGGTGCGTAGCCCAGGAGAAGTCGAGCCTTGTCGATCCTGACATGGCAATGGTGTACGCATCAGAGCACGTTTCGGGAGAGCACGTTTCGGGGCGGTCGGCGTGTGCACCTGGCGATTGAGAAAGAACTGATCGCCGTCGTGGGGATAATCGGGCTCGACGTCGTCATCCTTCAGCCCACCGTGGTCTTCGGCCCAATGGGTCGCCGTCAATGGCCGGCCTTGACCGCGGCTTCCTCGTCGAGCTCCGCGACCCTGCCATCGCGGGCGTCGGTGCGCCGGCGTGAGAGCACCCTCGCGCGGTAGGGGAGCCCGGCGATTCCAAGATCCGCGCCGCGGATAAAGCCACTGGCGTCGGTGACGGCAACCGTCATCGGATGCCGCCCCTCGGTGTGGACGGTCATTGGCCGATACTCCACGCGACTAGGCCGAGCGCCCCGTACCCCGCGAGCGAAACCCTGAAGATGGTCAGGGCGTCACTCGAACGCAGTATCTTCGCGCGGTTCAGGACGAGGAGCTGTATTCCGATGAGCGGAACTGCGGCGACCGTGGAGGTGATCGCGGCGCCTTCCTCTCCGAGGTGACGATACAACGCAAAGATGGCTGCGCCGGGACTTAAGGACTTCGACGATCCGGTCGCATTGCGGGCACGTATATTGCCGCCTTGACCTGACTGGATACGGCGAATTCCGACAAGGCTTCGGTAAGGCAGTGGGAACGCGCGGATGACGGAAGGGGTAATCCCGCCCACGAAGTCCTCGAGTCATGCCGGACCAAGCGGAACCCACGACAATTCCCAATGAAATCGACGCCGACAAAGGCGCGTCCCCTTCGGATTACCACGCAAAGTCCGAAGGCTCGTCGGACAAGTCATGTTAAGTCGATGGCCAAACGAGCTGGAAAAGCCATCGCGGGGAAGCGCTCGTCGGCACTCGCGCTCCACCCAGTATAGATGTGACGTTCTAGACCTGAATGCCGTTTTCCAAGGGGGGAATGATACCGCATGTCGTTCCACGGATCACCAATCGAACGCGCAGATCCGGAACGCGCAGATCCGACCTGGGCGCTCGGTACGAGTGCCGCTGTGCCGCAGCAATCTTGCAAGACGGGCGATGAGCGGACGAGGCCGTCCCTGGGATTGCCGCGCCTCGCCATCGTGCGGGGCATCGGGCCCGGTGCGATGGCTCGAGCCGTGGCCGAGCGGATCGGACGGCGTCGCAAGGTCCTGGTCTCCATCAACGATTTCCCTCAGCGCCTCAACGCCATGCAGCGACTGCTCTTGGCGTACGCCGACGGCGTGTTGGCGTCGCCGGACGTCGTCGGTGCGCTGGCGGCGAGCGGCATCTCCTCCAGTCGCGTCGTGACGCTCGGCCATCCCTATGACCGGTCGGTCTTCACGGCCTGCCCGCGCAACCGGTTTGGCCCCGATGCGCATCGGATCGTCCACGTGGGCGACCTGTCGCCGCGCAGCGCGCAGATCGACCTGTTCCCGTTCCTGCACGTCGGGTCCTTCCAGGTCGAGTTCGGACTGCTCTACGACCCGCTGTCGGCGATCTTCGTGCTGCTGATCACGGGGGTGGGCTTCCT
>CAYSTX010000003.1:35144-41484 GCA_964434035.1 uncultured Acetobacteraceae bacterium
CGGATCGTCCACGTGGGCGACCTGTCGCCGCGCAGCGGCGTCGCCGAGTTCCTGACCTGCGCCATCGGATGGGCCGAACAGAATGCCGGGACCCCTGTCGAGGTCATGTGGCTGGGCACAGGCGACCTGCAGGGCGTGCTGCACGCCCAGGTCGTTCCGCCGAACCTGACCCAGTCCTTTAGCGAGATCCCCGCATCCGGCGAACTCGCCGCGATCTTCGCACGGTGCGGACTGCTCGTCGTGCCGAGCCTCGCGGATATCCGTTCGCCGCACATTGCGGACGCCATGGCCGCGGGACTGCCGGTCATCGGCAGCGTCAGGAGCGCGCAGGTGCGCGGACTGGTGGCGCATGAAGAGTCCGGGTGGTTGTTCGATCCGCTGCGCGGCGAGGAGATGGGAGCCGCCCTGAATGCGGCGCTGGCAACGCCGCCGGCCGAACTCGACATCATGCGCGCAGCCTGTCGCGCCCGCATCCAAGCATTGCAGACGGGACGGTTCGGCGAGGGTCTCGACCAGACGCTTCGCATGCGACTGATTGACATGCTGTCGAGCGGCGCTCCGGCGTAGCCAAATGCGTACGCTATCGAAGCCCGCGCGACCTGGCGAGCGGCTTTCCTCCGCGGTTCTCTCTGCGCCGTTCGCGTGGAGCGAGGCGCAGGCGGATGCGCGCGGGCGGGCGGCCAGCCGCGATCCTCTAAAGCTCCTGATGGGCGCCATGGCCGCGGCGGATGCGGCAGTCGTCTTTGGCCTCTCGCTGCTCGCGTCCCTGCTGCGCCACGGCATGGCGCCGGCTCCATTCGACATCGTCACGATCTCCGTGCTTGCCAGCCTCCTGATGGCGAACGCGCTGTCGATCTCGGGCGCTTACACCACGCGTATCAAGGAGAGTTCCATCGCGCAGATCTGGCTGGCCGTGCAGGCCTGGACGATCGTCTTCGTGCTGCTCCTGACGCTCGGCTACCTGACGAAGACGCTGAGCGAGTATTCACGCTTGTGGGCCATCCTTTGGTACACGCTGGTCATCCTTGGGTTAGCGGCCGTGAGATTGGCGGCGGCGGGTCAGCTACGTCGGTGGCGAAGCCGGGGTCGGCTTGCCTCGGCGGTCGCAATCGTCGATCTGTCCGGCGCGGGGGCCAACTTTGCCCGGCGTCTGACACGCAACGGCGCCGCCGACATCCGGCTGCTCGGCGTTTTTTCGCCCGACGAGGTCGCGCGCCCGCGCACGGGTGTCACCGACTTGATCGCGTTGTCCCGCCTGTTTCGGATCGACGAAGTGTTCGTCCTTGTAGCGGATTCCGGCCATAGCCTACCGGCGACGCAGCTTTCCGCCATCCTGCGTCGTCTCGGTACGATCCCGACCAACGTCCGGATCTGCCCGTTGCTCCCCGAACTCGATGAGACGCCGATTCACGACACCGTCCTCGTGCACGATCTTCCGATGTTCACGGTGCACCGACGCCCCCTCGACGCTTGGAACAGCATCGCGAAGCGCGTCGAGGATTTGTTACTTGGGTGCCTGCTTGTCGTGCTGACCTTGCCCGCGATGGCGCTGTGCGCGGTCGCCATCAAGCTTGACAGCCCCGGGCCGGTGCTGTTCCGCCAGGCCCGTCAAGGATTCAACAACAATACCATCATGGTGCTGAAATTCCGCTCGATGACGCACACAGTGCAGCAAGATGAGCACGTGTCTCAGGCCACGCGCAATGATCGTCGCGTGACGCGCGTAGGGCGGATCCTGCGGCGGACCAGTCTCGACGAACTGCCCCAGCTGTTCAACGTGCTGCGCGGCGAGATGTCGCTAGTCGGGCCGCGTCCTCATGCCGTCGTTCACAATCAGCAATATGCGGCGCTGATCGATGACTATCTCGGGCGCCATCGCGTGCAGCCTGGTCTAACCGGCTGGGCGCAGGTCAACGGCCTACGCGGCGAAACCGACACGCTGGATAAGATGCAGAAGCGCGTCGAATACGATCTGGTCTATATCAACAACTGGTCGATCGGTCTTGACCTGAAGATTATCGCGCTGACGCCGATCGCGATGCTGTTCGATCGCCACGCCTATTGACGCGCCGGGCCGGGCGCCGCCGATGGCGCCCTAACGTGCGAGAAGGGGCGGGGGCCACCTGGGCCGGGTCGATCCACTTAAACCGCCTCGGTATCGACGCCGCTGCCCCCTAGCACGTAGATCGCTCCGCTGTCGGTCGTCGTCAGCGCCGTGTCGCGCGGAACGTTGTCTTCTATGACATTGGCGACATTGATGGTCGCGTCGTCCCAATTGAGGATTCGGATGCCGAACCCCGCGCTGTCCTGGATCAGGTTATGCTTGATCCGGTTGTCCCGCACGCCGTGCAAGAAGACCCCGCCTCCGTGCGTCTTCTGCGCCTCAACCCCGTCGACGCCATTGTCCGACACCACGTTCCCGTGTTGCGGTGACGTGCCTGTAAAGACGAGGCCGCTTAACTCCACATCGCGCCTATCGCGAGAGATCGCGGCGGGTGCGCCCCTCGGCCCCTCGTTGGTCGCCCGTTCCCCAGGACGAGCCAAGACCGCCAACCCATCCGCTGCCGAGGTCAGCAGAAGGGAGGGGGTAGCGCATATGCGCCGGCGCGGAGGTAGATCGACCGGTGACCGCAGTCCGGAGGCAGCGCGGTCGCCCCGCCAAGCGACCGCGCGCGCGCCAAGCGGTGCGGCTCGCCGCGCCCTCGGCGAGCGGATCGACGAACAACGAATCATCGGGCCCGATCGTGCTCTCGCGGGTCCACCCCGCTACCTTCTCCGAAACGATTTGCGTCCCATCTCGCCGAGGTGAGGTATCGCTCACTCAGTCGTGATGCAACCGCAGATCACCGCTCCAAAGCGACCAACATCGAATACAATAAGACGTGAAGCAGCCAATCGGGTGCAGACCTGTAGCCCCTGCAGGCTGAGGTGTTCTGAACTTTTTCAACAGAATGACGCGCAGGGCATCCCCTTCGGAGGTGTCCCAACAAAGGTTGAACGCGGAAAAACGAATGTGGTGCGACGCAGCATTGACGAGATCTCCGGCCGGCGGAAACGATTGAGAAACATCGCTCAATGGTCCCAGTGCCCCGGTTCCGCATCCGAACCAAAGACTACCATCAGGAAAACGTTAACGTTGCAGTGCTGCAGCATTAACGCGATCTCCTGCCGCCCGACAGATGCGTCAGACGAACAATCATAACGCATCGTTAACTTAAATCATCTGGACACGAATTCTCAATAGATCTTTGGCGTACGTCTGCTAAATCGCTTTGTCGAGTTCACTGGCGTGACGAACGCTGGGTTAAGCTGTCAACGGGGACTGGGCGAGTGTCCGACAACCTGCTCCCAGGCGTTGCAGATCGGAGTAATATACACATCGAGTCCCTATTTCCTCTCGACGCCTCGTTCCGACGCCCGACCGAGCGCCTTGGCGTGCAGCGCACCCGGAATCGGTAACCCCAAGTAACCGGACTCTCGTACCGGTACCGTTCCAAAACTTTCCTTCGGCTCGCGTAATGCGTGTGTGCGATCCCAAAACATTGTCTAGGCGGGCCTTTATCGGATGAGATTTTTGTTGCGCATCGACCTCCCGATGGCGTGACATTCAGTCGCTGTCGGCCACGGGAAATCGAAGAAAAAACCGTCTAGAAACTTCGGCCTTGCTGGAAAGGATCGGCGCATGCGCGATGATATGCTCGACCCGTCGCCACCGCCTCAAGACCAACACGAGGAGCATACGGACACCGGAACGATGACGGCACAGAGCGGCGCCAAGAAAGTAATGATCGTCGTCGCCGGACGACTGTTTCGGGACTGCATCCAGCGCGTTGTGGAGGGGCCGGACCGCACCGTCATCGGCCAGTGGGACTTGCTCGATCAAGTAGCGCGAGGGCGCGACACGCTTCCGATCCCCGACCTCGTCATCGTCGGCATCGGTCTCGGCGTTGGAGGTGCCGACCGAAGCGCTGACGAATTTTGCAAGATCCGCAAGCTGCGGGAGCGGATGCCGTCGACACGCTGGATCGTCCTGAGCCAGCGGAGCGACCCCGGCTTCCTGAGAGACGCCCTCGAGACCGGCGTGCACGGATTGTTGCGGGCAGACTCGTCGGGCGATGTGTTGCAGCGTCTCGTTGAGCTCGTGCTGCTCGGCTATTCTTTCGTCCCGGCGGAGTTTGGGACGCTCTTAAGTGGCGATTACGAGCCCAGCGGCAATGGTGCGGCAGCGCCGAATGAGGCGCCCGAGGCTACACGATCCAGGACCGAAGCACTGGCCCTCTCCGAGCCGTCGCCGGGACCAATCCTCTCCGTGCGAAGCAGTCCGGCCGAACCGGACTCGCGAACCGACCCGTCAAAGCGCGGCCCGGTGAGCTTCTCGGGGCGCGAGAACGAGATCCTTCGGTGCCTCATTGCCGGTGCCTCGAACAAGCTCATCGCGCGCGAGCTGCGGATCGCGGAAGCGACGGTAAAGGTCCATGTGAAGGCGCTTCTGCGGAAGATGCAGGTTGCCAATCGGACGCAGGCGGCGATCTCAGCCTTGCAGCTCATTGGCGACGCAGGTCGGTCTGGCATCGTTGTGGATCTGGCCTCTCCTTCGTCCAAGGTCGAAAACGGGCGATGTGAGGTCGAGACAACGGATAACCACCTCCGCGCGGTCGGATGGCACTCATGACGACGTCATTTCCAACGACGTTGTCGGTTCGCGTTCGGGGTACGCAGCTCAGCAGGGAGACCGCATACGCCTGTGTCGCACGACACATAGTCGATCCGACGCGGCAATTACCGCGGTCGCGGCCTGATGCGGCAGGTTTGTTACTGCGATCGCGTCCGTCCGTTGTCAAACCATTGCTACTATTGATGGCACTTCGGCCGGCGCAATGAACACGGCCGCCCTGGCGAGTGGCTATGCCTGGGCGGGGCGGAAGGTGTCCGCGCGTCGCTTGAGACCTTCCGGAGTCGCCTAGAGGAGGCAGAGATCTTCCATCGCAGGGGCGAATACGGCGTCGGCAGCGCGTGCCCAAAAATTCCGCGGCGCTAAAGCCAACGCCGAACACGCGCCTCGTATTCGACGTACTCGGGGCCAAACTTCGCGCGTAACGCGCGCTCCTCGGGGATGATCTGGAAGCGCGTGATGAAGAGTGCGTACAGCACCGGACCGAGAAGCAACCACGGAGCCGCTAAGTACACGACCAGCCGACGAGCGCGATGGCGGAGCCGAGATACATCGGATTGCGCGTATAGTGGTACACGCCGCGAGTAACGATCGACGATGCGGCCCCTGGGTGCAGCGGATCGGTCGTTGTCCTTGCTCTGCGCAACTCGGCGAAACCGACCATCGCGATGCATAGGCCCAGCAAGATGAACGCGCCCGCGACTGCAAGACGCATCGTGCTTCCGATTTGAACAATCGGGAACGCCCACGCGGCGACCCACATGACTGCCCAGATGAAAACCAGAACGACTGGTGGCGGGATTTTGTGCTCAAGTGCGTGCATTGCCCGTTCCGTTCGTCACTGTCGAAATTGGGAGGCGCCTACCCGATCACGTCATTCCTGACGGCAATTCCATAACGGGCCAAGATCGCCTTGCCGCCCTTGGTGTTGGGGCCAAGGTTGGCGCCTCGCGTTTCGCTGCCTTTGTAAACGATGACGTTCGGTGTGTGCGCGGGCAGGCCCCAGGCGCCTTCCTGCCGGGCGATAATAACGGTCTTCTCATCGCGCGAAGCCGCGCCTGCCAGCGGCCCACGCGCATAGGTTCGCACTGCTTCGACAGAGGACAACTGATCGACGATCCGTCCGGACCCGAATGACTGCGAATGATAGGGGACGAGTTCGATCAGTGCGAGGCGGCGTGACAGATCTCTTAAGGCATCGAGATAACTGCCCCGAAACTACTCTTCTGCGATGCGCAAGCCTCGCTCAGGCGGTCAAGTTCGCGGTGACCAACCCGAACCTGACCGCGCAAAAGCGCGCCGTCATTAGCTCGCGCGCTGGCTGAACAGCAGGTCGCGCGACTTGTCTGAGACGACCGGCGCCTGATTGATCGTCCGCGCGAGCTCATAAGCGCGCACGACCGCCGGCCGTTCCTTGATCGCGAGGAACCAGCGCTTGAGGTGCGGGAAGTCGTCCAGGTTCTGCTGCTGCCGTTCGTGCGGTACGATCCACGGGTAGCTCGCCATGTCGGCGATGGAATAGTCGCCAGCGATGAACTCCCGGTCAGCGAGCCGCTTGTTGAGCACGCCATAGAGGCGGTTCGTTTCGTTGACGTAGCGCGTCATCGCGTACGGGATCTTCTCCGTCGCGTACTGCACGAAATGGTGGTTCTGCCCCGCCATCGGGCC
>CAYSTX010000003.1:41494-49991 GCA_964434035.1 uncultured Acetobacteraceae bacterium
AGCCACTGCATCGTCTCGGCGCGGCCCCGAATATCGGTCGGCAGGAACTTGCCCGTCTTCTCGGCGAGGTATTCCAACATCGCGCCCGACTCAAAGAGACTGATCGGCGCGCCCCCATCGGCCGGTTCGGTATCGATCATCGCCGGGATGCGATTGTTTGGCGCGATCGCCAGGAACTCCGGCTTGAACTGATCGCCCGCGCTGATGTTCACCGGGACGATGCGATACGGAAGCCCGGTTTCCTCGAGAAAGATCGTGACCTTATGGCCGTTCGGCGTGGTCCAGTAATGCAGATCGATCATCGGGTACGAACCTTGTTTGTTTGAGTGAGGGGGGCGAGCGCGGTTTCGGCGAGGCGTTGGAACCGGCCACGGTTGGGGTCGAGACGTGCGAGCACGCGGATCGCGAGCACGGTCGCGAACAGCGTCTCCGCCATGCGGTCGGGGTCGATATCGCGCGCGGTCGGGTCGGCCGCCACTACGCGGCGAAGCTGGTCACGAAAGAAATTTTCTACATCGCGCAGTCGCGTGCGTACCAAGTCTCGCGCGGCATCTGACATCGGCGCGCCGTCGAGCGCGGCGTTGACGAGCAGGCAGCCACGCCGGTCGGGGTCGGCGACCGACAGTCCGATCAGCTCGTCGAGAAACGCGCTAATCGCGTCGATCGGGTCGGGGAGGGCGGAGAGCCGCGTCAGGCGCTCCGTCAGCCCGTCGTCGGCGTAGCGGCGAACCGCCTCGACGAAGAGGCCGTCCTTGTCGCTGAACCGGTGATAGAGCGCCGCCGCGCCGAGGCCGGTCGCCTTCGACAGGTCGCGCATTGAGGAGCCCGCGTAGCCACAGCGCCAGAACACATCGAGCGCCCGGTCGAGAACGACATCGTCATTGATAATTCGGGTGCGCGGCATCGGCGCCCGATATTAAAACGAACGGTCGTTCCAAATCAACCCGGGCCTTTGGCAAAGCCCGGTCGCAATGGCATGGTCGGGTGAGACGCCAAGAACGAAGGACAAGACGCGCATGACGCCGAAGCCCCGCGGCCGCCAGTTTTTCGCCAATCCCGGCCCGACCAACATCCCGGACAGCATCCTGCGCGCGATCGACCATGTGTCCGTCGACTTCATGGACCCGGACTTCATCGCGCTCTTCAAGGAGTGCGTCGCCGGCCTGAAGCGGCTGCTGGGGACCGAGCATCACGTGTTCATGTACACGGCGTCCGGTCACGGCGCGTGGGAGGCGAGCCTGCTGAACCTGTTCAGCCCGGGCGACACCATCCTGATGATCGAAAGCGGGTATTTCTCGGTCGCGTGGACAGAGATGGCGCAGAAGCTCGGCCTGCACGTCAAGACGGTGGCGGCCGATTGGCGGCGCGGCGTTGACCCGGCGCGCGTGACCGAGGCGCTGCGCGAGGATCATGGCCACGCTATCCGCGCCGTCTGCTGCGTCCACAATGAGACGGCTACCGGCCTCGCGTTGCCGCTTCCGGCGATCCGCGCGGCGATCGACGCGGCGGGCCATCCGGCGCTGCTGCTCGCGGACACGATCTCATCCCTCGGCTCCCTCGAGTTCCGGATGGATGCGTGGGGCGTCGACGGCGTCGTCGGGGGCAGTCAGAAAGGATTGATGCTGCCAACTGGCTTCAGCTTCACCGCCGTAAGCCGGAAGGCGATGGAAGCCCACAAGGTCGCCAAGCTGCCGCGCCACTATTTCGACTGGTCGGTCATGACGGGCCGGACGCATGGCAGCTTTGTCGGCACGGTGCCGACCAGCCTGTTCTTCGGCCTGAAGGAGTCGCTCCGGCTGCTGGAGGAGGAGGGGCTGCCGCAGGTCATCGCGCGCCATGCGCGGCTGGGCGGCGCTGTGCGCGCAGCGGTGCGCGCATGGTCCGGCAATGACGGTCCGCAACTCTTCTGCCTCGACCCTTCCCGGGTATCGAACAGCGTAACCGCGGTCCTGATGCCGGAGGGCCATAACGCCGAGGCGCTCCGCCGGCACGCGATCGGCCGCTACAACGTCTCGCTCGGTAGCGGCCTCGGTCCGATCTTCGGGAAGGTGTTTCGGATCGGCCATCTCGGCGACCTGAATGAACCGATGGTGCTCGGGACGCTCGGAGTGATCGAGCTGTGCCTGCGCGACCTTGGCGTGCCGCACGGGCATGGCGCGGTCGAGGCGGCGTTGTCGGCCCTGGAAAGCCCTGTCACCTCGGAGTCGCCCCAGCACTGATTGCCACTCCCGATCGTCGCCTCAAAAGGCGGAGGCGATTGCCCTGGCAACCGGTCAACACGTCCGGATCGGGGAACTAGAAACCGGATCCTTGGTTTGTTGGCAAGGGGATCCGGTCGATGAGCCAAACCAACCAAACGATGCGGTACACGGCGCGAGAGGTGGTGGGCATCTTCGCCACGCCAGAAGCGCTCCAAGCCGCTGTGGACGAATTGCTGAAGGCTGGCGTCACTCGAGGCGAAATCTCCGTGCTCGGCACAAACCCGACGCGCTTTGGCAGCGTCGAGACCCTGTATCGTTCGGCGGAGGCGATCGCCGATGACCCGAAGGCGCATCGGGAAACATTTGTCTCGAGCGACAGCCAAACCGAGGGTAAGGCCGTCGCCATCGGCTTGCCCGTCACCATCGGTGTGTTCGGGGGCGCATGGGCAGTGGCGGCGGCGGGCGGCGCACTCGTCGCGGCCCTCGGCGCGACGCTGGTTGGCGGAGCTGTGGGCGCTGGAGTCGGCGCGCTGCTCCTTCGGGCTGTGGCGCGAGAACATGCTGACACCGCCCACCAGCAGCTCGAGCGGGGTGCATCGATCCTGTGGGTCAGCACACCGGACCCGGCGGCCGAGAAACGCGCGCTCGATATCCTACAACGGTGTGGCGGGACGTCGGTGCATGCGCATGAGATCGAGCGCGAATGGGGAACGCAGGACGTACCGCTGCACGCCGCCCAACCCGATCCCCTTCTGGAACCCGTCCCCGCACCGACCGACAACACCACCGAGCGCCCTCGCGAAAGCTGAACTCAGGGCCTTAGCTGAGCGGCGCGACGAATCGAACTCATGGAGGGAGCGCTTGTGGCGGGCCAAAGCGCCCGGCTTGGGCTTGCGTCCTGAGGAGACTCCGCACATCTCCACGGGAACGAAGCATAAACACTGACTCTGGCGCCGACCCGCTGCTACGATACGGCTCGGGCGACGGGTGAGACTCTGATGTCACACCGTGGTCAAGGCGCAACAACGCGCTATTTAGCGTAGCGAACCGCCGTGGCGCCCCTATATCTTGTTGACGTCGGGTGAGGAGCAGTCACGATGCACCCGGACAGACGCAGTTAAGCAAGGAGGTCTGACGTGCTCGATGCGGTGCAGTTGCAGGGTCGTCATCAGGTCCGTATCGACCGCGGCCGGGATGGTCTGCTGACCGATTTCGGGCGGGCGACCCTGGATGACCGGTACCTTTTGCCCGGCGAGAGCTATCAGGACTTGTTCGCGCGCGTTGCTAGCTACTACGGCGACGACACCGCCCATGCGCAGCGCATTTATGACTACATCAGCCGGATGTGGTTCATGCCGGCGACGCCGGTCCTGTCGAACGGCGGTACGCAGCGCGGCCTGCCGATCTCCTGCTTCCTGAATGAAGCCTCCGACAGCCTCGACGGCATTGTCGGCCTCTGGAACGAGAATGTCTGGCTGGCGTCGAAGGGGGGCGGCATCGGCAGCTACTGGGGCAATCTCCGCTCGATCGGCGAACGGGTCGGGCAGAACGGCAAGACCTCCGGTGTCATCCCGTTCATCCGCGTGATGGACAGTCTGACGCTCGCGATCAGCCAGGGGTCGCTCCGCCGCGGTTCGGCAGCTGTCTATCTGCCGGTCTCGCACCCCGAGATCGAGGAATTCGTCGAGATCCGCCGGCCAACTGGCGGAGATCCGAACCGTAAGGCATTGAATTTACATCATGGCCTCTTGGTGCCCGACGCGTTCATGCGGGCGGTGGAGGCGGACGAGCCGTGGGCGCTCACCTCGCCGAAGGATGGCTCGATCATCCGCAGCATCTCGGCCCGCGCGCTCTGGGTGCGCATCCTGACGGCGCGGATCGAGACGGGTGAGCCCTACCTTGTCTTCAGCGACCACGTGAACCGTGCGATGCCCGAGCACCACAAGCTTGCCGGGCTCGAAGTCCACACGTCGAACCTTTGCAGCGAAATCACCCTGCCGACCGGTAGGGACCAGCACGGGCAGGAGCGGACGGCCGTCTGCTGCCTCTCCTCGCTCAATCTCGAGACCTGGTTCGACTGGAAGGACCATCCGCTGTTCATCGAGGACGTGATGCGCTTCCTCGATAACGTGCTCCAGGATTTCATCGACCGGGCGCCCCCGGGGATGGAGCGGGCGCGCTATTCCGCGATGCGGGAGCGATCGGTCGGGCTCGGCGTGCTCGGCTTCCACTCGTTCCTGCAAATGCAGAACGTGCCCTTCGAGAGCGTCATTGCGAAGGTCTGGAATAAGCGGATATTCAAGCATATTCGCGCCCAGGCCGACGCCGCCTCGCGGCTTCTCGCAGATGAGCGCGGACCGTGCCCGGATGCCGCCGAATGGGGCTTTGCCGAGCGGTTCTCCAACAAAATCGCGATCGCCCCGACCGCGTCGATCTCAATCATCGCCGGCAACGCGAGCCCGGGTATCGAGCCGATCGCGGCGAACGTCTTCTTGCAGAAGACGCTGTCGGGCAGCTTCACGGTCCGTAACCGTCACCTGCAGATCCTGCTCGAGGCGCGCGGGCAGGATACGGACGAGGTCTGGTCCTCGATCACGCTGAACAAGGGCAGCGTCCAGCATCTCGACTTCCTCACCGAGCAGGAGCGCGCGGTCTATAAGACGGCGTTCGAGCTCGATCAGCGCTGGGTGGTTGAGCACGCGGCCGACCGCGCGCCCTTCATCTGCCAGAGCCAGTCGGTCAACCTCTTCCTGCCGGCCAATGTGCACAAGCGCGACCTGCATCAAATTCATCACCTCGCGTGGAAGCGTGGCGTGAAGTCGCTCTATTATTGCCGCAGCCTGTCCATCCAGCGCGCCGACAACGTCAGCGAGGCGGCGGTGCGGCCGGAGGCATTCGCCGACGCCTCGGCGCCGGCGCCGGTCCCGGCCAATGACGAAGCGACGCTGCCGCTGGTCGCTGCCGCAGCGAACGGGACCAATTACGAGGAATGCCTCGCCTGCCAGTGACGCCGCCCCCAGCGACACTGCCCCAACGACGCCGCCCGCGCGTCGTTGGGGATTAGCTTTGCCCGCCACGATCCGAGTTTCGAAGAAAGCAGACCCGACGATGAGCACAGAACCGACCGCGACGACGCCCGATGAGCATCCGGTCCGTTTCGATCTTCTGACGGAAAATCCCGTCTACAAGCCGTTTCGCTACCCCTGGGCTTATGAGGCGTGGCTGACGCAGCAGCGCGTGCATTGGCTGCCGGAGGAAGTCCCGCTCGCCGACGATGTGAAGGACTGGCACAAGAATCTGACGCCATCGGAGCGAAATCTGCTGACGCAGATATTCAGGTTCTTCACGCAGGCCGACGTCGAGGTCAACAATTGCTACATGAAGCACTACAGCCAGGTCTTCAAACCGACCGAAGTGCTGATGATGCTGTCGGCGTTCTCGAACATCGAAACCATCCACATCGCGGCGTACAGCCATCTACTTGATACGATCGGCATGCCGGAGCTCGAATACCAGGCCTTCCTCAAATACAAGGAGATGAAGGACAAGTTCGACTACATGCAGACCTTCCGGGTGGACAGCAAGCACGAGGTCGCCAAGACGCTGGCCGCCTTCGGCGCGTTCACCGAAGGGCTACAGTTGTTCGCGTCCTTCGCGATCCTCCTGAACTTCCCGCGTTTCGGTAAGATGAAGGGCATGGGCCAGATCATCAGCTGGTCCGTGCGTGACGAGAGCCTGCACTGTCTGTCGGTTATCAGGCTGTTCCGCACCTTCGTGCAGGAAAATCCGGAGATCTGGACCGAAGATCTGCGCCGTGAGATATACGTAACCTGCGCGACAATTGTTGATCATGAGGACGCTTTTATCGACCTCGCGTTCGAGCAAGGGCCGGTCCACGGGCTCGAATCGGCGTTGGTGAAGCAATACATCCGCTACATCGCCGATCGTCGGCTGGTGCAGCTCGGGCTCAACCCGATTTATCATGTCGCCCGTAACCCGTTGCCATGGCTTGATGAAATGCTGAACGCGGTCGAGCATGCCAACTTTTTCGAGAATCGGTCGACCGAGTACAGTAAGGCGTCGACGGCCGGGACTTGGGAGGAAGCGTTTGCCGAAGCAACGTTCACGTCGACTCAGCCTTCTGGCGCAATGTTACCAGGGAAATAATCGTTACGCCCGTAACGTTTATCTCTGCGCTGGACGTTTCGGCCGATTGGTGGGTATTGATCCAGCTAGGTCTCAGCAGATGAGGTGCGCGCGTGTCTAAGTTGTTGCAGCCGGGGGAAACGACCGTGCAACGCGATGAGGAGATGCCGCGCGATCCGGGTGCTGGATCAGCGCCTCGGTATAGCCGCCGGCTTTCGGACAAGATTCTGATCGCGTTTCATCACGCGTGTGACCAGGCGGATTTCGAGGTTGCGGAGCAGTTGCTGCATGTCCTCGAAATGATGCTGACCCGCCGACCGATGGCGCCGGACGGCACGCGGCGGCGCAACATGGAAAGCCTTGTCGCCGCCCATGAGCGGCTTTGGCACCTGCGCCACCCCGAGACGGACACGCTCTGATCGCACCTGTCTTCGGCTGATGCGGTTACCCGAGGGGCAGCGCCGCGCCGTGTCGTAGGATCGCTTCCGCCGCGTCCGTGTAACTCTGTCCATTGCCGTGCAGCACGAGGCCAGGGCCGATCCGAAACGGGCCGCGTCCGCCGACTCGCCCCTGTATCAACATCAGCTTCGCCGGCCGAGTAGCGCGCGGCCATAGCGGCCATAGGGTCGCGGACCCGATACCAGCGGATCTGAACGCGTCGATCGCGCTCGGCGTCGATCCCGCCGGCAACGCGAGCGTCACAGTGCCGCCCGGCCGCGTCGCGTGCGCCATCGCACCGACCCACACACTCAGCGTCTCCTCCGTCGCCGATTTCGCCACGCGCCGCCGGTCATCCGCCGATGGCGGCGCCACCGAAAGCGGGTGATAGGGCGGATTGGCAAAAGCATGGTGCGCGACGCCCGGCGCGACCGGCGCCCGGGCGATGTCGGCTACGACGAAGGCGAGGGCGTCCATCCCGTTCGCGACCGCATTCGCCCGCGCCCGCGCCACCTCGGCCGCATCGCGCTCGATGCCCACGCCGCGAATCGCGCCGACTCGCGCGGTCAGGCACAGCAGCCCCGCGCCCGCACCGCATCCGGCCTCGATGACGCAGTCGCCCGGGCGCGCGGGCACTGACGCCGCGAGCAACACGGGCTCGATCCCGCTGCGAAATCCGCTTGGCGCCTGCGCATGCCGCACGCGGCCGCCGAGCAGCGTCTCCCCGCTAATCGACCCCGGCCTCGCGCAGGATGCGCCGCGCCTGCGCCTCATCCGCCGGTGCGACCGCGAGCCGCCGCGGGAACGCGCCGATGCTGCCCTCGACCGCGCTCATGTACTGATCGAGCACGACCGACTTTACGCCCGCATCGGCAAGCAACGCGCTGAGGAAACTTAGCCGGACAGGGTCGTTTGTGATCGCGACGATGCGCATGACGGTTTTGGCCCGACAATGGGTTCGGCGTGGGGTGGATCGGACAAAGCCCTGAGTTGGCTCGCTTGACCCTCTTTCGACGCCGCCGATATGGTGCCATGACCGGTCGCGAGATCAAGTCGGGAGATGGATTTGGCCCTGGCTGGCAACCTGGATGCGACCGGGCTCGCGCCTGTCGCGGAAGCGACCGGAAACGCATCTGTCGCGGATGCGACCGGAACCGCCCCTGTCGCGCGGGTCGATGAGGATGCGCTCGGGGCGCTGTCCGACCTGTTGGCCGACGATGTAGCGGCGACCAATCGCGCGATCGTCGCGCGGATGGACAGTCCGGTCGCGCTCATCCCACAGCTCGCCGCGCACATCGTCGCGGCGGGCGGGAAGCGACTGCGGCCTTTGCTCACGCTCGCGTCCGCCCGTCTCTGCGGCTATCCACCGTTGCATGAAGACGGCGCGGCCGGACGCGGGCTGCGGCACGTCAATCTCGCCGCCTGCGTCGAGTTCATCCACACCGCGACCCTCCTGCACGACGACGTGGTGGACGAGAGCCTGCTGCGCCGCGGTCTGGCGAGCGCGAACGCCGTGTTCGGCAACAAGGCGTCGGTGCTGGTCGGCGACTTCCTGTTTGCCCGTGCCTTTCAACTGATGGTCGAGGACGGATCGCTGCGCGTGCTCGGCATCTTGTCCGGTGCGGCGGCGACGATCGCGGAAGGCGAGGTGCTACAACTCGCGACGCAGCGGGATCTGTCGACGTCGCTGTCGCGCTATCTCGACGTCATCC
>CAYSTX010000004.1:0-34223 GCA_964434035.1 uncultured Acetobacteraceae bacterium
CGAAGTGCTCCCCGACGATTGGGATCTCGACGCTGCGCCTGCATCGCCGCCGCCAGCACAATCCGAGCCTGTACCCATCGCGCCAGTACCCGTCGCGCCGGTACCCGTCACGCCGGCCCCTTTGCCGCGCCTGGACGGCACTGGCAGCACAAGCGCCGCCGGCTTCGCGGTGCTCGCCGCCGGCGCTGGCGTCGCCGGCGCGCAGCCGGCTGACTCCGATGCGGCGTTGCGGTCGCTCGGCGCCGCATTCCGCGCGATGGTGAAAGGACTGCGCCGGCTGATGATTGCGCGTGCAACGATCAAGGGCGAGTTCCGAATCGGCCAAACGATGATCAGGGCCGACGGCAACAATCCCCTAAAATTCGCCGCCAACGATGATGATGCGCTCACGGCGCTGCTCGGCACCGGGCGCAAGAGCGGGATGACCCCGGAACAGGCGGTGACGGACGCGCTGCGGGACATGCGACTGCACGAACTCGCAGTCACGGCGGCCATGCATCGCGCGGTGCGTGACCTGCTCAATGAACTCGCGCCGGCCCGCGTCATGGGCGGGGTGCACGATGCGGGCGACAATGCTCTCGGACGGCTTCTCGGTCGGCGCCAGAAGGCAGCTTGGGCGGCGTACACGGCGCTGCACGATCGCACGACGCGCGCCCTCGATGACGATTTTAACAGCGCCTTCGGCAAATCGTTCGTTCGCGCCTATGAGGCCGCCTTGGCCGACATAGCCGCCCAGGATACCGGAGAAGGCGCCGAATGATCCACACGGATGTCAAAATCGGGCGCGGCCGCTTGCCGTGGAGGAACCGCGGATGACGTGGAACAGCCGTGTTGCGTGGCAGGAAGGCATGTTTCTGCGCGCACAACATTTTCAGCAGCAGGATCGTTGGATGATGTCGCAACTGCGCGGCAGCATCTCCGGGCTGCGGCCGTTTCCTTGGGGCCTGACGGCGTTGTCCGTCGCCCGCGACCTCCTGACCACCGGCCGGTTCGCCCTCAGTTCGGCAGCAGGCGTGTTCGAGGATGGCACGCCGTTCTCACTACCTGACGAGGCACCGCTGCCCGCGCCTCTCCTGGTTCCGGAGACCGCGCGCAACGTCCTCGTGCATCTCGCCGTGCAATTGCAGCAGCCCGGCGAGATGGAAGTGAGCAGCGCAGGCCGGGAAGGCCGATTCAATCCGGAAAGTTTCGAAGCCTACGACACACATTCGGGCGCGACCGAACCGGCGCAGTTGCAGGTGGGTCGGCTCCGGCTTCGCTTCATGCTGGAGACAGATGATCGCGAAGGCTACGTGGGCCTGCCGATCGCACGAATTGTCGAGGTGTTGTCGGATTCACGCGTCGTGCTCGACGAGCGCTGGATACCGCCGGTACTCGTCTGCTCGGCCACCGCACCGCTCGCCGGGCTCGTGGTCGAACTCTCAGGGATGCTCAACCAGCGCGGTGAGGCGATTGCCGCGCGGCTGACTGCCGTCGGCACCAAGAGCAATACCGAGGTCGCCGACTTCCTGCTGCTGCAAGCGGTCAACGGGTGGCAGACCCTGCTCGCGCATCTGGCGGATGCCGGCAACGTGCATCCAGAGTCGCTGTACCGGCTGCTCGTGCAGATGGCGGGCGAACTGGCGACCTTCACTGATAGCGCGCGCCGCCCCGGACGCTACCCGTCCTATCGTCACGCCGATCTGCAGCGCAGCTTTGCGCCAGTGGTCGCGGACATACGCCGCTCGCTCTCCGCGGTATTGGAACAGACGGCGATCCAGCTTCCGTTGCAGGAACGGCGGCACAACGTGCGCGTCGCCCCGATCGAGGACCGCACCCTGCTCACCGGCACCAGCATCGTCCTCGTGGTCAAGTCGGATATGGCGGCGGAGATGCTGCGCCGCGTGTTCCCGGGCACCGCCAAGATCGGCGCGGTCGAACATATCCGGGAACTCGTGAACGTCGCGCTGCCGGGCATCGAGCTGCGCGCACTGCCTGTGGCGCCACGACAGATGCCGTTCATTCCGGGCGCGCAGTACTTCGAGCTCGACCGCAGCTCGCCGCACTGGCAGCAGATGCAGAACTCCGGCGGCTTTGCGATCCACGTGTCGGGTGATTTCCCGAACCTGGAACTCGAACTCTGGGCAATCCGAGCGTGAGGCGCGAGACGTGAGCAACGACAATCCCTTCGCCGAAACGGATGACGACGACGGCACGGTCATCGTCCCCCGTTCGGCGCTCCGTCCCGCTGCGGAACCGCCGCCGGCGACTTCGGCGCCGGCGGCGCCAAGCCCCGACGGACCCGAGGGTTTCCATGATCTGCCGCCCATCGGCCTGTCGCCGATCGTGGCGGCGGCGGCGCCATTGCTCTCGTTAATGTCCGGGCTGCGGAACCTGCTGACGGTGCCGGATCCGGCCAGTCTTCGTGAGCGCGCGGTAACGGAGGTCCGGCGCTACGAACAGGTGCTGCGTGAGGCGAAGCTACCGCTTGAGGTGATACGCACGAGCCACTACGCAATCTGCGCCAGCCTCGATGACGTCGTGCAGAACACGCCCTGGGGCACGCGCGGACCTTGGGCCGATGCATCGCTGGTCTCGACGTTTCACCAGGAGGTGCGCAGCGGCGAACGTTTCTTCGAGCTGCTGAGCCGACTTTGCCAGAACGCGGGCAAGTTCCTCCCGGTAATCGAGCTGATGTATCTTTGCATCTCGCTCGGCATGCAGGGCCGGTACCGCCTTTCGCCGCGCGGACCTGCCGAACTCGATCGCGTCCGCGAGGAAACGTATCTCGTCATCCTGCGGCAACGTGGCGCAGCCGAACCCGCGCTCTCGGTGCATTGGCAGGGCGTGTCAGCGCCATTCCGCCGGCTGAGTACCGAACTGCCCGTGTGGCTCGCGGCACTCGTCGCGGCCGCGCTGCTGGGGCTTGCCTATGCGCTGATCCTGCTTGGGCTGAATGCGCAATCCGATCGCTTGTTCGCGGCTGGATTGGCTTTGCCGCCTTCTTCCATGCCCGCCATCGTTCGCGCCGGCCCGCCCAAGCCGGTACCCCCGGCGCCGCAGCCGCCCGGTGCACGGGACGCACTCACGGCCTTCTTGCAGCCCGAGGTCCAAGACGGCCTAGTGAGCGTCGTCGGCACGCAGGCGGTGCCGATCGTCCGCCTGCAGAGCGCCGGCATGTTCCCGTCCGGCAGTGCAACCATCGAGCCCAGCTTCCTGCCGATCCTCCAGCGCATCGCGACGGCGCTGCAATCGAAACCGGGGCCCGTGCACATCGTCGGCTACACCGATAACCAGCCGATCCACACCGTGGCCTTCCCGTCGAACTTCCAGCTCTCGGAAGCGCGCGCGAAAGCCGCTGCCACTGTCCTCGCAAGCACGATCGGGCCGGCACGCATCACGGCGGAAGGCCGTGCCGAGGCCGACCCGATCGCGACCAACGCGACACCCGAGGGGCGGCAGCAGAACCGCCGTGTTGAAATCATCGTCGATCAGCGGGGAGCGCCCTGATGGACCGCCTTCCCTACCTGCTCATGACCCTGACCAGCCGGTGGACGACTGGTCTTGCCGGCTGGGCCATCGCCAGTACCATGATCTGGTACCTCTTCCCCATCGTGCCGGCGTTGCAACCACCGGTTCGACGCATTGCGACGATGGTGGTACTTCTTGCCATCTGCCTCGGCGTCAACTTTGTGCTGAGCTGGCGCAAGCGGCGCCGTGCACGCAGCCTCGCCGCTGCCATGGCCGGGGAAGGCCAGGGCGCGCACGACACGGAAGCCGACGCCGCCGAAGAGGTGGCAAGGCTGCGAGAGCGGATGAAGCAGGCGCTCCTGCGCGTGCGGCGCCGCGGCGGCGGACAGAACCTCTATGAGCGACCCTGGTACGTGCTGATCGGTCCGCCCGGTTCGGGCAAAACGACAGCGCTGCTGAACTCCGGCTTGCATTTCCCATTGACGGAGGATGCAGAGGACCCAGCGATCGGCGGTCTTGGCGGCACCCGGCTCTGTGACTGGTGGTTCGCCGACGAGGCGGTGCTGATCGACACGGCCGGGCGCTACACGACGCAGGATTCCGATGCCGCGGTCGATCGCGCCGGCTGGCATGGGTTCCTCGACCTGCTCCGGCGCACGCGGCCGCGCCAACCGATCAACGGCGTCATCGCGGTATTTTCCCTGGCGGACCTGGCCACGGCCGCGCCGTCGGACATCGCCGCGCACGCGCGTTCCGTTCGCTTGCGGATCAACGAGGTCACGGAGCGGCTGAAAGTACGCGTGCCGGTCTATGTCGTATTCAGCAAGGCTGATCAGCTCCGCGGCTTCGACACCTATTTCGACGATCTGGACGCGGCAAAGCGCGCGCAGGTCTGGGGGATGACCTTCCCGCTGGATGCCGGCGTAGAGGCTTTCAGCCGCGAGTTCCGCCTGCTGCTCGGCCGGCTGGAGGAGCGGCTGATCGAGCGCCTGCAGGCCGAGACCACCGCGGAGCGGCGCGCGCTGATCAACGGTTTTCCGCTTCAGGTCGCGAGCCTGGAACAGCCGCTGAACGACTTCCTGAGCCAGGCCTTCTCCGGCAGCCGGCTTGATCCGGCCCCGTTCTTGCGCGGCATCTACATGACATCCGCAACCCAGGAAGGCGCGCCGATCGACCGGCTGATCGGGATGCTGTCCCGCTCCTTCGGGATCGATCAGAAACGCGCACCCAGCCTGCGGCCGACCAGCGGACGCAGCTATTTCGTCACGCGGCTGCTGCGCGAAGTGATTCTGGGCGAGGCCTTGCTGGTCGCCTCCCGCTCGGGCCGTGCGCGGCGGCGGCGCATCCTGCGCATCGCCGGTTTCTCGGCCGTGGGCCTAGTAACGGCCGCCTGTGGGATTCTGCTCTGGCGTGCAGACATGGCGAACCGCGTCGCTGTGGCACAGGCGGATGAGGCGGTGGCCGCCTACCGGCAGATCCTGTCCAGCTTGCGCCTCGATCCGGTGGCGGATGACGACATCGCACATGTGGCGCCGCTCCTGGATGCGGCCGCGGCGCTGCCGCATGGCGGTAACGGTTGGGCGCCGAACGTTCTCGGTCTGTCACAGGAAACGAAGCTCGCGGAAACCGACCGGCTCGTCTACGAGCGCGCCCTGCAACGTGTGCTCCTGCCGCGACTGATCTGGCGGCTCGAACAGCAGATGCGCGATCGTTTTGGAGACGCCGATTTCCTTTACGAGGCGACACGTATCTATCTCATGCTCGGCGGGGCCGGGCCGCTCGACGCGAAACTCGTTCATGCCTGGATGGCGGCTGATTGGCAGGTGCGGTTCCCGGGCGCACTGAACGCCGCGCTGCGGACGAAGCTTCTCGTCCATCTGGACGCGATGCTTGCGAGCCCGCTTCCGCCGATGACGCTGGATGGGGCGCTCGTGGAAGCGGCACAGGCAACGTTCAGCCGCGTGAGCCTAGCCTCGCGCGTCTATAGCCGGCTACGCGGGGATGCAAAATCGCAATCGCTTCCGGATTGGACGCCCGCCGAGGCGCTCGGTTCATCCGGAATCGAGATGTTCACCCGCCCTTCTGGACGTAAGCTGACCGAGGGGATCCCCGGCTTCTTCACCAACGCAGGATTCCACAGCGTGCTGTGGCAGAATCTGGCCGCGACGACACGTGAGGTGGCCGGGGAAAGCTGGGTGCTCGGCCATGCCGAACAGGTTCCGACGGAAGGCCCGCAGGTCACGGCCCTGGAGCAGGCGGTTCTCGCGCTGTATGCCGCCGATGCGCAGAAGTACTGGGATGATCTGCTGGGTGACCTCGCGCTCGCCCCGTTCGGTAACCGCGAAACCGAGGTGCAGCGCCTCTATGTCTTGTCGTCGCCGCAGTCGCCGATGCGGGACCTTCTGACCGCGATTGCACGCGAACTGCGGCTCGACGCTCCACCTCCGAGCACTGCAGCCGCGAGCCCTAAGCCGGATGCGCGCGAGCAAGGCCTGACGAAGTTGCTTGCGGTAGCGCCATCGGCAAACGCCAAGGAGGCCCAGGCCGCATCTGCCGCCTCCTTGCCCGGCTTCGATGCGCATTTCCGGGCTCTCACCGACCTTGCCGGCGGTGGGACCACGGCTCCGCTCGACCAAATCCTGCACCTGATCAACGCGCTGCAACAGGAATTGGCGGCGGCGACGCCCGGCAATCCGACTCTGCCCGCGACGCTGCAGGGGGGCGGCGACCCGGTGCAACTGCTGCTCGCCGAGGCGGCGCGCCAGCCGGTGCCGGTATCGACGTGGCTGCGGCAGATTGCGACCTCCGGCAACACGATGCTGGGAAGTGCAGTGCATGATGCGGCGTCGGCAGCCTTTGGCGCTGGAGATGGGCCGGGGGGCACCTGCCGAAGCCTTGTGGACGGCCACTACCCGTTTAATCCGGCCGCCACCCAGGATGCCCCCATTGATGACTTCGCCCGCGTCTTCGCGCCCGGCGGCCAGCTCGACAGCTACTTTCAGACGCAAATAAAGCCCTTTGTCGACACCCGCACGACCGTCTGGCGGCTGCACGCGCTGAACGGCGTGAGCGCACCGGTGGATACCGCGACGCTTGCCAGCTTCCAGCGCGCGGCGGCGATCAGGGACGCATTCTTCCCGCTCGGCGGCAATCAGCCCCAACTCCGCTTCACCCTGCAGGCCGAAGCCGGCGCGGGATCTGCGCAACCCGCGCTGACTTTGGGCACGACCTCAACGGGACCGGGTACGGTGACGTCCTTCACCTGGCCAGGGACGGACGGCATGAGCAACGTTTCCCTCCGCGCCGACACGGCGCCCGGCACGGCACCGGCCCTGCAGGAAAGCGGCCCATGGGCATTGTTCCGGCTTCTCGGGGCAGCTCAGATCAGACCCGATGGTGGCCAGGAAACCTTCCGGCTCACCTTCAACGTTGGCGGCCAGTCCGCGACCTTCAGCCTGCGGGCGGGCTCGTCGCACAACCCGTTCGGCCAGCGCCTTCTGGCCGGATTCCGGTGCCCGGTAGTCAAGTGAACGCCGCGGACGATTTTACGAAGGTCGGCTTCTTCGGAAAGATGCCGTCGCGCGGGGATTTCGTACGGATCGGGCTTTCCAGGGCGTTTGCCGATGCCTGGGACCGGTGGCTGCACGAAGTGATACCTCCGACGCGGCAAGCACTTGGGCAAAGCTGGGACGATGCCTGGTCGAGGATGCCGGCGTGGCGTTTTTCCTTCGCTGCCGGACTCTGTGGCGCGACCTCGGTCAGCGGCGTGTGGTTGCCCAGCGCGGATTGCGTCGGCCGCAGCTTTCCGTTGCTGATCGCGGCTGAATGCGCCATGGCGAACGAAGCATTCCTGGACGCGGCCGAACGGATCGGTACCGAGTCCATCAAGGCTGCACTGACGCCTGATTGGCTGGCGCAGAGCCTGAATGCTGCCCCACCGCCCCTGCCTGCCGGCGCCCCGACCTCCGTGGCCATATGCTGGTGGCGGACCACCGATAGCACCGTGTCGGACTACTGCAGCGAGGTATGGCCCGATGAGAACGCGTTCTTGAGGATGTTGACGGCGTGACAAGCCTGCAGTGTTGGGCCGCCTCGCATCCTGGCTGCGTCCGCACGAGCAACCAGGATGCCTATCTCTGCCGCCCGGAGATCGGCCTGTTCGCCGTCGCAGACGGCGTAGGGGGCCAGGCAGGCGGCGGCCTTGCGTCGCAGGACGTGGTGCGAGGCTTGGAAACCCTCCCGCAGGGGCTGGGGCCGACGGAACTGATAGACGCCGTGCGAGCGCGGCTCCGCGATACACATGAGCGGCTCCTGCAGGCAGCGCAGACGCGCGGGGCAGGCAAGCCGGCGACGACCGTCGTCGTCCTGCTGCTGCATGGCGATCATCTCGCCTGTCTCTGGGCCGGTGATTCGCGCGCCTATGTCCGACGCGACGGGCAATTACACGCCCTGACCGCCGATCACAGTCTCGTCGGCGAGATGGTGCGCGCCGGCGAGCTGACCGAGGCGCAGGCCGAGCTGCATCCGGGCAGCAACGTCATAACGCGCGCGATCGGCGCAGCAGGCGACGGCAGACTCGTCGACAAGGTGATCGGGTTTGTCGAGCCGGGCGACCGCTTTCTTCTGTGCAGCGACGGGCTGATTAAAGCGGTGCCCCAGGGCGATCTCGTCTGGCTGATGACGGATGCCGATCCCGCGCAGGCGCTGGTAAATGAGGCGCTGCGGTGCAAGGCGACGGACAACGTCACGGCCCTCGTCGTCGGCTGCTGACGCGCGCGACGTCCTGCACGCAGATAGTGCACGAGCAGAAACCGATACGCTCGCCCGGCGAAGGCAAAGCGTATCGGCTTCCGGCCGGTCGTTCGACGTTTTATGTGGTCTGGCTTTATGTGGTCTGGGCCTTCGTGAGGTCGTAGGTGACCGTGGAGTTGCTGCCGGCTGTGCCGGTGGCGTTCTCCGCCGTGTCGGTGATCGCGATGACGGTGAAATTGAGCATCAACGTCTCGATCGGCCGCTCCGACCCATGCCCTTCATTGACCAAGCCGCTGATGACCGCGTCGGTGAGCTGGACGGAGCGGAAAACGGCTTCCTGGCCCTTGCTTACGCGTGTGAAATCGATCTGGCAGGTCTGCGCCTCGCCGACGAACGCGTTCTGCGCGATGTTCGAGCTTGCCGAATCGATTAGCTTCGTGACGGTCAGCTCGCTGACGTACGCCGAGGTCGATTCGCGGTTCTGCCCGATGCCGACCGAGCTCCTGATGGTCCGCGACATGCTCCACCGCGCATCGATCAGCTCGATCCACCCGGTATGGCCGGCTTCGGTGACATCACCGGTCGCGCTGCCCAGTTTCATGTATATTGCCAATATCTCACTCCGTCTTGCTCGGTTGCGTGCTCCCGGCAGACATGCCGGAAACTTCCCACAGCCGATGCTCGGGAAGCGCCGTTACGGTATAATTGCCGGAGTGCCCATGCTGGTTACCGTTGTAATCTCAGCGCGGCACCGTCGACGCTATCGGCAATGGATGTAAGGAAGCATCCGGAACGGCGTTCTCGGGTTGGTGCGCCTTCGCCGGCATGGCAGCCTGTTCGGCATGACGACCTCGCCCAATCCCTATCGCAGCCTGCGTGAGGTTGAACTGACCCGGTCGCCTGCGGCGTGTGGTTAGCTACGAAGGCGTCCGTGAATGGGGCGCTTCGGTCGGCTGTTCGTCGCCTCAGCGCCTCATCCAGGGTCTTGTTGATCTGGCTGATCGATGAGGCCGAGAATTCATCGTCGCACAAGGCTTCCGTCACCGCCTTCACTTCGCGGGCGGAGACGCCCTGCACTTACATCTCCGCCGGGGCCCCACCCGCGCCTTCTCGAGCGCTGATAGCGTTCAAAGAGTTCCGTCGAGAACCGGGCGGCACGGTCCTGCGGCACGCGCAGTTCCAGCCACGCGGGTGATCAAAGACCGGTGTAATAGCGCGACCGATAGGCACGTCGAGCCTCCGTCTGCTCGCTCTTCGCCGCGCCCAGCGCCTCCGTCATCTCCGCTTCCAGGGTTGCCTCCACCGCTGGGTTTTGTTGGGGTTTCGACCTCCCCAGCCGCGCCTTGAGTTACCCGCCAGGTCAGCAGAGAACCTAACCAACATCGACGCCGGCTTCGCTTATCGGGCAAGAAAGGGGTTACCCCGAAAGATTTTTGATTGGCCAATCAAAACGCGACACACTTGCAATCCCTGATGGCAAGTAAAGTGCGATGAACTCTATGCCTCCGGCGTCCTTCGCCCAACGCGGCTTCTGGTTGCAACAGACACTTGATCCGGATACGCCCACCTGCAACCTGACCCGCGTGCTACGGATCAAGGGGATGTTGGATGCTGATGCACTGCACCACAGCTTCCTGTTGCTCCTGCGCCGTCACGAGGCGCTCCGAACAGATTTCGTCGAGCAAGATGGCGTCATCTTGCAGCACATCCATGAGGATGTCGTTGAGGTTGGCTTGCCCACGCGCGACCTGATGCATCTACCTGCCAGCCAACGCACGGATGAGGCCCTGCGGCTGGCGGCGGAGGAGGGACGCAAGACATTCGATCTCGCTCGCGCTCCGCTGCTTCGATTGCTGCTGATAAAGATCGGTAGTGAAGAGCACCTACTGGTGCTGGTGATACACCACATCATCACCGATGGTTGGTCGATGAGCATCATTTTTAATGAAATCTCTGAGCTGTATGAAAGCCGCACGACCGGCAGCAAACCGGACTTGCCGCCCCTGGCGGTGACGTTTGGCGATTTCGCACACTGGCAGCAGGACCATTTCACGGAGCAGACGCTTGCTGCGCACCTCGCTTATTGGGAATCCAACCTCCAAGGCAGTCCGGAGCTTCTCGAACTGCCCGCCGACCATCGCCGGCCCTTGGTGCAAAGTCATAGCGGGGCGCTGCACAGCATCGTCATCAATGCCGATCTCACAGCCGGTCTGAAGGAAATCTGTGCGTCTCAGGGCGCCACTCTCTACATGGGCTTGCTCGGTGTTTTTCAGGTTCTACTGTCGCGCTACAGCGGCGCGCAGGACATCCTGGTGGGCACTCCTGTCGCCAATCGTAACGACCCCGATCTCACCAACCTGATCGGGTGCTTCGTCAACACTTTGGTCATGCGAACCGACCTGTCGGGCAGCCCCTGCTTTGAGGACCTGCTCAAACGCGTGCGCGAGGTCGCGCTCGGCGCCTACGCCCATCAGGAACTTCCCTTCGAGCTGTTGGTCAAGCAACTTCACCCGGAGCGCAGCAGCAGCCACGCACCGATTTTCCAGATAATGTTCGTGATGCAGAACGGACCGAAGCAGGTAGCCCGGTTGTCTGGGCTGGAGATCGAGGAGCTTGAATTTGACAGCGGTCTGGCAAAATTCGACCTCACCCTCGAGGTAGTGGAGGAGGACGAGGGGCTCCGTTGCGCGTTTGAGTACAGCACCGATCTGTTTGAGGCAGCGACGATCGAGCGGCTGGCGCGGCATTTTGTCAATCTGCTCTCGGCAGCGCTCAATGCGCCCAGGATCCCAGTCTCCCGGCTTGGCCTGCTAGATGCCGACGAGCGGGAGCGTATACTCATTCGGTGGAACCGCACCGAGACCGAATATCCTCGGCACCTGCGCCTTGACACCGCCTTCGAGGCGCAGGTCCGCCGTACCCCGAACGGTATTGCGCTCATCGAGGCTGGCCGGACCATCACGTATGCCGAGCTGGACAATCGTGCCAACTGTATTGCGCATCTGCTCACCGAGAGGGATACCACCACAGGCACGCCGGTGGGCGTTCATCTCGGCCGGTCTACCGATGCCTTCGCTGCCATCTTGGGGATCCTTAAGGCCGGCTGTCTCTGGGTGCCGCTCGATATCGCCCAGCCGTCCGCGAGGCTACATCGTCTGATCGCCGACTGCGGCTGCCGGTATATTCTGACGAGACGCGAACTGCGCCACGCGTTGCCCGAGACGGCTGAGGCCATCCTGCTGGATGCGGACGCGGCGATCTGGCGAGACCGCAAGGATGCGCCGCCACCGCTCAGCGCGAGTAGCGAACTCGCTTACATCATTTATACCTCGGGCTCGACGGGTGATCCGAAAGGCGTGATGGGCACCCATCGCGGGATTATCAATCGGCTCGAATGGATGTACCGCTCTTATCCGTTCGCTCCCGAGGAGGTCTGTTGTCAAAAGACGGCTCTCGGCTTCGTCGATTCCATCTGGGAGATGTTCGGCCCACTGCTGCGTGGAGTTCCGAACGTCATCATTCCGGACGACCAGGTCATCGATCCGGAAATCTTGCTGACGCTATTGGCCAGTCAGAGGGTGACGCGCATCGTCTTGGTACCGACGTTGCTGGGCGTGCTCTTGGACCATGCACCGGATCTGGCGGCTCGCGTGCCCCGCCTGAAATTCTGGACCGCTAGCGGTGAGTACCTGCCGGAGGAGTTGGCGCGACGGCTCCATGCTGCATGCCCCACGGCCGTTCTCCTCAACCTGTACGGCTCATCCGAAGTGGCTGCTGACGTTACCTGCCATGAGGTGCGCGAGCCGCTTGAGAGCCAGCCTGTGCCCATCGGCAAGCCTATCGCCAATACGCAGGTGTATATCCTCGACAGCCATATGGAGCCGGTTCCGATCGGCGTGGCAGGCCAGGTTCATGTCGGCGGTGACTGCCTTTCGGCCGGCTATTGGCACAGATCCGATCTGACGGCTGAGCGGTTCCTGCCAAATCCGTTCAGCAAAAAGTCGCCCGTCCTTTTCGCGACGGGCGACCTGGGTCGTTTCCTGGTGGATGGCAGCATTGAATATCTGGGCCGTCAGGACGGCCAAGTAAAGATCCGCGGCTATCGCGTCGAACTCGGTGAGGTGGAGTCGCACCTGGGTGCGCATCCATCTGTGCGCCAAGTGGCGGCCGCCGTCATCGCCGACGCGGCAGGGGGTGCCAAGCAACTCGTGGCCTATGTGGTCGGGTGGAACGGGGAACTGCCCCCTCCAGAAGAACTGCGGGCCTTTCTCCGAAACCGGCTACCGCAATACATGATACCGACGCTCTTCGTTGCGATGCGAGAGCTGCCGCTGTTGCTCAGCGGGAAGGTTGACCGCCGGGCCTTGCCGGCATCGGCTGGCGGCGAACGCACACCGGTGTCTTTCACCAGATCGCATACCGAAACGGAAGCTGAGCTGGCTGCGATATGGCGGGAACTCCTCCGCGTTCCGGAGGTCGGGGTGACTCAGGATTTTTTCAATCTCGGCGGGCATTCACTGCTGGCCATGCAGGTTCTCGCACGCATCCGTAAGCATTTTGAGGTCGACGTCTCGATCCGTAGCTTCTTCGATGTCCCGACGATTGAGGGGCTGGCGCGAGAAGTCGAAATGGCCAGGGCCAGCGGCACCGCACCGCGTTTGCGTGAGATCCGGCCAAGGCACGAGCCAAAACTCGGTACGCTCGCAGCGGAACTAGCCAAGCTCTCGCCCGCGCAGATCGACATGCTACTGCAGCAGATGCGGGCGATGTAGATCATGTCCGAGCGTGGAGCGACGTTGACCCGCATCCCGACGTGGCCTGGCAGATGCGACAGCACCTCCCTGCCGAATTCCGCAGCCGTGGCGTCATTTCTGCAAACTTGCCGTGTGGCCAAAACCGAGGAGCTACCGAACAGGGATTGCGATAAACCTGCCGCCGATCTGGCTACGGAGACTGACGATCCACAGGCTTTTCCGATGTCGTCTGGGCAACTAGGCGTCTGGCTCACCGAGCAGGTCATGGGCGTATCGGCGGCGAACAATCTTTGCGTCGGCTTGCGCCTGAGCGGTGCGCTGGATACCGCAGCGCTGGAACTCGGCCTCCGAATCGTTGTCGGGCGTCATGAAATCCTGCGGACAACCTTCGACGTCATCTCCGGCCGCCCGGTCCAGGTAGTGCACCGGGAAAGCCCACAGGTCCTGACAGCTATGGACCTGCGCGATGCGCCAGAGCCGGAGCGCGCGGCGTACGCCGTCGCACGCCGGGTGGCCTACACCCCCTTTGACCTGAAGCGGGGACCGGTGCTGCGAGTGTCGCTCCTTCAGCTGAGCGCGGAGCAGCACATTCTGTTCTGCACACTGCACCACATAGTCGCCGATGGATGGTCGCTCGGCCTTTTCGTCAAGGAGATGGTCGACTGCTACACCGCGTTATGCGAGCGAAGGCGGCCTGCGTTGAAGCGACTGCCGTTGCAATATGCAGACTATTCCCTGTGGGAGCAGGACAGGCTCGCATCTGGTGATTTTCAGCTCCAGCTCGCCCACTATGCTGACCGGCTGGCCGGCGCACCGGAGCCGCCTCACTTGGCCGGTGCCGCAGATGCAGGTGCAGGTGCAGAACCATCCACCGAAGGCGCGAGCCATGCCATTCGACTTTCTCCGGAGCTGATGTCCGCGATGACATCTGCCGCGGAGCGGCAGGGCACAACGGTATTCGCGTTGTCGCTCGCAACGTTCATGGTTCTGCTTTGGCAGCTTTCCGGAGAGGAGGATCAAGTCATCGGGGTTCCGGCCGCGCGCCGCAACCGGCTCGAGTTCGAGGACCTGATTGGTCCGTTCGCCAACATTGTGGTCGTTCGCACGAGCCTGTCCGGGAATCCCGCCTTCTCAGACGTACTGGCGCGGACCAAGAGGGGGATGGTTGAGGCGTTAGCACATGAGGACGTGCCCTTCGAACGACTGGTGCGGGCCCTGCAACCCACCCGAAAAATCGGCAGGAACCCGATTTTCCAGATCCTGTTTGCCTCAGTTCCGACGGCGACGCCTATGGAGCGCTTTGGCGCCCTCACCGTAGCACCCTACGCCGTCCAGGCCGCAGCAGCGCCGTTCGATCTCGGCGTTAGCGTGATCCAGGAGTCGCCGGGCACTGGCTGGGTGCGCGCCGAATATCGCACCGGGGTTTTCACGGCCGAGCAGATCAGCAGCTTGCTGCATCACTACATCCATTTGCTGACGGAAGTCGTTGCGCGACCGGAGACACGGATCGTCCAAATAGGCCGCCCGCCTGGACCGTGGATGGCGCACCAGCGGCCGGTGCACCATCCGCACCCAATCGCGCCGCCACAAGGCACGGCCAGCGGAAGTCCGTCGGATCCGATGCTGGAGCAAACGCTGATCGACATTTGGGAGAGGATTTTGCAGCGCCGACCGTCTGACACCCAGGCGAACTTCTTCGACCTGGGCGGCCACTCATTGCAGGCAGTCGCGGTCATGCACGAGGTGAGCCGTACGCTTGGGCTGCGGGTTCCAGTCTCGCTGCTTTTCCAAGAGCCCACGATCGCGGGCATGGCGCGCCGGCTTCGTGCGCATGACAGCCGCCAGTGCGCTGCCATTCCGATTTTCCGGGGCGGCAAACGCCCGCCACTTTTTGTCGGTGGTTCGGCGCCGGAAATTCGCGACCTCAGCCGGGCCCTCGAGCCTGATCAGCCTTTTTTCCAGCTCGACATCCTCGCGCTGCAGGAACAGCGGTTGCTTGCTGGCGAGCCATTGCTGACGACAATGTCCGAGATCGCCGCCGTGTTCTTGCGCGACATTCTGGCTATCGCGCCCACAGGCCCTTACCTGCTCGGCGGCCTGTGCGACGGCGGCATTCTTGCTCTGGAAATAGCGCTAGAGCTGCAGGCGGAGGGCCGGGAGGTGGCACTGCTGGCGCAGTTCGATACTCCGGTGAACGGCTATTACCGAAGATACTGGCCACGACGGCTTGCCAGTCGACTTCTGCATGATTTCGCACGCCAGGTTCTGCCTTATTTCCGGGGGCGGGACCCACCGGCTACCTCGGAAGAACAGCGCTATCTTGATCACCTCTGGTCGGCAACGTGGCAGGCGGTGCATGCCTACCGACAACGGACCCTGTTTGCCGGGGAGGTCCAGCTTTTCCGTTGCAAGAACCGGCTTTGGCTATCCGAGAATATCGCGCGTGGATGGGCGCGGCGGGCCGAGAGAGTTCGCGTGCACGATGTTCCAGGCAGCCACACGCGCTTCCTCACCGAGACAACAGCTCAGCAGCAGATTGCCAGGGAAATTGAACAGGCGCTGGGACACCCGCCTCGGGCTCGGATCCAATGAACAGCATCGTGAAAGAGCCGTACGTCTGCAGCTCTCATGGCGAGCCACGCCGGCCGAGAAAGGTGATCCGGCCCGTCCGCCCGCTCTTTGGCTCCGTTTCTGACGACCTGACTTTGCTAGCCCGCTACTTCGGCCTGTTCCGCGCCATGACCGCGACCCGGCTGAAGCTTCGCTATCGGCAATCGGTGCTGGGCTGGCTTTGGGCAGTCCTCCAGCCCCTGGCATTGATGCTAGTTTACGTGGCCGTCTTCTCGCGTGCTGCGGGGTACCATGCCACGCCTTCGCCCTACCCCCTGTTTGTCATGGCGGGCCTGCTCCCGTGGAGTTTCTGTTCGACCGCAACGACCACAGCCGCCGGCGGTATGTTGTCGTACCAGACCTTGATGGCGAAAGTGTATTTCCCGCGCGAGATCGTGCCGCTGTCGTACGTCGCTGCGGCTCTGTTCGACTTCCTCATCGCCTTCGTCCTGTTACTGGCGATGATGCTGTTCTGGGGCTTGCCGTTATCGCCTCAGGCACTTTTCGTGGCCCCGATTATGGCGATTCTCACCCTTATTATCGCCGGGCTTTGCCTTCTGCTGTCCGCGATGCAGGTCCGTACCCGCGACATCAATGTCGCGCTGCCATTGGTGCTTCAGGTCCTCATGTTTATGGCACCCGTCGTGTACCCAGGTTCGGCCGTGCCGGCGGGCTTTCGGGCCGTTTACTGGGCGAACCCGCTGGCGATCCTGGTCGACGATTTCCGGCTTGCAGTCCTGGATGGCTGTGCACCGAATGCCGGCGGCCTCCTCTACTGTGTTTTCGCGGGCGGCGTGTTTTTTCTCCTCGCGTACGGCGCATTCAAGCGGTTGGAGGCAAAGATCGTGGACGAGATGTAGCCGATACGGTCCAGACACGGGGAACCGCATTGTGATCGACATACAGGTCAGGAATGTCTCGAAGTGCTTCAACGTCCCCGCGCATGGCGACACCAGTTGGCCGCCCTTCGGCTTTCTACCGCGACGCCAGACGTTCTGGGCATTGCGAGACGTGAGCTTCGAGATCCGCCGCGGCGAGACGCTGGGCATCGTCGGCCCCAACGGGTCGGGAAAGACCACGCTGATCAGGCTGCTTTCGGGTATCACGGCGCCTACCACAGGAGAAATCGAGATTAACGGCCGGCTTGCGTCGCTGGTCGAGGTTGGCGCCGGATTCCAACCGGATCTGACAGGGCGAGAGAACATCTTCCTCAACGGCGCGATTCTCGGCATGGGCTATCGCGAAATCGCGCGCAAGCTGCCGGGGATCGTCGACTTCGCGGAGATGAACGAGTTCCTGGATGTCCCGGTGAAGCGGTATTCCTCCGGCATGTTCGTGCGGCTGGGCTTCGCCATTGCCGCCCACCTAAGCGCAGACATCCTACTGCTCGATGAGGTGCTCGCGGTCGGGGACGTCGCGTTTCAGGCTCGCTGCTTCGAGCGCATCGAGGCGCTGCGACGGGAAGGTAAGACCGTGCTTCTGGTCTCGCACGACCTTGCGGCCGTCGAGCGGGTCTGCGGCCGGGCTCTGCTTCTCAGTGCCGGGCGCATCCTGCTGGAAGGCGATCCGAGCGAGGTTATTGGCGCCTACTATGCCGCATCATTTGCACGATCCACCAAGGAGGCACAGGGGCCTGTCGTCACCATAGATCTGACATTCGACACCCCGGACGGTGGGCCGGTCCGCACCGGCGAGCCCCTCCGTTGCTGTCTCTCCTACGAGGCACGAGAGACGCTGGTGGATGTTGCGGTTCGCGTATCGCTGATTTGGCCAAGCGGATACCTCTGCACGGAATTGTCCTCGGGACAGGGATTACGTCTGGAACGTGGACTGGGCCAGGTAGAATTCGACTGCCCGATGCTGACGATGCAGCGTGGCATCTATAGTGCTGATATCTGCATCGAGCGGCGCGGCGATATCCTGGAGTCGCGACCACGTTGCGGGCTCCTGCGCGTTGGTGCAGGAAGGATCGTCCAAGGCGATTTCTACCTGGCGCACAGCACCCGCGTTCGCAGCTTTTCGCTGGAAACGTCGGGCTGATGACGTGGTCATCGCCCCTTGTTGCGCTGCGATTGCGCGGCAGCACGGGGCCCGTCGTTCATCTCTGGCACGCAAGCCTTGCATACCCCTCCTGGGGTGAGCTTCTTCCTCTCCTTTCAGAGGAGGAATTGCGCCGTGTGGATCGCGTCTTCTTTGAACGTGATGCTCGACGCTATGTCGTGAGCCATGCCGTTCTGCGAACGGTATTGGGCCGTATCATAGATGTCCCGCCGGAGGACGTGGCGCTGGAGACCGAGGCCGGAGGCAAGCCGTTCCTACGCAATGGCGGCACGCGGCTACACTTCAGCCTCTCGCGCTCCAACGAGCGTGTCCTGATCGGCGTCGCCTCCCGCCCCCTCGGAGTGGATATTGAATGGTTGGGGGCGACGATTGATGCAGATGCTCTGGCCGCTACGGTGTTTTCCCGCGCGGAGCGGTTGGCATTCGAACAGACGCGCCCCGAAACCCGGCAGGAGATCTTCCTTCGCTGCTGGACGTGGAAGGAGGCGATTTTGAAGGCAACCGGGCACGGGCTTTCGATTCCGCCGAGGGCGGCCGAGGTGCTTGTCACGCCCAGCTGCGTCATGAGGGGGCGCGCCACCGTCGTTTGTCTAGGATCCTCTTGGCAAGTGATGAGCGTCTGGCCACAAGACGCCTTTGTCGGCGCTGTGGCATTCGCGAAATAGGCAAAGGCTGAAGGCCATCTCGTACGGCCACCAGAATGGGGGCCAACATGAAGCACGGGTTGGCTGTGGAGATGCTCGCAAGCCCGCACTTTCTCGACGTCGCATCGAAAGCCGATGCGGAAACCTATCAACGCAAATATTCACCAACGATGACGCGCTGACCGGCTTCTGTAATGACATCGTTACGAATCTGCGGCGCCGACATTCACCGCGGCCCGGGCCGGCTATTCCGGCCTTGGCCCACAGCTTAGCGTTACAACGCCTCGGCTCCGCGCGGCGCGACCTAACGCACAACCAGTGGCAGAGAGCCGGTGCCGTAGCGGCAGCGGTCTGGATTCCGCGGTTGTTTTTCGATGGCACGGTCCTTGCGTAGCAAGATCCTTGCGTATCAGCAAAAAATGACATGCCGGACGCCGGCAGATGCTGCAAGGTATGTCGTTGCCGCCGCCGTCACGCCACCTTCTACGGAGGTCGTTCCGATGACTGTGTCTGGTATGTCGCTTTCTCGCCGACGGATGCTCTTCGGTACGGCCGGATTAATCGGCGGCGCGGCGCTGCTCGGCGAGCCTCCGCCGGCCCGTGCGGCTGCCGCACCGGCGTTCAAGACCGTGGTGCCCGGCACGTTCACCATCGCGATGAACGGCGACATGCCGATGACGAGCGTTAAGGACGGGCAGCTGATCGGCACGGACGGTGAGATGATCGCGATGATAGCCGCGAGGCTCGGGCTCAAGGTCCAGCCGGCGCTGATGGAATGGTCGGCGACGATCGAATCGATCCGGGCCGGCAGAGCCGACGTCATGCTCGGCAACATGGGTTGGACCAGCGCCCGCGCCCAGGTGATGCTACTGACCGACCAAATATACTATGCGGGCAAGTATATGGTCATGAAGAAAGGGATGCCGTTCGACAGCGCCGTTGGCATCGCGGACGTGAAAGGGCATAGTATCGGTACCGTCACGGGTTTCACCATCGTGCCCGAGATGAAGAAGATCCCCGGCACGACCGAAGTAAAGCTGTACGATACGACGGACGCCTGCATACGGGACGTGAGCGCAGGGCGGCTGGACTTCGCAATGCTCGACGCGCCGACGGTCGGCTACTTGATCCAGCAGAACCCGGGCTGGGGGCTGAAGCAGATTCCGGTGAAACCTGAGGCCGATTTTCCAGTACTGACGCGCAAGCAGCTGTCGGTGATGGGGATGAACCTCGACAATCCCGACCTCTTCGATGCCGTCAATGCCGGGGTCAAATGGCTGTGGCGGAGCGGATTAAATTCGAAGGTGATGGCGAAGTACGGCGTCGACAACCCCGACTATCTGATTGCGCCGCCGGTTAACCCACGGCTCGGCGTCGACCGCGATGCTCAGGGCGGATTGCTGGGACCTGGAGCACATACGTCGAAGGATTTCTCACCGTTTTACGCATGAGCCAGGCCCTCGTGATACCGGACGTCGATGCCGCACCTGCGGCGGCGCTGTTGAACGTCGTCGGCCTGTCGAAGACGTTCGGAGACACGCTGGTACTGGATCGGGTCACTCTATCGGTCGCCGCCGGGGAGAAGGTCGCCATCATCGGATCGAGCGGGTCCGGCAAGACGACGCTGCTCCGCTGCATCGCGTATCTCGAGAAGCCGACCGGCGGCCATATCGACCTCGCCGGGCGGCGCATAGGCGAGAAGCTTGTCGACGGACGCCGGGTCGAGATGACGGATCGCGAGATCGCCGATATCCGGACAGGCATCGGCATGGTGTTCCAGCGCTTCAACCTCTTCCCGCATCTCACCGCGCTTGAAAACGTCATGCTCGGGCCGTTGAAAGTGCTGCGCACGAAGCGCGACGAGGCCGAGACGTTGGCAACCGACCTGCTGCGCAAGGTCGGCCTGCCGCACAAGTGCGACGCCTATCCAGAGCGCCTTTCAGGGGGACAGCAGCAACGGGTCGCGATAGCCCGCTCGCTCGCAATGCGGCCGAAGCTGATGCTGTTCGACGAGGCCACGTCCGCGCTCGATCCGGAGCTGGTGGGCGAGGTGCTGAACGTAATCCGCGGACTTGCGCGGGACGGCATGACAATGCTGATCGTGACGCACGAGATGCGGTTCGCGGAGGACGTTGCCGACCGGCTCGTCGTCATGGACCAAGGTCGCATCGTGGACGAGGGACCAGCCCGCGAGTTGTTCCGCTCATCGTCGCATCCGCGCACCCAGGTGCTGCTGCGCTCCGTACGCGAACGCGAGCCGGCACAAGTGGACGCACCCTGAGCGAGAGGCCATGAGCGAGAATTCGTGGCTGCGCGCATTGGACATATTCCCGGACCTTCTGACGGTCTTGCTCGTCGGGGCGATCACGACGGTCGAGGTAACGATCGGCGGCTTCCTGATTGCGGCGGCGATCGGCCTCGGCCTCGCAGTGCTACAGACGCTTCCGGCACGCATCCCGCGTATTCTCATCGGCGTCTATGTCGAGGTCTTCCGGGGCGTGCCGGTGCTGACCCAGCTCTTCGTGCTCTATTTCGGCCTTGCTCAGCTCGGCCTCAAGCTCGATCCGTTGACGGCGGCGATCGTCGGCTTCGGGCTGAACGGCGGCGCCTATCTGACGGAGGTGTTCCGCGCCGGGCTCTTGTCCGTGCATCAGGGCCAGATGGAGGCAGCCTTCATGATTGGCATGACCCGCATGGCGGCGCTTCGCTACGTCGTCCTGCCGCAAGCGATGCGCGTCGTTCTACCGCCGCTCAGTAATTTCGCCGTCGGGCTGCTAAAAGACACTGCGCTCGCCTCCGCGGTGGCTGCACCGGAACTCAGCTTCGATGCGCGCACCCTCGTCACCCGAACCTATCTCAGTACCCAGATCTATCTGCTGGTCGCCGTCATCTATCTCGCCATGAGCTTGCCGCTCTCGCACCTTTCGCAGGTTCTGGAACGACGATTTGGGCGGGGCGCGCTCACGCCATGAACCTCTTGTCGCTGATCGCCGAATGGATGCCGCAACTGCTGGAGGCTGCGCTCGCCACGCTGCAGATCATGGCGCTCTCGTTTCTGCTGGCGGCGACGCTTGGCCTGCCGGTTGCTCTTGCACGGCTGTCCGGGAGGCGCGTGCTCGGCGGCGTCGCCCGCTGCTACATCGAGGTCGTGCGCGGGATGCCTTCGCTCACCCTGCTGTTCCTGATCTATTTCGGTCTCGCATCCGCCGGCATCGCGCTGAACGCCTTCGAGGCGGCCGTGCTCGGCCTTGGCATCCACGGCGCGGCATATCTGGCGGAGGTTTATCGCGCCGGCCTTCAGGCGATACATCCTGGTCAGCGCGAGGCCGCGCAAATGATCGGCATGCGCGAGCGACAAGTGCTGCGCTACGTCGTGCTGCCACAGGCGTTGCGCGTCGTGCTGCCGCCAATGGGCAATTACGCGATCGCGCTGCTGAAGGACACCTCGGTCGCATCGCTGATTTCCGCGCCAGAGCTGATGCTTCGCGCACGGGACCTCAGCAGCGAGTATTTCATGCCGATGCAGATCTACATGGTTGTCGGCGCGATGTATCTCTGCATGGCATACCCCCTCTCGTGCCTGGTACGCCTGCTGGGGCGCCACCACGCACGGACGAGCAGCGACGGAAGGGCGACAGCATGATCGACAGGGTCGATGTGGTGGTTATCGGATCGGGAGCGCTGGGCGCGAGCACCGCGTTCCATCTAGCGAAGGCGGGCCGCAGCGTGGCGCTGGTGGACCAGGCCGCGATCGCCTCGCAGACCTCGCCGCGTGCGGCGGGTTTGAGCGGACAGCTTCGCCGATCGGAGGTGATGACGCGACTGGCATCGCGTGCCGTCGCGAAGATCGAGCGTTTCACGGAAGAAACCGGCGAGCCGATGGTCTTCTTCCAACCGGGCAGCCTCAAGGTCGCCCGAATCCCGGAGCACGAGCAGCAGGTACGCGAGGAGGTCGAGCTTGGCAAACGGCTCGGCCTCGATGTCGACCTGATCACGCCGGAAGCGGCGAGACGTCTCATGCCCTTCCTGCACACCGACGGCGTACGGGCGGTGTTGCACATGCGCACAGACGTCTATCTGGAGCCGGTACAGGTGCCGCTCGGCTATGCAAGAGCAAGCGAGCGGCTGGGCGCGAGGCTGCTGCCGGAGACACGCGTCACGGAGATCGTCGTAGAGCACGGTGCCGTCACGCGCGTCGCGACGGATAAGGGGGAGATACGCACGAGCTCAGTGGTCGATGCAGCCGGCGGCTGGCTGCGCCTCGTCGCTAGCCTCGCGGGCTCAAGCGTTCCGGTCGTGCCGACACGCCATCAACTGATGATCACCGTACCGCTGCCGGAGGTGACGCCGAACCAGCCGATCACGCGCATCATTGACGCGAACGTTTACGTGCGTCCGGACAAGGGCGGGCTGATGCTGGGTGGCTACGAGAAGAACCCGGTGCAATACGATATGGCCCGGCAGCCGACCGCGTTCCGGATCGAGGATTTGGAACTCGACATCACGGTGCTGCGGCGCCTCGCCGAGAGCGTTCACGACCAATTCCCGATCTTCCGTGACATTGCCGTGCAGGAGCACCGCGGTGGCCTGCCGACGATGACGGCAGATGGCGAGCACGTCTTGGGGCCGGCCCCTGGCGTGCAGGGTCTTTACGTTATCGGCGGCTGCTGCGTTGGTGGATTGTCGACGGCGCCTGCATTCGGCGAGGCGTTGGCCGAGTGGATCGTGATGGGTAGACCGTCGATGGACCTGTCCAGAATGTCCCCTGCCCGTTTCGCGACTGACCTCTCGGAGAGCCGCCTCCTCGAGCTGTGCCGACACGAATACGCGCATCATTACTGGTCCAGCGCCACGATGCCGAAGCACGCCGCTATGGCCTCCGCATAGCGCCGCGGCCGGCTGCGTCACGCTCTAGTTCAGCACGGGGGTCGCATAGAGGAAGCGACCCTCCACACTGCGACCGCACGGTACTCCATCAGATGTCGTGCCATGAAAACATTGTACGCTCCCTCGCCGCCGGCAAGCTTGACCGTGCTAGTATGCTGCGAGAGACGGCCATAAGCCGAGTGGGCGGCCGTGTGGAACGGCTCTTCGAGCCAAGTTGCGCGCGCAACTTCTAGGGCAGGAAGGCGCGCGGCTGCCGCCTCCACGTCCTCACGTAGCAACCACATAGAAAGCGAGCGACCAATTGACCGCCGCCTCGGGTTCCGCCGCACATCATCACGCGGTTTCGCAGATATCGAGGATCGCCAGCATGTAGATGCGGATCATGTCGAGGAAGTCGGGAATATCGACCCGCTCGTCCGGCATGGTGTTGTAGCGTCCGCCGGGACCACACACGATGCCTTCCATGCCGAGCTCATGATACAAGTGGCCGGCATCGGTCCCATAGAAGCAAGGCGGGGCGATGGCGCCGGTCGGCTGCTTGATACCGCGCACCTTCTCGTACGCGGTATTGATCGTCCGCACGATCCGGGAATCCTTGGCGACCTCGAACGCCGGCATGAGCGGGCGGCCGTCGACTCGTTCCGACCGCACTGTCGCCCTGAGGCCGGGAAAGCGGACCTCGAGGGCATCGAGCGCCGTCCGAAGATCGGCGAGCGCCTGTTCTTCGGTCTGGCCCGGCGCATAGCGGCCCGAGCCCTTGATGCGGACGAAATCGGCGACCTGCGGCGGCCGCCATTCGAGCAGCTCCTGGCCCAGCGCGCCGTGCACCACGCCGACATGGACGCGGTTGATCGAGCGATGCTCCTCGCTCCTGGCGCCGCTGAAGCGCATTTCGCCGAGCCGTGGGATCAGGTCGCAGGCGGCGAGGATGGCGTCGACTGCCGCTTCGCGCTTCGACAGATGCCGGGTGATGCCGGTCAGTTCGATGATGAAGGTGAAGGCGGCCGCATGCATGGTCAGCGCCTGCAGGTCGGTCGGTTCGCTGTTGATGAAATAGTCCGCGCGGACTCCCTGACGGATGGCGGCGAGCGTGCCCACGCCGCCCTGGAGCTCGCCGACCACATAGGTCAGCACGACGTCGCCCCGGAGCTTCACGCCCGCTTCCATCAGCGTCTTGACCGCGCAGAAATAGGCGGCATCGCCGGCCTTCATGTTGGAGACGCCGATGCCATAGATGAATTGATCGTCGACGAGCCCGCCCCACGGATCGACGGTCCAGCCCTCTGTCACCGGGTTGGTATCGAGATGGCCGTTGAATAGCAGGCTTTTGCCGCCGCCCGTGCCGCGCCAGCGGCCGATCGCATTGACGCGCTCGCCTTCGACCGGCTGCATATCCGCCTCGAGCCCGAGGCCGCGCATGCGCTCGACCATGAATCGGGCGAGCGTGCGTTCGCCCTCGGTCTCGGAATAGCTCTTGTGCCGCACCATCTCGGCGAGAAAATCGAGCGCGGCCCGTTCATCGAGCCGGGCCAGTAGCGCGTTGCGATCGATCGTCATGTCTCTGATCCTCCCTCGATAGGACCGGTCGTTCCGCCGACCGGCGTGGGTACCGCCTCGATGAGCGAGCGCGTGTAGGGGTGACGCGACCCGGCTTCGAGCGCCTCGACACCGAAGATCTCGATCAGGTCGCCGCGGTACATGACCGCGATCCGGTGCGCGATCTGGCGCACCAGGTTGATGTCGTGTGTAATGAAAAGATAAGCCGTGCCATGGCGCCGCTGCAGGTCGAGCAGCAGGTCGATTACCGAGGCCTGCACCGAGACGTCGAGGGCCGACGTGATCTCGTCGCAGATGACAAGCCGTGGGTTCGAGGCGAAGGCGCGCGCGATCGCCACGCGCTGCTTCTCGCCGCCCGACAGCTCGTGGGGACGGCGGGGCGCATAGTCGGCGGGCAAACGCACTTGTTCGAGCAGACGGGCGATGGTCGCGTCCCGCGGACCGTCATGCCCGCCGTAGAGCGCCAATGGGCGTGACAGGATTTCGCCGATGCGCTGGCGCGGATTGAGCGATGCGTCCGGGTGCTGGAAGATGAGCTGGACGTCGCGCCGATAGGCCCGGTCCATCTCACCCGCGCTGCCGATCCGGCGGCCGTCGAAACGTATCTCGCCGGTGAAGGGATTGAGGCCGGTGAGCGCCTTGGCCAGCGTCGACTTGCCCGAACCGGATTCGCCGACGATGCCCAGGATCTCGCCCGGATTGATCGCGAGGCTGACGGCGCGGTTGCCGACCACCCGCTCCGTCGCGCGGCCGAACATTCTGCCGAACCGCCACGTCCGGCCGTACTGCACGGTGACTGCTTGGGCCTCGATGAGCGGCTTGCCGGCGGGCGCCGGCGCCGCGTCAGACAGCCGGTGAGCGGGGTTCGGCACCGCGGCGACCAGGCGTCTTGTGTAATCGTCCCGCGGGCTCGAAAAGATCGCCTTCGCTGCGCCCTGCTCGACGATCCGGCCGCGATGCATGACGGCGACCCGATGAGCCACATGTGAGACGAGCGCCAAGTCGTGAGAGATATAGAGCGAGGCGACCGCCGTTTCGGTCTGTAGCTCGGCGAAGAGATCGAGAATCTGGCGCGCGGTGATGACGTCGAGCGCCGTCGTCGGCTCGTCGAACAGGATGCATTCCGGTGCGCAGGCGAAGGCGGTCGCGATGACCACGCGCTGCTTCTCACCGCCCGAGGCCTCGTGCGGATAGCGGCGCATCATCTGGGCCGGCTGTTTCAACCCGACCCGGGCGAGCATGGCCTCGCCCTCCGCCCAGGCCTGACGACGCGAGAGCGCCCGGTGACGCACGAGCACCTCCGCCAGCTGCTCGCCCAAAGGCAGGGTCGGGTTGAGCGAGGTGCTGGGATCTTGGAATACCATGCCGATCCGGCGCCCGCGGATCGCCGCGATCTCCGCCGGCGTCTTGGTCGTGAGCTCCTCGCCGACGAGCCTGATGCTGCCGCCGGCCTCCCGGGCATTGCGCGGCAGATAACGCATGACCGCCCACGCAAGCGAGGTTTTGCCCGAACCCGATTCGCCGACCAGGCCCAAAACCTCGCCGCGGCCGATCACGAGGTCGACCGCGTCGAGCGCCCGGAAGACCCCGCGCGGCGTCGCGTAATCGAGCGTGTAATTCGCGATCTCCAGAACGGGCGCCAAGATGGGCGACAAGGGTGCTCGTCCTCAGGTGCGCGGGTTGAGGGCGTCGCGCAGCCCGTCGCCCAGCAGGTTGAAGCCGATGGCGACGAACGCGATCGCGAGGCTCGGCCACACGATCATCCAGGGGCTGAGATGCATGAAGCGGCGCGCCTCCGCCACCATCAGGCCCCATTCCGGCGCCGGTGGCTGCGCCCCGAGGCCGAGGAAGCTCAAGGTCGCAAACAGCATGACCGCGAAGGCGACGCGCAGGGTCGCCTCGACGATGATCGGTGCCACCACGTTCGGCAGCATTTCCCGCAGCACGATGTAGGGGCCGCCTTCACCGCGGGCGATCGCCGCATGGACATAGTCCTGTTTACGCACGGTGAGCGCCACGCTGCGCGTGATGCGCGCCATGCCGGGCGCGAAGGCGATGCCGATCGCCGTGACCGCGTCGATGCTGCTCTTGCCCAGGAGATTGACGATCAACAGGGCGAACAACAGGCTCGGGATCGACATGACCGCATCGACCGTCCGCATGATTGCCTCGTCTGCCCACCCGCCCAGGAAGGCCGAGAGCGTGCCGACGACCGCGCCGATGGCCGCACCAATTGCCGTCGCGAGGAGGGCCATGACGACCGTCGCCCGGGCGCCGTAGAGCAGCCGGCTCAGGATGTCCCGGCCATACTGGTCGGTGCCCAGCCAGTACTCGAGGCCCGGCCCCTTGTAGCGCGCGAGCGGAGCCATCGCGTCGGGATCGTGCGGGGCGGCGAGCGGGCCGATCAGGATCAGCACCAGGACCAGGGCGACGATGCCCGTGCCGAGCGCGCCCTGCGGCGTTCGCAGCAGCCGGCGGACGAGCTCAGCCATACTGGATCCTTTTGTCGAGCCAGGCATAGGCGAGGTCGGCCGCGAAATTCACGATCGAGTAGGTCGCGGCCATGATGAGCGCGCCAGCCTGAATCGCCGGCAGATCACGCGCCTCGATTGCGACGATGAGCTGTCGGCCGATGCCGGGCAGCGCGAAGATCTCCTCAACCACGATCACGCCGCCCAGCAGATAGCCGACGTCGAGCGCCACGATCGTAATGGTGGGCAAGAGCGCGTTGCGCAACCCGTGCTTCAGCAGCACGGCGCGCGCCGAAAGGCCCTTGAGCCACGCGGCGCGGATGTAGTCGGTGTGCAGCACGTCGACCAGTTCCGAGCGCACCATGCGCGAGACATGGGCGATCAGGATGACCGAGACGGTCAGCACGGGCAGCACGAGATGAAGGAGGCTCCGGCCCGGATGCTCCGTCAGCGGTACGTAGCCGGTCGCCGGCAGCCATTGCAGCCAATCGGCCAGCACCAAGCCGAACAGCGTCGCGGTGACGAATTCCGGCAGGGACACGCCGACATAGGAGACGAGGCTGACCAGCAGGTCGGCCGCCCGGCCGCGCCGGACGGCGGCCAGGATGCCGAGCGGCACGGCGAGCGACAGCATTAAGCCGATCGCAAGCGCAGCCAGCAGCAGCGACCGGCCGAGCGCCTCGATCATGACCGGGCCGACCGGCTGTCCGGTCCGGAGCGACGCGCCGAAATCGCCGCGGAGCACGCCCATGAGCCAATGGCCGTACTGAACCCAGATCGGCGCGTCGAGGCCAAGCCGAACCCGCACCGCCGCCAGCGCTGCCGGGGTCGCGTTTTCGCCCAGCAACATGGTCGCGGCATCCCCCGGCAACACCTGGGTCACCGCGAACACGATCAGCGAGACGACGATCAGCGTGTAGAGGGTCAGTCCGCAGCGCTTCAGCAGATACCTTAGCGACATCGCGCGATCCGGCCGCCTGCCCAGTCCGACCGCTCAGCCACGCGTGGGCGCACCGTCACCGAGCGACACGTAGTCGAGCCGAAACACCGCGCCGCGCGGGTGCAGCCGATAGCCCTGCACGTAGTCGCGCTGGGCACCCAGCAGGTCGAAGAAGACCGGGATGATCGATGGCACTTCGTCGTGCATCAGCTTCTGCGCGTCGGCATAGAGTGCGCGGCGCTTGGTCTCGTCGACCGTGGTGCGGGCTTCGCCGACCAGCTTGTCGAAACCCGGGTTGTTCCAGTGCGTCTCGTTCCAGGCGGCGTTCGAGGTATACAGCAACGAAAAGATCGCATCGGCCGTCGCCTGCATGTTGTAGAAGCCGATATAGAACGGCCCCTTCTTCCAAACCTGATCGAGGTAGGTGCTGTGCGGCATGGTCTGCACGTCGATGGTGAAGCCGGCCGGCTTCGCCATCTCACGCACGGCCACAGCGAGCTGGGTCCGGACGGAGGGCTTGTCGGAAGCGATCAGGGTCGCCGTGAGACCCGAGGGATAGCCGGCGTCGGCCAGCAGCTTCTTCGCCTGAACGATGTCGGGTTTGGTGAGCGGCTGATCGGTATAGAAACGATAGGCGCTGTTCAGTGGCGTATCATTGCCGGGCGTGCCGTAGCCCTCGACGACGAAATCGACGAGGGTCGGCCGGTCGAGGGTGAGCGCCAGCGCCTTGCGGACCCGCACGTCACTGAACGGCTTCTGATTGCAGCCCAGATTGATGTTGCAGAACTGGCCCGACGGCACGCGGAGCGCGTTGACACCACCCGAACTCTTGAGACGGGCATACTCGGTCGGCTGCACGGTCGACATGAGATCCGTGTCGCCCGAAATGAGCGCGGATCCTTCGGCCGTGATGTCGGGATAGACCACCACCTCGATCCGATCGAGATAGGGCCGCGCCCTGTCGTAATAGGTTTCGTTGCGTACGACCTTGACGAGCCGCTCGGGTTCGAAGGAAACGAGCTTGAACGGACCGGTGCCGACCGCCTCCCGGTCGAGACGCGCGAGCCCGGTCTTGGCGATCGCGGCCGGCACGATCTTGGCGTTGGTGTAGGCGAGCGTCACCGGCAGGTCGGCGAACGGGGCGGACAGCTTGAAGACGACCGCGGTCTTGTCCGTCGCCGTCACGTGCGCGATCGGGCCGACATTCTGCAGCGCCGGCGAGGCGGTTTTCGGGTCGAGGATCGCCTCGAACGTCGCAACGACGTCGGCGGCAGTACACGGCGTGCCGTCATGGAAGACGAGGCCGTCGCGAAGCTGGAAGGTCCACTCGGTAAGATCGGCTGAATTCGACCAGGCGTGTGCCAGATCCGGCTCGGGTGCCATGTCGACGCCGAGGCGGGTGAGGCCGCTGTAAAGCAGCTCCGCGACCAGATACTCGCAATTGACCCGGACCAGCAGCGGATTGAGCTTGGTGACCGCCTGGTCGACGCTGACGCGAAGCGTGCCGCCACGCTTGGGTGCGGCGACGGCGGCACGCGCGAGGGGCAGGGTCAGCGCGCCGAGCGCAGTCGCGCCGGCAATGAAACGCCGCCGGTCGATTTCTCCGGACTTCAGCATGCCTCTCGCCCCTCCTCTTATCGTGTTGTCGCTCGTAACGGTTCCGCCTCTTCGAAGTCGCCGCTGAGATAGAGAAGGACGGCGCGCGCCAGAGCGACGACATCTTCCATGGTGGTGAATTCGTCCGGGGCGTGAACGTTGTTGTCGGGCCGGCCTAGGCCGCCGAGCAGGATCTCCCGGATACCCGCCTGCTGCACGAAACCCATGTCCGAACTGCTTAAAGGACCCCAGGCTCGGAAGTCTTCGGGGGTGAAACCGAAGCCGCGCGCGAGTGCTGCCTGCCAGCGTAGCCAGTGCGGCCCGTCGGAACCGACGAAACCCAAGGCTTGTTCGGTGCGATCGATCGCCGCCGCCAATGCCACCCGAAGCCTCTTTCAGGTCCAGAGGATTTCTATAATCTATATAGAAATGTGAAAGGCGGCCGATGACCCTTGTCAATAACAAATCGCAAGGCGCAGGCCAGCCGAGGACGGCCCGCTCGCCGATCCGCCGCCTGACCGAGCGGGCGGCGGCGCCGCTCTACGAAAGTGTAAAGCGGCGGATCTCGGAGGCCATTTTGCTCAGCAAGTGGCCGCCCGGCACGGTACTGCCGGGCGAGGTGGCGCTGGCCCAGCAATTCGGCGTCGCGGTCGGTACCGTGCGGCGCGCGCTCACGGATCTGACGGCCGAGGGGCTCCTGAGCCGCCGGCGCAAGACCGGCACCGTCGTGACCGGGCGGACGCCGCATCATAGCCTGCGCTATTTTTTCCAGTATTTCCGACTGCATGGGCTCGATGGCGCCTTGCTGCGCTCGACGGCACGGTTGCTGTCGCTCTCGATCGGACCGGCGACGGACAAGGAAAGCGGTGCGCTCGCGCTCGAGCCGGCGGCGCCGGTGCTGCGGCTGCATCGGACGCGCGAGGTCGACGGGCGCATCGTGATGCATGACCGCTTCGCCCTGCCGGCCGTGCGGATTCCGGAGTTTCCGCAAAAGCCGGATCAGGTGCCCCAACTGCTCTATCTGTTTCTGTTGGAACGATACGGCATCCGCATTTCAGCGGTGCGCGAACAAGTCTCCGCCGAGCTCGCCGATTGCGACGATCTGGCCCTGCTCGGCCTGTCGGCGCCCGCGGCAATCCTCAACATCGAGGAGATCGCCTACGATCAGTCGGGCGAACCGACGATCTTCGCGATCCATCGGGCGGCAACGGCGGAGCACCGGTATGTCAACGAAATCCGGTAGGTCCGGCCGTCGGCGCGACACCCGCGTTGAGGATATCGGTAGGGACGCTCGCTGTGGCCGGCACGATGGGGCGACAGCCGCCCGGTTCGGATCAACCCGGCAGTTGCCGCCGGTCGTCCTTCGAATCGACCCCCCGTCAACCGGCGGTGCTTGGCCTGCGTCATCAGCCAGCAGATGAGCTCCGCCGCTTCGGCGTACGACAACCCGTCGCCATGACCATTGGAGACGCAGTTGCGCTCCGAATCGCCCGGCCGGTGCGCGGATCATAGGTGAGATAAGCCCCAACGCTGCTCGCCACGCTCAGTCCCGGACGCTCGCCGATCAGCAGGACGCTTAGCCTCGCCCCCCTAAGACTAGAGCGCGCTGAGAACGATCCGAAAGTAGATCTCGCTGCCATGCTGTCCGTTGATCGCGTGGGTCAGCGGAAATCCGGCCGAAACCTGCGTAGTGACGCGATCATACCACGTCGCCGACAAACCAACGCCGAGCGAGGTCAGCGTCGTCGATGTCGGGAAGGTTGAGGCGACCGATCCGATGTCGCCGAAGACGAACGGATCGAGCTTCAGCCAGCTCCGCACCTCGACCGGCCGATGCAGCTCCAGGTTCGCATAGAACCCGCTGTCACCGGCGATGGCGTCGGTTGGGTAGCCGCGCACCGTCGTTGGACCGCCGATCTGAAACAGCTGGTTCGACGGTAGAAGGCGCGAGCCGGTCCACTGCCATGCCGTTGCCGCCGACACCGAGGCGCCGAGCGGCAGCATGGCCTGCGCGCTGCCGCTGCCCGTGAACAGGCTGAAATCGCGGTTCTCGTTCAGAATATGGTCGTGCGACTGCACAATGCCGACGCCCGGTGAGATCTGCGCTGCGAGAATGTCGGTCGCATAGCTGATCGAGACGCCGAGCGATTCCGTGCTGCTGTCAACATCCTGGATGCGGACCGTGCTCACCGACGACAATGAGTTTTCCCAGCCGTAGCCGCCGTTCGCGATCACCGTCCAGTGCTCGGTAACAATCGCCGGCTGCGTCACCGTCAGCGTCGTCGAGTTGCTTTCGCCGGTGACGTGGATCGGCCCGAGTGGCCCGTTGACGATGCGGACCGCCGAGTGCCCGGCCGTCACACCGACGCGCGTGCCATAGGGCGTGACGGGGACATTGTAGCCAAGGTTGCCCGCCAGATCGCCGGCCGAATAGGTGCCGAAGAACGTCAGGCGGTCATCGATGCCGAGCAGCGAGTGGCGCTTGTAGTAGACGCCGACCTCATCCTGCCCGGTCGTGACGACGCCCTGGTTGTCGTAGAAGAATTGCAGCGTGTCGCGCGGCGGTTCGCTCGCGTCTGCGATCACGTCGGTCAGCCCCGGCGCCTGCCCCGGCTGCAGCGCGATCCGCACCTGCACGTCGCTCGTCCGGTCGAGCCACCTCACCCGGTCCGACAATGCAGGCGTATCGACGACGCTACCCTGTGGCACACCCAGCCGACGCTCCACATAGACCGGCGAGGTCTGATGCAAGCCGTCGATCGTCAGCTTGCCCACTTTGCCTTCGGTCAGCCGGATACGCACGGCGCCGCCCGTGATCTGCTGCGGCGGCAACGAGGCGCGCGCGGTGATCTGGCCGGCGTTCGCGTAGAGTTCGTTCACCTCGTCGACGAGACGCTGCAGGTCGGAGATGGTGACGGTTTTGCCGAGAAAGCGGGCGGCGATGGCGTCGAGCGACGCCCGCGGCAGTAGCGCCGACCGGTCGAACGTTACTTGCCGAAGCACGAATGTCGGGCCGCCTTGCGGCAGCGCAGGCGCTTGCGGTTGCGCGGGCCCGGTGACGGTCGGCGCCGGGCCGGTGCCGGGGATGGGTGTTTGCTCGAACTGCTGCTGCTGGCGCTGCAATTGCTTGAACAGCAAACCGGGCGCGCTTGTGCCCGGCGCGGTTTGCGCGACCGCGACCGGAGCGGCGAGCAGTGCCGCCGCCGCGACGGTCAGAACCGACCGTAGGTTCACTGCGTGATCGCCCCGGCACCATCCGTAGGCAGGCGCACGGCGGGCGCGCCGTTGCGCGGGCCACTGACCGGCCCCTGGCTGTTCACGCCGTCAGTCTGATTGAGGTCCGTGCTCGCGCTGGCGAGCGGATCCGTCGCGAGCGTCAGGTCGCTCGGCATGTCGCCGCTGAGTTCACCGTTACGTGCCACGCGCGACGTGTCGCGCACGAGGCTCGGCCCGTAGACGAGGTTGCCGTCCAAGTATCCGCGCGCCTTTGTTCCGGTTGAGTAGCGTACGATGTATGCGTTCGTCGTCAGCTCGGTCCCGTCGAGGGCGAGGTTGAACACGAAGCCCGGCTGGAACAGCTGCTGATCCGGCGTCGCGACCGGGCGCGACGAGCGGTTGTTGACGAACAGCGTGTCGAGCGGTGTCGTGATTTGCAGCGTGCCGGGCACGATCGCGTTGGCGATCACGACCGATCTCGCGGTCGTTGTCACGGTCGCGTCAGTCATCGCGAACACGCCGAAGCCGAGACCGTTCGGCGAGTCGATCAACAGGTTCGCGACCGCCCCCGGTCCGCCGTTCGTCCCGGTGACATCGCCGACCAGCGGGACATTGGTCCCCGGAGCTTGAACGATCGTCGTGTTGATGACGTCGGCCGACAGCGAGAAGTTTGTCGTCACGACGAGGAGCGGCAGCGTCAGATTACCGACGCCGCTGACGATGACGTTCTTCGCGGAGATTGAGCTGACGTTGACGTTGCCGGTCGTGCCGTTCCCGTCCGTGCCGGCGCGGATCGTCGCGGTCCCGCCGGCCACGATCGTGCCGGGCGAGACGTCGCGCTGCGCGATCACCGTCGCGTCGCCGCCCGCCGTAATCGCCGTGAACCGGACCGTCCGCCCTTCAAGGTCGACATTGCCGCCAGCGTCCTCCGTTCCGCCGGAAACCGGCCCGGCCGACGACAACACGGTGATGTTGCCCGGATCGCCCGGGATGCCGGTCGCCTGCAGCGTGCCGAACGTGACGCCGAGCGGCGCCGTGTAGGTCTGCGAACCGCCGCTGGTCGCCGTGCCGACGGTGATCGTAGATGTGGGCGAGGTGACGTCGATCGTCGTGCCCGCGTTGATCGTATCCCACGAAACGGAACCACCGGCGGCGATGCTCACCGGACCGCTCGCGGTCAACTGCTGACCCGAAGCCGAGCCGCCCGCCGACAGTGTCGAGCCGCCCCCGGCCGACACGCTCGACGCCGACAAGTCGGTCGCCGCACTCAGCGTGACCGAACCGT
>CAYSTX010000004.1:34323-44337 GCA_964434035.1 uncultured Acetobacteraceae bacterium
ATGCTGCACCGCCCGCCGACAGCGTCGCGCCGCCCACGGCCGACACGCTGGCCGCGGTCAGGTCAGTCGCCGCACTCAGCGCGACCGATCCGCCTGATTGCGTCGTGCCGATCGTGACCGAGGAGTTAGACGAGGCGACATTGACCGCGCCGCTTGCGCCAATCGAAGTCCACGAAATCGACCCGCCCGCCGTGATGTTGACCCCGCCGCTGGCGGTCAGCTGCTGGCCGGATGCTGCACCGCCCGCCGACAGCGTCGCGCCGCCCACGGCCGACACGCTGGCCGCCGAGAGATTGGTCGCGGCACTCAGCGTCACCGGCCCCCCCGCCTGGGCGGAGCCAAGCGTCAACGCGCCCGCGTTGCTGACAAGCGACAATCCGCCGCCGGACGTCGCGGTATCGATCGTCAACGGTCCGGGCGAGGTGACGTTGATCGCGCCATTCGCCGCCGACAGTGACGTCGCATGCAACGCCGCGTCGGCCGTGAGGCTGATCGAGCCCGTATCGGCCACCACGCTGCCGGTCGCAGCGACCTGCGTTTCCGCGGCGACGTCACCGGTGGTCGCGTGCATCGCGAATGTCGCGCTGCTGATCCGGAGCGGATCGGGCGTCGACGTCGTCGCATCGTCGAGGGGCTGCACGCCCGTCTCGGCCGCGTCCTGCATCGTAACCGTGCCGATGCCGCTGCCGGCCGACAGCATGACGCCGCCTGCCGCGCTCGTCGTCGTAAGATCGGTCCGGTTGCCGCTGCCGCCGAGGACGCGGCCGCCCGCCGTCACATCGATCGCGCCCGCGTCAGCGGCACCGGCAACGAGGCCGGTAACCAGCGCGTCCGTGGTGGCGGTGACCACAATGTGCCCGATCGTCGCCGTCACCTGCCCGCCGGCCAGCACCTTGAAGACGTCCCCCGCAAGATTGATGTCGCCCGCGCTACTGAGGAGCGAACCCGTGCCGGTGACGATCAGACGACCACCGGCGACCAACGTCAGGAGCCCACCGCTCGTGACCGGACCGGTGATCAATCCGTCCTGATCGATCGTCGCGTGGGCCTCCGTCAGCGCCGTGACGGCGGCGAGATCGAATAGCGCGCCGGCCGGCGCATGAAGGAAGACGTTGCCCTTCGTTGCCGTTGCCGTGATCCCGCCGCCCGGAAGATTGCCGACATTGATCGCATTGCTCCGTCCGCCGGCATCCGCCGCGCCGACCGAGCCATTCGTGGCGGTCAATGTCACCGTGTTGCCGAGCACGTTCAGCACCGTGTCGCCGTTCGCGTTAGTGATGCCGTCCTCGCCAACGACCTCGACGGTGTTCGGGGAATAGACGGTGTCTAGGTTCGCGGTGCCGGTCACGCGCAGATCAACGCCAAGCTGGCCGCGCGCGATGATCGTCGCACCGGCCGACGGGTCGATCGCGAGGCCCGGGTCGACGATGAGGCCGCTCACCGGGTCGCGGTAGAGACCGACGCCGCCATTCGCCGCTTCGAGGATGATACTGCCGGTGCGGATCGCGGCGCCGCCGACCGCATTGGTGAGCGAGCCGAACGCCTTGATCCGCGCCGCGCCCGGCACGGTGATCGCGCCGAGCGGCAAATTGCCGAGCGACGCGATGTACGCGTTGCCATTGTCGGCGCCTGTTCCCGTCCCGGCGACGGCGACGTTGAGCGCGTTCATCACCGCGACATTCAGCGGCCGTTTCGGCGTGATGACGATCAGCGTCGAGGTCGAGCCGGCGAAGTCGGACCGCTCGGCGCTGGCAAGCGCCACTTTCTGCGCGTCGGTCAATGCGCTCGGCGCGATGTCGGTCGGAATGGTGATCGGCGCCGCCGTCTCGCCGATCGAACCAGCCGCGTTCAGCGTGACCGTCCGGCCCTGCACGTTCGCGAGCTTGATGACCGGGTTCGTGCCAGTGACGGTCTTGAGCGCGCCGGGCGAGATGTTGAAGGCTAGCTCACGCTCGGTCCAGGAACTGCCCTTCGAGATCGCGGCGGTTTCCGTCGGCGACAGCGTCGCGGCGGTGACAACGTAGGTCGGATCGTAACTGGCCGTCAGCGACCCGACGGTCGTGTTGAGCGCGCGATAGGTCTGCGTGCGCTGTGCCTCATACGTCGCGATCAGGCCCGGGATCGCGCTCGGCGCGTTGCCGGCCGCCTCATACTGCGCGGTCAGTGCCGCCTGCTCCGTCGGCGTCACGACGTAGGTGAAGTTCGGGTCGAAGGTCGTGCCGCCGTTCGGCTGACGGAGCCGGATCTGCCAGTACTCTTTGTAGTCGGTCGTCTGCTGCAGCGCGGTCGCGTTGAGCTGCGCCTGCAGTTGCGCGTTGTTCTGGCTGCTGCCCTGTAGCAGCGACAAGCCGGTCCAATAGTTCAACAGTTGCGTATAGGTGCGCGTGTCGACGCTCTGGATCGGGTTATTGTCGAGAATGCTGCCGGGCGACGTCAGCGTCACGTTGCCGCCGGTTGAGACGACGCGATCGACAAGCAGCGTGCCGTCGCTGTTGCCGGCTGACGCGACGCCAGTGATGTCGATGTCGCCCGTCGCCGACGCGGCAAGCCCGTAATAGCCGGTAAGAATCTGCCCCGGCGTCGGTTGCGTCGGGTCCCCGAACGGACGCAGGTTCGGATCGGTCGTGTAGCCGGGTGCAACGAGCAGCGGCGTAGCACTCGTGCCGATGCCGCCGTTGACCGAGGTCAGCTCGATCCGCGGCGCGGTGATGATCGTGCCCGGCCCCGCCGCCGTGATGGAACCGCCGGCCGAGAGAATGACGCGCCCAGCAAGCGCTGTGACGTCGCCCGAAGCCGACACCTGCTTCAGCGGTAGCGCGCCGTTCGCGTTGATGACGACGTTGCCGTTGGCCGCTGTTGCGGTGAGCGAACCGTTTGCGCCAATGGCGACGTTGACCGGCGTCGCCACCGGAGCGCCGAGCGTTCCGCCAAGCGTGCCGACGCTGCCGCCAGCGGTGAGCTTCAGCGTGCTGGCGTTGATAAGCGCCGTCCCGTTGTCCTGGACGATCGAGCCCTTCGTCGTGATCGTCGTCGTGCCGGATGGATTGTTGATCGTGCCGGTCAGGTGAACCGAACCGTCGCCACCCGTGACCGACACGACGCCCTGATTGACGCCGCCAAACTGAATGTTGATCGGGTAATCCGCCTTATAGGAGGCGGTCTTGACCGTCTCCAGCGGCGTCGTCGCATCGACCGTGTAGTAATAATTCTGCGCGATGCAGAGCGTCCACCAGTTGCAGTTGCTCCAGCTGTTCGTCTGCACGTACGTCGTGGAGGCAGTCTGGAATGTGTTGGTGGTGACTATCGGCTGCGTCGTGCCGGTATCGGCCGTGTCCTTCTGAAGGAAGGTGCCATTCGAGAGCCGCGTCGGCACCGAGGTCGGATACGGGCCGTCAGTGCTGATCAGGTTGCCCTGCGGCGGGGTGCGTAGGTCGCTTGAGCCGAGGAACTGCGTGCCTTGATACTCGAGGTGCGTGACGGTGCTTTCCTGCGTGCCCGTGGTGAACACGTAGCGGAGCCCGGTCTGCGGCGAATACGTGCTGGTGCGCCCGTCATTCGCGGTGCTCTCCGTAACGCTGTGATCCGCCGCGATCGGCGTGAAGAGACCGTGCGCGTCGAAGGTGCCCTGGTCCTCCGTCGTGGTCAGCTGGTACGCGCCGGCGCCGTTGCTGTCGCGCGTGTAGACGGTGTGGATCGCGTAGATCGGGTTCGCGGCCGTCAGGCCGTAGGGGTTGCCGGTGTTAAGGGCGTCGGTCGCGATGATCGAGCCATTCGCCTGCTGAACCGCCGACGCGAAGACACTTTGGATGTCCATGATGTCGATCAGTCCAGCCGTGCCCCGCCCAGGCGCGGTCGTCGCTGAGAAGTTGTTGGCGGCCGTCGCCGTCGTCCGATCCTGACCGACGTCGAGGTTGCCGATGACGACGCCGTACTGGCTCGCGTTGTTGATCGTGATCTGTCCGTAACCGTCGAGTGCGCGCAGCGTGCCGGTGGTGCCGCCGTTGCCGCACACGCCGTTCGAGATCGTGCACGGCGTAGTGTTGATGATCTGGCCGAAGAGCTGGATCAACCCGCCCTGTACCTGCGTCCCGCTGACGACGACGTTGTTCGCGGCGGCGTCGAAGGCAGCGGATACGTTGCCGATGTTGCCGACCACACCGAACTGCGTGCTGCCGGTTTTGGCTTGCAGCGTGCCGAGCAGGTTCTTCGCCGTCGTGACGTTGAACTGCAGTTGGCCAAGCGTCAGGTCGAGCGTGACGCCGTTGCCGAGATCGTATCCGGCGTCGCCCGACCCGGCGATTGTGAACTGGCCGGAAACCGATCCGTACGTCTTGAAGTTGTTGATCAGGCTCGAAACCGTGTTCGCATCGAGCCCGATATCAGCTGGCGCCGCCGTCAGCAGCAGCGTGCCCGGTAGTGAGAGCGACCACTGGTCGATACCGCTCTGGATCAGCCCATTGATGTTGAGGTAGCGGGCCGAGATGTTGATGGCGCCGTTCGCGACGATGCCCGCTCCGGGCGCGAGCGGTGTGCTTGGGTTGTCGATGTTCGCCGGGTCGCCCGCAGTGTGATCGAACCCGTAGACGTAGTTCTGAACGAAATCACCGTTCTTCGCCTCGATATCGACTGATCCAGCTTGGATCGCGCCGTCGACATAGATGTTGCCGGCCGCACTCTGCAGTGTCACCGAACCGCGCTGGTTATTGATCGTCTTGTTGAAATCAACAACGAGATCGGGCGCTGGCAGTGGGTGGGTCAGCGAATAGATGGCGCCGGCCCCGGCGTTCGGGTTGTAGTAGTTGGTATTGTTCGGATCGTAGTTGCTGACGATCGTGACCTTCGGCAGCGGCGAGCCCTGGCTGCGTGCCGACAACACCTGCGCGAACGTCGCGACCGCCCCGTTCCTTTCGAGCGCGTTGATGTTGGCGAGGCTGTTGACCTCGACGCCGTTGAACTTGATCTGCCCGCCCGTCGATGCATTGACCGTAATGTTGCCGATCGTGAGCGTGTTCGGGGTGTTGTTCGTCACCGTAACCGAGGCATCGCCCGGCGCCAGCAGCTTGCCGCTGCCGAGCAGTTGGTCCGCGTGGACGTTTATGTTGCCGAGGGCGACAGTGACGTCGCCGAGCGTGACCGAGTTTGTCGTCGGGCCGGCGGGCGCCGTGCTACTCGCGTTGTTGACGACAACTTGCTGATCCGCGACCGCGTTGCTCTCGCCCGTCGCTGTCACCGAATACGAAGGTGTCGCGCTATTGGCAGCGATCAGCGCCTGCGCCCGCGCCACGGTCGTCGGGTTGGCGCCGGTTGTGGAGGACAACGCGCTCGACTGGTCAGACGTGATGGTGCCGAGCGTCGACTGGAAGCTCGCGACATCGGCGGCGATCTGCGCGTTGTTCGCCTGGATCGTCGGATCACCGGGCAAAAGCGCCGCGTTCTGCTTCTGTAGACCTGCGATCGTTACGACTAGTTGCGCGTTCGCCGTCAAATCGTTGCCGACCATGGGCGCGGGCGTCGCGCCGATTGTCGATAACAAAGTCTGCGTGTTCGCCGCGTTGGTTTGCGCAAGTGTCACGAAATTATAGCCGGCGGTGGCCGTCACCGTCCCGCTCGCGACCGAGATCGTCCCGTCCGGTGTCGCTTTGTTGCTGGCGGCCAGGTTCAGCGCGGTGGCGTCGCTGGTGATCGTGCCGGCTTTGCCCAGGACCGTCAATGCGCCGGCGGCGTCACTATTGTTTCCGTTCGTCGAGAACGTCGTCGTGAGCGTGGTGAGATCGGACGCAATCGTCCCCAGATTCGTCGTCAGCTTCGAGCTGTCGGATTGGATCGTCGCGTCATTGGTCGCGATTGACGCGAGTTTCGTCTGGATCGTCTGGTTCAGGTTGTCAAAGGCCGCGCGTGCGGAATCGATGCTCGACTGCGAGGCGTTGGAGTTGATCAGCGACGCCACCGTGTTCGCCGCCGTTGCGAGCTGCATCTGCGCGGTCGCGACATCGTTCGCAAGCGAGACGTTGTTCGACTTCGCCGACGAGATCTCGTTGGTCAGTTGCGTATCCTGCGACACGAGACTGTTGACCGCCTCCAGCGTCGCGTCGTTCGCGTTGTACTTGCTGAAGCCGCTGAGCGTATTCAGCGCGGTCGTCACGTTGCCGTTCGCGTCGGACGCCTTGGTATTGATCGTCGCCGCGTAGCCATCGCCGGTCGTCTGCGCGGCTGCGATCGAGGCCGCCGCGGTGCTGATCGTCTTCGCATTCAGGTCGACGGTGTTGCCGAGATTCGTCTGCACATTCTTGAGCGAGGTCAGCAAAAGCTGCGCGAGCGCCTTCGGTGACGGCTGCGAGAACGCGCCGGGAACCACGTTGCCGTTCGCATCGACCGTGGCGAGGCCGAGTTGCACCAGCTTCTGCTGCAGGAAATCGATCTCGCCCTGATAGGCGGCGACCGCGACCGGGTCGGCCGCATACTCATTCAGGAGCCCGCGCAGCATCGCGATCTGATTCTCGATCGTCGTGCCGATCGGCACATTGGTCTGGATCGAATAGAGAATGCCGGTGCTGGTCACCACCGGCTGGCAGAATCCCGCGTAAACATCGCAGCCGATCGGCGCGGTTGAGGCGGTCGCGTTATCGATCGTGATCGACTTGACGCGCTGGATACCCGTCTCGACAAGACCGTCTACGGTGACTGTCGCGACGCCGGTGCTGGAGGTCGTGCCGCCGGTCAGGTCGAAGTTGACGTCACCGCCGCCGAACAGATTGCTGATGCCGCTAGCGACGGAGGACAGCGCCTCGCGGTAGAGGTCCTTACCGACGCCGGTTGCGGTCGCGTTGATCGTCCCGCGGTCGGCGAACAGGTTGATATCGGTCGCGGCGAGAATGCCCGAGATCGGCGGCGAGTTCGCTGCCGGCGGCCCGACGATGTCGACGCTCGCGATATCGTCGACGTTCGACTGCGGATCGGGCATGACGACGATTGGCGCCGCGCTCTTGTTCCACAGATTGACGCTGGTCGAGACGGTCAGCGTCTGCAGCGTGCCGCTCGGGCTGTCACCGGCAGCGAGTGTAACACCGCCATTGTCCGACTTCAGCAGCGCGCCCGAGCCGACGATGATGGACTGCGTGAGATGCAGGTTGGCATTCGACGCGCCGGACGGCGCGCCGGCCAGACCGTACGCGTTGGCGACCGCCTGCAGGTTGATGTCCGCGTTGGTCCAGGCGCCGGCGTTGAGGTTGCCCTGGTCAACCAGAAGCTGGCTGCTCTTGCCGATGCCGATGCTCGCCGTGTCGCGCGACGCGGTGCTGCCAATCTCGGCGTCGATGCTGGTCGCCGCGAGCGCGATCAGCCCGCCGCTGTCGAGCTTCGCCTTCTCGTGCAGAATGATTTCGTTATAGGCCTCGAGCGTCAGATCGGCCGTGCCCGACGTTGGCGCGAGCACGTGGATCTTCGCGTTGTCGCCGATCAGAACCGTCGTCGTTTGCGAGACGGTGTCGTTGATCGAGGCCGCGGGCAGGTTGACCAGTCCACCCGATCCGGATTGCACATCGTACGGCGCGTTGTCGGGATTGTAGCCTGCTGCCGGCGCAGCGCCGCCCGGACGGAGGTCGTACGGCTGCTCGTCTGCGAAGAACGCGTGGACGGCGCTCAGCGCCTGGATTGTCGTCGCATAGCCGCTCAGCGTGCCGTCCGCCGCAAGTCCCGCGGTCACGGTGCTGTTGACGGTGTTGACGATTGTGGCGCCGCTCGCCCCGGCGACGGACGCCTGTGTGCTATCAACGGAGCCGCCGAAGACAGCGGTGTGGTTCGCGACGACGCTTGCCGCGCCATCGGCGCTGTTGAGGTCGGACAGTGTCACCGACGAGTCGCCGATCGTCGCGGTTGTCGTCGCGATGTCGGTCGTCGTCGCTGCCGACGCCGCGCCCGCGATCACGCCACCGCTGCCCGCCTTCGACGTCGCGAAGTTCGTGTCCGTGCCGAGCCCGTGCAGCTGCAGATCGCCCGCGGCGAGCGTCACGCCGTCGCCGATCGTTGCGTTGCTGCCCGTATTGGCGGTCGCCATCGCGACGTTGGCGCCGACCGCGACGATGCCGACCGCGAGACCAAGCGCCTGGGCGGCCTGCGACGTCAGCACGTCCGTGCCGATCGCCGCGGTTCCCGTGCCGAGCGTGACGAGGCTACCGTCGCCGATGGTCGCCGTGCCGACCGCGTCGTTCTCGGCGCGCGCGACCGTCGCGTTGACGCCGACGAGCGCGCCCGATGCGCCGACCGCATAAGCGTTGGCGCTGGGGGCCGCGACAGGCAGCAGCGCGTCTGCCTCGATCGACAGCCCACCGGCCTTGATCGTCGTCGCCGTGGGCACCGTCACGCCAGTCGGGTCGATGCCGATGCCGGACGTGACCGTCGGCTGCACCGTTGCAATCGCGACCGACCCGCCGACAGCAAGCCCGCCCGCGACCGCGACACCGAGCGCATTGCTGCTCGCGCTATCGGTCGCCGTCGCGCGCACATTGACTGTTCCGGCGCTGTCGATCTCGCCGCCGTTGACATAGGCGTACACCGGCTCGTTCACCGTTGCCGTCGCGGCCGACCCCTGCGCCGCGCCCCCGATGCCGGCCGATGTGGCGGCCGTCGACGCGTCCGCCGCATCCGTTGCGTTGGCACTGATGGTAACCGAGCCGACCTGGTTCGCCTGGGACAGTCCGGTCCGCTGCACAAGCGCGCCGTCATCGACCCAGCTCTGCACACCGCCGCCGACCGTAGACGTCGCAATCGCGGCGCCGATCGCGGCGGTGTAGCCGATGCTCGCGCCGAACGCGGTCGCCGACACCGTCCGCCCGGCCAACGCGCTGACCGTCAGCGAGTTCGTTGCCGCGATCGTTCCGCCCGAAACGTGCGCGTTGATGGTGGACTTGTCGCTGCCGATCGCGACCGACGCCTCGCCGGCGACGAAGCCGCCCGCCCCGGCGGCGGTGCTGAGTGTCGTCGAATGCTGGTCGTTCGCGCGCACGGACACGTCGCGCGCGGTGATCGTCGCGCCGCTCGTGCTCGCCGTGTCGGTCGTCGCGACGTTTGCGATGGCGACGCCGGCACTGAGTGCCACGCCGCCGATCGACAGCACGCCCGCCTTGCTCGCGTGGTTCAAATTGTCGATCCCAGAGACCGAGACGTCCCCGCCCGCTGTGATCGTCGAGGCACCGATGGATGCGCTGGTGCCGCGCGCGACCGTTGAGTTGATCGCAGCACTCGTGCCGACACCCGCCCGCGCCGCCTCCGCCGCGGCGGCCGTGGTCTGCACGTTACTGTCGCTCGACTGCTCGAGCAGCCCGGTTGCCGTGCCGTCGGATGCTTGGCTGTCCGCGTAGCCGTTGACGCTCGACGACTGGGCGCCCGGCGTCTGCAAATGCTGGCCGCCCGTGCCGTTCGGGTCGATGCCATCGCCGATCGAATAGACCGAGACGCCGGCCGCGATTGCGACCAGCCCGCCGCCGACACTGACGACGGTATCATCGACAACCTTGTTCGACAGCGCGTTGACGCGGACGGCCCGGTTGGCCGAGACCGTGACCCCGTTGCCGATCGTGGCCGACGTATCGTCCTGAATCGTGCCGACATCTACGGCGCCCGCGACACCGCCGAACGCGGCGACGCCGAGCGCGCCGTCGAGCGAGACAATGCCCGAGCTGTCACGCGCGGTGACGTTCACATCCTGGTCGGCGGCTGCCGTTCCGCTACCCTGGTTGATCAGCGCACCGTCGCCGATGCCGGCCCGCGTCGTTGCCTGAATCTCCGGAACCGTGACTGCGCCGGAGACGCCAGCGTAGAACCCGCCGGATCCGGCGAAGGATAGCGTGAACAGGCTCTCGTTGCTGTTCGCCTGCACCGCGACACCGCTCGCGGTCGCGGTGTTGTCGAACGTGTCGCCGACGAAGTTCGTCAACGTGCCCGCTGCGCCAAACCCGGTGACCGACGCGTTCTTGCCGATCGTCGCTTCCGTGTCCTTGGTAAGCGTCACGACACCGA
>CAYSTX010000005.1:0-18952 GCA_964434035.1 uncultured Acetobacteraceae bacterium
GCGCTGATCGTCGGCGAGGGCGCGCTTGATCCTTGCAGCACCGTCGTTTTCCTGGCCGAACAGGACGCCGCATGAGCAACGAGACGCTACAGCGCCGGGCGGAGGCGGCCGGTGTCGCGCCGCGGTGGCGCGACGCGTTCGGCGTCGAGCGCGAGGTGCCGCCGGAAACGCTGCGCCGCGTGCTGGACCGCCTCGAAGCCGACGGCGCCCCGGCGGGCGCGCAATTGCCGCCGCTGCTGACGGCCGATGCGGGTGCCGCGACATGGCTGCCCGTGCCACACGGCCGCCACCGTCTGATCACCGAGGATGGCCCGGCGCGCGACGTCGAGATGACCGATGCGGGCGGCGGCTTGTCGCTTTTGCCACCGATTGAAACGATCGGCTATCACCGGCTCGATCTCGCCGACGGCCGCGCCGTCACCGTCGCGGTCGCACCCGCCGCGCTGCATGCGACGGTCGATTTCGGACGCGCCTGGGGCTTCGCGGTGCAACTCTATTCGCTCCGCGGCGCGGTGGACGGCGGGATCGGCGACACGGCGGCTCTCGTCGAGTTCGCACGCGCGGCCGGAGCGCACGGCGCATCGGCAATCGCGATCAGCCCGCTGCACGCGCAGTTCTCGGCCGACCCCGACCGCTTCTCCCCGTACGCGCCGTCGAGCCGCATCATGCTCAACGTGCTGCACGCGCCGCTGCCGGACGGCATCGCGCTCGGCCACGTCCCGACCGGCGGACTGATCGACTGGCCGTTGGTCGCCCGCGCCCGGCTCAACGCGTTTCGCCGCGCCTTCGACGCGTCGGATCAAGTTGCGTCCGATCCGGGTTTCGTCGCGTTCCGCGCGGCGCAGGGCGACGCGCTAGAACGCCACGCGCGGTTTGAGGCGCTGCACGCGGCGATCTTCGGCCGCAACCCGGCGCAGTGGCATTGGCGCACCTGGCCCGCGGAACTGCGACACCCGACCGGCCCCGCCGTCGCCGCGTTCGCGCGCGATCACGCCCGCGAGGTCGCGTTTCACGCGTGGCTGCAATACCGCGCGGACCAGGGCCTCGCCGCCGCACAGGACGCGACGCGGCAGGCGGGCATGTCGATTGGGCTGATCGCTGATCTCGCGGTCGGCACCGATAGCGGCGGCAGTCATGCGTGGAGCCGGCAGGGCGAAATGCTGACTGGCTTCACCGTCGGCGCGCCGCCCGATCAGTTGAGTCCCGGTGGGCAGGATTGGGGCCTGGTTACCTTCTCTCCGCATGGGCTGCGACAGCGCGGCTATGCGGCGTTCATCGAGATGCTGCGGGCGGCGTTGCGGCACGCGGGCGGTGTGCGGGTCGATCACGCCCTGGGTCTCGAGCGACTATGGGTTCTGCCAGAGGGCGCGGCGGCGAATGACGGCGCGTATCTGACGATGCCGCGCGACGACCTTCTGCGGCTGCTGGCGCTGGAGGGCGCGCGGCACGGCGCGCTACTGATCGGCGAGGATCTCGGCACGCTGCCCGAGGGTTTCCGCGAGAGGCTGCAGTCGCACGGCGTGCAGGGTTTGCGCGTGCTCTATTTCGAGCGCGCCGAGGATCAGGGTTTCATCGCCCCCTCCCATTGGAGCCGGCAAGCCGTCGCGATGACGAGCACGCACGACGTACCGACCATCGCCGGCTGGTGGACGGAGCACGATCTCGATCTGCGCAGCGGCCTCGGTCTGGTCCGCGACCTGGCGGCGGAGCGCGCGGCGCGCGCGGTGGACCGCGAGCGGCTCTGGAGTGCGATGGTTGCATCGGCTAGCACCGCCGGGCCGCCGCCGCCGCGGGACATGCCGGAGAAGGTGGTGGACGCCGCAATCGCACACACCGCGCGTGCCGCGTGCGACCTGCTGTTGCTGCCGATGGAGGACGCGATCGGCACGGTCGAGCAGCCGAACCTGCCGGGCACGTATGAGCAGCATCCGAACTGGCGCCGACGCCTGCCCGAACGCGCTGAGCGGCTGCTGTCCGCGCCCGCAGTCGCGCGTCGGCTCGCCGCCATCCGTGCCGCGCGGGGCGGCGCGTGATCGAACTGCGCGCCACGGCACGGCTGCAATTCCACAAGGATTTCACGCTCGATGCCGCGACCGATCTCGTGCCGTATCTCGATCGGCTGGGGATTAGCCACATCTATGCCTCGCCGCTGCTGACCGCGCGACCGGGCTCGACGCACGGCTATGACATCGTCGATCACCACACGATCAACCCCGAACTCGGCGGCGAAGCGGCGCTGCGGCGGCTGGTCGAGCGGTTGCGCGCGCATGACATGGGGCTGATCCTCGATATCGTTCCAAACCACATGGGTGTGGGCGGCGCGGACAACGCATGGTGGCTCGACGTGCTTGAATGGGGGCCGGCGAGCCCGTACGCGACATACTTCGACATCGACTGGAACCCGCCGGACCCGGCGCTGCGCGACAAGCTGCTGGCGCCGTTTCTGGGTGACGCGTACGGCACCGCGTTGCAGGCTGGCGACCTGGTGCTGCGGTTCGATACCAAAGATGGCCGCTTCGTCGTCATGGCGTACGATACGCACCGCTTCCCGATCGCGCCGCGCGATTATCCGATAATCCTGGCCGAAAGCGGTCCGCTGCTTGAGGACGCGGCCAAGCCGTTCGCCGCGCTGAGTACGGCCGGGCAGCGGCGCATGCGTGCGGAGGAAGCGCGGCAGCAGCTTCGCGCCGTCGCCGAGGCCAACCCCGACGCGATGGCCCGCGCGGTCGACGCGTTCTCGACCGCCACGCCGGACGGTCAGCGGCGGCTGCATGCGTTGCTGGAGCGGCAGAGTTACCGGCTGGCGTGGTGGCGGGCGGCGGCGGATGAGATCAATTGGCGCCGGTTCTTCGACATCAACGAACTCGCCGGCGTGCGGGTCGAGCGGCCGGAGGTGTTTGAAGACACACACGAAACCGTCCTCCGTCTGTATGCCGAAGGGCTGATCGACGGGGTACGGATCGACCACGTCGACGGCCTCGCCGATCCGCGCGGCTATTGCCGCAAGCTGCGCCGCCGCCTCACCAGTGCCGGCGCTGCCCGCCCGGCCCGGCTGACGAACAGCCCCGCCGTGCTTTGGATCGAGAAGATCCTGGCGCCGCATGAACGCCTCGCGACCGACTGGCTGACGGACGGCACAACCGGCTACGACTATATGGACGCGGTCTCCGCGCTGCTGCACGACCCGCGCGGCGAAGCGCCGCTGACGGAACTTTGGACCACGCTCACCAGCCGCCCGGCCGATTTCGCGGAGGAGGCGCGGCCGGCGCGGCGGCAGATCCTGCGCGAAAGCCTGTTCAGCGCGCTCTATGCCACCGCCGCCGCCATGCACCGGATCGCGCGGCGCGATCTTGTCACCCGTGACCATACGCTGACGGCGATCCGCCGCGCGCTTGAGGAAGTGCTGGTGTATTTTCCGACGTATCGGATCTATGCCGGCCCGGGCGGGATCTCGGAGGTTGATCAGCGCGTGCTCGACTGGGCGATGGCCGGCGCGCGCCGCACCATCATTCCGGCCGATGCGCCGTTGCTGGAGCTCATCGGCCAATGGCTCGCGGGCACCGACCTGCGTGGCGTCGCTGTCGGCGCGCGACGGCGGGAGCGTGTCAGCGCGATGGTGCGGTTTCAGCAGCTCTCCGCGCCGACGGCGGCGAAGGCGGTTGAGGACACCGCGTTCTATCGCTACGGACGGCTGCTGTCGCGCAACGAGGTCGGGTCAGACCCGTCGCACTTCGCGCTACCGCCTGCGTCGTTTCATGCGATGTGCCGCGACCGGCGACGGTATTTCCCGCGCGGCCTGCTCACGACCGCGACGCACGATCATAAGCGGGGCGAGGATACGCGCGCGCGGATCGCGGTGCTGAGCGAAATCCCGACGGAGTGGGAGACGGCACTCGGGCGATGGATGCGGCTCAATGCGCCGGGAAAGCGCGAAGTGCATCGGGCGCCGGCGCCGGATGTCGCAGACGAAATCATGTTGTATCAAATGATCGTGGGAGCGTGGCCGCCCGGCCTCTCGACGGACGACACGATGGGCGTACGCGCATACCGCGAGCGGATCTGGCAGTGGCAAGAGAAAGCCCTCCGCGAAGGCAAGCGTCATTCGAGCTGGGCCGCGCCCGGCGAAGAGTACGAAGCAGCGTGCCGGCATTTTCTCGACCACTGCTTCGATCCGTCGCGTTCATCGCGCGTTATCGATGAGATGACTGCTTTCGCCGCACGGATCGCGCCTGCCGGTATCGTCAACGCTCTCGCGCAGACGGTGCTTCGGATGACCACTCCTGGAGTGCCGGATCTTTATCAAGGCACTGAGTTCTGGGATTTTTCGCTCGTCGACCCGGATAACCGGCGCCCCGTCGATTACGCGGCAAGGATGGCGGCGATCGAGGAAGACGCATCGCCGATGGATCTGATTGACAATTGGACGGATGGTCGCGTGAAGCAGGCCGTGATCCGGCGGACACTCGATTTCCGGCGCCGGGCGCCGTCACTATTCGCGCGCGGCACCTATACGCCGATTGAGGCTGAGGGTCGGCTAGCCGATCACGTTTTCGCCTTTTTCAGGCAGGATGATGATGCACGTGTGGTTGTGATTGTCTCACGACTTGCGGCGCATTACGTGAGGGACGACGCTAGACCAGCTATCGACGCCGACGCTTGGCATGGGACTGCGCTCGTCATGCCAAATACCGTCGTGGGTCGCGGTCTCGTCGACCAATTGGGCGGCCCCGGCGCCCAAGCCTGTCCGGATCGCCTTGCAGTTGGAGATGTTTTGACCGGATTGCCGGTCGCGGTGCTGGAGTGCCAATGAACCGTCTTGTCGTCGTGTCGAACCGGGTGCCGTCGCCGGCCCTTTCGGGCAATCAGGCTGGCGGGCTCGCCGTCGCCCTCGAAGGGCTGATGGAGAAGCGCGGCGGCGTCTGGTTCGGGTGGAGCGGCGATATCAGCGACGACGCGCCCGCGGCGGCGGCCCGTACGGTCGAGGTCGATCGCGTCTCGTACGCGACCATCGACCTCACCCAGGAGGAGCACGAGCGCTACTACAACAACTATTCGAACAGCGTGCTGTGGCCGCTGCTGCACACGATGCCGGACTTGGTCGAGTTCGACCGCGCCGACGGCGTCGCCTACCGGGCGGTCAATGCCCGCATGGCGGACACGTTGCTGCCGATGCTGCGGCCCGACGATCTGATCTGGATCCACGATTATCACCTCATGCCGCTCCCTGCCCTGCTGCGGGCGCGCGGCGTGCGGGCGCCGATCGGGTTTTTCCTGCACATCCCCTTCCCGTCCGGCGACGTGCTGAGCGCGGTGCCGGATGCCGCCGGGCTCGTGCGCGACCTGTTGGCTGCTGACCTGATCGGGTTTCAGACCGACCGGGACGTCGAGAACTTCGTGGCCGCCGCGCAGACGCTGGGCGGCGCGGGGCAATACAGCGACGAGTGGCTGCAAGTGGGCGGTCATCGCGTCCGCCTCGGCGCCTTCCCGGTTGAGATCGACAGCCACGAGTTCGCCGAGACGGCCGCGTCGGCGTGGCGCGCCCTTCCGACGGAGCGGCTACGCCGGTCGCTGCCGGGACAACGGTTGATTATTGGGATCGACCGGCTCGACCCGACGAAAGGGTTGCTGCAACGGCTCGCCGGCTATCGGCGGCTGCTGGAGACGCGGTCGGAATGGCGGCGGCGGACGACACTGCTGCAGATCGCCGCTGTCTCGCGCAAGGACGTCACAGCGTACCGCGACCTCCGCACATCGCTCGACCGCGACACCGGGTCGATTAACAGCGATTTCGGCGATCCCGATTGGACGCCGCTCCGCCTCAACGCCCGTGGCGTGCCTCGAGCGCAGGTGGCGGGCTTCATGCGTGAGGCGCGGGTCGGGCTCGTCACCCCACTGCGGGACGGCATGAACCTGGTCGCCAAGGAGTACGTCGCCGCGCAGAACCCGCAGGATCCGGGCGTGCTCGTCCTCTCACAGTTCGCCGGCGCCGCGCGGCAGTTGGATCAGGCGATTCTGGTCAACCCGCACGACGCGGACGACATCGCCGAGGCGCTGGACCGCGCACTGCGGATGCGGCTCGATGAGCGGCAGCAGCGGTGGTACGCGCTCTGGCGCTCGATCGCGGACGCGTCGCCGCTGAACTGGGGTCGGTCGTTCATCGCTGCCCTGTTACGGGCGGCCCTGGTTGGCGACGCGCCGAGCGTCGGCCGGCGCGGCGTCCGGTCTGGACGGCGGGCGACCGGCGGAGCGTCACCGCTGACGCACTCGTCCGACATCATTCAGGTGTTCCCGCCGAACACCCGTCCGAACTGAGCCAGTGCGTCGCGGACCGGGAGCGGTTTAGCTCGCGACGCGGATCAGCAGCTTGCCGAAATTGTGCCCCTTCAGGAGGGCGATCAGCGCCGCCGGCGCGGCCGCCAGCCCATCGTGGATGTCCTCGCGGTATTTGAGCGAACCGTCCATCACCCAAGGCGCAGCGAGCGCCCGCCATTCGGCGAACCGCTCCGGCTTGTCGGTCACGATCATCCCCTCGATCCGCACCCGCTTGGTGACGACGAAACCGAGGTTCGGTCCGGGAGGAAGCTCGGTTGCGTTGTATTGCGACACCATGCCGCACATGACGACGCGCGCGTGCGGGTTGAGCAGGCTGAACGCGACCTCCTGCAACACACCGCCTACGTTTTCGAAGTAGACGTCGATCCCTTGTGGGCACGTCGCCGCGAGCGCCGTCTGCAAATCGCCGCTCCGGTGGTCGATACAGGCGTCGAAGCCAAGCGTTTCCTGCGCGTAGAGGCACTTCTCCGGCCCGCCGGCGACCCCGACGACGCGCGCGCCGGCCCGCTTGGCGAGCTGCCCCGCGACCGAGCCAACCGCGCCGGTCGCGGCCGAGATCACGATCGTCTCGCCGGCCTTCGGCTGGCCGATGTCCTTCATGCCCGAATAGGCCGTCGTCCCCGGCATCCCGAGCACGCCGAGATAGGTCGACAGCGGCGGTCCGTCGCTCGGGATTTTCACGAGATCGCGGGCGCGCGCGACAATATGCGTCTGCCAGCCACGGGCGCCGACCACGATCTCCCCCAGCGCGAAACCGGGGTCGTTCGAGGCGATCACCTTACCCACCGTCTCCCCGGTCATCGGCTCGTTGATCTGCACCGGCTTGGCGTAGCTCTTTCGGGTTGATAGCCGGCCGCGCATATACGGATCGATTGACAACCAGAGCGTGCGGGTCAGCACCTCGCCCGGCCCTGGTTCCGGCAGCGGTTCCTCGACGATCGCGAAGTCGCTCTCGCTCGGCGCGCCGTGCGGGTAACGGCGGAGGACGACCGACAGACGCGTCGCGGCTGCCATCACGCGGCCTCCGCGCGGAGGACGAGGCGTCCTGTCACCGTACCGTCACGAAGCCGCATTAGCGCCGAAAAGGCGTCGTGCTGCGGCACCGTCTCGACCGGCAGCGGCGCGAGTTTCCCCTCGATGCCGAGCCGCACGACGTCCTGAAGATCCTGCACGCTGCCGACATAGCTTCCCTGCGCCGTCAGCGCCCGGATCGCCATCAGCGGCAGCGACAGCATCAGCTCGCCGCCGAACAGCCCGACCTGCACGAGCTTGCCGCCCTTGCGCAGAGAGTCGAGTGCGAAGCGCGCGGTCTTGGTGCCATTGACCAAGTCGATGACGGCGGCGACCGGGCCGCCAGCCGTTTCGATAATCTGCTTCGCGGTGCCCTCATCGGTCGCAAGCACGGTGGCGCTCGCACCCGCCTTCCGCGCCGACGCCAGCTTTTCCTCGCTGACGTCGACGACAAGGATCGCCTGATGGCCGAGGGCCCGGAGGATCGCGATGGCGTTGAGCCCGAGGCCGCCGGCGCCGACCAGCACAATCGGCTCGTCCGCCGGCAGCGGCATCACCTTACGGATCGCGGAATAGACTGTGATGCCTGAGCACGCGTACGTCGCGGCGACGGCCGGATTGAGCGGGCCAGGATCGATCAGGTGGCGCGGATGCGGCGCCAGCACGTGCGAGCCATAGCCGCCATTCTGATAGACGCCGAGGCTGCGCGGGGTCTGGCACATGTTGTCGTTGCCGGAGAGGCACTGTGCGCAGGTGCCACAGCCAAGCCACGGATAGACGATCCGGATGTCGCCGACGGAAACGCCCGTCGCGTCCGGCCCCATGGCGACGACGCGGCCGACGATCTCGTGTCCCATCGCGAGCGGCAGGACGACGCCCCGGTCCTTTAGGTTCATGCGCTTGCCGCCGCCGAGGTCGTAGCCGCCTTCCCAGATGTGCAGGTCGGAATGGCAGACGCCGCAATAAGTGGTCTCGACCAGCACCTCGGCCCCTGTGGGCACCGGCGTCGGCAGTTCGATCTTGGCGAGCGGCGCCCCGTTCTCGACCACGGCCCAAGCGTGCATGCCCTGTTCCTCCCCTGTTTCGAATTCGTGACCGGCGTTGGCGCGATGGAACGCGCGGCAACCATCGCGGTCAAGGCGCGGGTTTGGCGTGACCCGGACGCGCGAAGATTGTATTGCGCTGGGTGGCCGATACAGCCGTCACGGACTTACGGAGAACGATCGAACATGGATACGGCGACGATTGAAGCGACATTATCGGAGATCATGCGCGAGGTCCTCGACGACCCATCAATCACACTCTCGGCCGACACCGTCGCGACCGACGTTCCGGGCTGGGATTCGATGACGAACATCACGTTTGTCGTCGAGGTCGAGCGGCGGTTAGGCGTCAAGTTCAAGACGGCGGAAATCGAGGAAATGCACAACGTCGGCGACATGGTCAAAATGATCCGCGCCAAAAAGGGGCTCTGACACACGATCCGACCTCACCGACGGCGCCGTCGTGCTGTTCAACTCGTATCAGTTCATTCTGCTTCTCGTTCCGGTCGTCGTTGCCGGGTATTTCGCGCTGGGTCCGGCCCGCAAGCCGGCGGCCCTGCTGTGGCGATCACGGTGCTCGGCCTGTTCTCGCTCGGGCGGCTCAGCGACTTTCTCTACTGGCACTTCTGATGGACCGTCCCGCCACCACGATCACCGACACGACGCGCGACGAGGACACAGCGCGGGCGGCACTGGCGTCGGGGCCGTCGTCGTTCGGGCAATACTGCCGGACCTGGTTCGTCGGCACGCTCGCGATCGGGGCGATCCTAGGCGCGTTCAACGCGATCATCGACCCGTATCTGGTGATCGGTGCACCGCGCATCCCGGGCCTGAACGCGGTCAAGCCTGAGACGGATACGCATACACAACTCGCAAAGGATTATCTGGTCCGCCGGGCGCAACCAGCCGGCGTGATTCTTGGTGATTCGAAAGTTGATATCGGTCTCGATCCGGATAGTCCCGCGTGGCCGGGTAATGCGCGGCCGGCGTTCAACTATGGGATCCCCGGCACAGCAATCGCAGACAGCATCGCCAATCTGCATCGCGCGATCGCCGCCGGGCCGGTGCGACGCGCGCTGGTTCTCGTCGAGATGAGCGACTTCATGGCGCCCAACGAGAACGAAGACACACCGTCGCCGGGGCCTGCGGGCGTAACGGCGCTATGGCAACGCGTGTCCGACATTCTTCTCGCGACGCTATCGTTCGACGCGGTGACCGCCGGAGCGAAGACGATCGCCGCGCAATATGGACATGACGCGGTCGATATGTCGCCACACGGCGCGACCGGCGATGGCGGGTTTCGCGGCGCTGTCGCCGACGATGGTTACGACGCCGTATTTCTGCAGAGATGCCTCTAATGCGGCCTTTCTCACGCGCCTTCGCACCGCACTCGCGGCTCGACCGCTGGCCGGCTTTGCCAATCTCGATCGCGTATCGGACATCATCGTACTCTGCCGCAAGCACGGGATCAAACTCGATCTCGCAATCGCGCCGTTCCATGCCGACAATCTCGAGGCGATCGACCGCGCGGGACTATGGCCACGCTATCAGCAAGCCAAGGTCGCTCTCACGGATCGTGTGGCCGCTGCGGGTGGGAATGATGTGCGGCTGTGGGATTTCAACGGCTACGGCGTCTATTCCGCCGAGCCGGTCCCGGGTCCGTCCGATCGCCGGGGGGAGACGCACTGGTTCTGGGAACCGAACCATTTCAAGCGCGGACTTGGCGATCTGATGATGTCGGTGATCTATCGCGGCGCCAGCGGCTACGGCGTGCGCCTCACGCCGGCTAATGTCGGTGAGCGCTTGGCCGAGCAGTCAGCAGCAAAAGCAGCGTTCGAGGCGGAGGATCGGGGCGTGCAGGACCGGCTGCAGCGCGCCGCAGCGCGCTGAGCGATGTAGGACCGGGGACCGGCCCGGACGAACAAACGCTGAAGCGCTGTTCATCCGGGTCGTATCGGGTTCAGGCGCGGCGGCGCCGCACGAATAGGGCGAGCCCGGCGAGACCAGAGCCAAGCAGCCCGAATGTCGCCGGTTCAGGCGTGCCGGTCGGCGGCACCGTCGATGGGAGTTCGGTCCCGGCGTAAACCAGCACATCGATACCGTTCCCTGCAGTGCCGGTTTGAGCGAGGGTGTTGATGTCGCTGAAGTTCGTGATCGTCGGCGCATCGGACGCAGTCGTGGCCTGCGATAGATCGAATTGGACCGTGTAGATTTGACCGATTTTTGTCGCGATCTGTTGGTACAAAAAATCATAGCCCCCGGTCGAGCCGTCGTACCAGAAGAAATTGCCACTGTGAGGCGTCAATCCCGACGCTCCCTGACTCGGCTCAATTACGCCGGTGTACGCAACAGCGACCTGTCCGTAATCTTTCCACGGCGTCTCGGTCCCGTCATGAGGTGGGGTGTCGAAACCAGCGTTGGACAGCACGTTGACGCTGTTGCCAGCGGACGTCACCGACGCATCGTCAAAACCGAAAAATCCCGGGTCGTTGCGGAACGCGAATGTGACGTACGTCAGGGTCGATTGCGCGGTGAAGGTCGTGCTGTACAGCTGATACGAGATGCCGGGAACCGGCAGGCCGTTCAGGTCGAGGATCGCGCCGGCCGGCGGCGGGTTGTTAATGGCCGCCCGTGCCGCGCCGATCGTGACGGTGGCGCTGATTGTCGCGAGGGCGATAGTCGCGATGAAACGCAATGATTGAACTCCTGGATTGCCCTGGAAGACGAAACCGCTCGCGGTCGCGACGAAACTCGTCTTTACCGACCGAGAGCTCGCACCGATCGGCGGCGTGCCCTCGAGGTCAGAGGATGAACCCGACGGCGGCACATTACCCGTAACGGCTGGTTTCTTGATCGGATACACGCTGACCGTTCCCGTGCGTCAATTTCAGCGACGTTCCGACTTGCATGCGTCGTGCCAACGAAAAAGATTTAAGCGCAACAGTGCAGTACCGAATTAAGCGGCTTCGACAAGAGCCCCCGATGTGAAGTTTTCCGACACTTCGTTACATCATCCCGACACCCGGCAAGTGCAGAATTGCGGGGTTTATTCGCGCGCAAGCCCAGACGAAGTGGCTACCCGCACGGACGACGCGAGGAAGCGTGACGCGCTAGGATCTCAGGCGTACGCCGCGCCAAGCTCCTGTTCCATCGACCGCCGAAACGCGACCGCATGGTCCGTCGCATCCACACGCACGTCGGACCATGTGACGGGCGCGCCTTCCGCGACATCGCGCACCAGTGTTACGTGTTTCGCGAGCCCAATCGGCAACCCGCCGATGCGAAGGCTGTCCGCCGCGCGGTAAAGCCGGCCCCACACGGTCGCACCGCCCTCACCGTCGAGAACCTCGCCCGCGCGCAGATTACGTTTGGCCGTCGCGACGACGTCAGCGCGAAACGCATCGGCGACACCGGTCGCCTCGCCACGCAAAGCGGCCGACAAGACGGAGACATTCAGCTCAAGTCCGATCAGATGAAACGGCCGCCACAGAGCGCTGAACCGGCCGGTCGGATCAGTAATGACGCCATATTCCTGAAAGCAACGCGCGGCGTAATCGTTCGGCGCCTCGAACACGACGTAGACGCCCCAGCGCAGATCGTTCGTCACCGGCGAGCCGTCGCGATGCACGGATGAAACCACTTCGACCCGCCCGCCGGGCACGTCCGACCCGAGCACGGTCGCAAGCTCGTGCGTGCCGCAGGGCGGGAAGGCGAGACCGTCGGCGGGCGGGTGCAGGCCGGTTGCATTGGCAACCGCCGCCATCTCGATTCCCGATTTCGTTCCGTCGAGAAACGAGTTGAACATCTGCGCATTCATGCCACCCGCGCGGGCGGCCTCCGGCGACAGCCCGTAATGGCCCCAGACCGTCGCGGGCGTCGAAGCATGAAACGCCGGCAGATATTTAGTACCCTTGCCCGCAGCGACGACGCGAAACCCGCATGACCGCGCCCAGTCGACCTGCTCGCAAATCAGCGCCGGTTGATCGCCGTACGCGAGGCTGTAGACGACGCCCGCGCGCGCCGCCTCGCGCCCCAGCAGCGGCCCGGCGAGCACGTCCGCCTCGACATTCACCATGACGACATGTTTGCCGGCGGCGATCGCGGCGCGCGCGTGACGGAGCCCGGCCGGCGCGTCGCCGGTCGCCTCGATCACCACGTCGACATCGTCGGCGGCGAGCGCCCGCGGTGTCTCGTCGGTGAAGCGCGTGGCCGCGATCCGCGCATCGTCCCAACCTACCCGCGCGCAGGCGGCGCGCGCCCGGTCGGGTGCGAGATCGGCGATCACGCTCACGACGATCCCCGGCGTCGTCGGCACCTGGCTCAGGAACATCGAGCCGAACTTGCCCGCGCCGATCAGGCAGACCCGCACCGGTCGTCCGGCCTCGAGGCGGGCAGAAAGCAGGCGGTGCAAGTTCATGGCGTGTTCCCCAGGTGGTTTTCGCAAAGCGCGAGTCTTTTCGGGTTCGCAGCCTATCGCCCGCTTGCAGCCGGCACCACGCCCCGGCTTACTGCGCATCTGCCCAAGGGAGACGCGCCATGAATGACCAGCCTGCCGCGGACGCGGCGCAAGACCTGCTTTTCGAGGTCCGGGACGGCATCGGCTTCATCACCTTCAACCGCCCGCACGCCCGCAACGCGATGACCTTCGCGATGTATGAGCGCCTCGCGGCGATCTGCGCCGAAGATGGGGAAAGCAAGGGCTTGCGCGCCCTCGTGCTGACCGGCGCGGGCGAAAAGGCGTTCGCCGCCGGGACCGACATCAGCCAGTTCCGCGCGTTCAAGGGCCCCGAGGACGCGATCGCCTACGAGCAGCGGATTGACCGCGTGCTCGGGACCATCGAGCGCTGCCCGATCCCGACGATCGCGGCGATCGGGGGCGCCTGCACGGGCGGCGGCGCCGGCATCGCGGCCTGCTGCGACATCCGCATCGGCGCGGCCAACGCACGCTTCGGCTTCCCGATCGCGCGCACGCTCGGCAACTGTCTGTCGATGTCGAATTACGCTCGGCTGGTTTCCCTGATCGGCCCGGCCCGCACCAAGGAAATGATCTTTACCGCGCGCCTGGTGGAAGCGGAGGAGGCGCGCACGATCGGCCTCATTTCAGAAGTGCTGCCCGATCACCCGGCGCTGCACGCGCGGGCCGAGGCGCTCGCGCAGCAGATCGCCGGCAACGCGCCGCTCACACTCCGCGCGACCAAGGAGGCCATACGCCGGCTCAAGGAGGCGGGCATGCCGGCGGAGGGCGGCCGGGACCTGATCCTTATGTGCTATATGAGCGCCGATTTTCGTGAGGGCATGGACGCGTTCCTGACCAAGCGGACGCCTGCCTGGACCGGCACCTGACCCGGCCGCATAGCACCCACGCGGCAACTGAGTCGTAAATCCGCCGTTGCACACCAATGTGGCGGCCGGCGGCGTCGCATGCCGCCAGCCCTACGGCGGAGTGTCGCGATGGACGACGGCAAGAAACCGAAAGAGACCGGATGGACGAATCGGCCGAAACGGCCGGCCGAACCATCCAACATAAATGTGGCGCTGCGGGCGATTGGCATCGCCGCCGTCTTCGTGCTGATGACGGGCGTTGTGACGGCCCTCGCTATGCGCATCGCCGACCCGGCGCCGCATGTCGGCGATATCGTGCATTTCGACCCGCACACGGAGTCGCCTGCCGCCGCCGCGCTGCCGTCCATGGCCGCCATGGACGGGCTGCATCGCTGCCTCCTGAATCCACAGACAATCGCAACCCAAGGCGGCAGCTTCGTTGTCGAACGGCTTGAAACGGCAGCCGGAAAGTCGGAGCCGGTCGTCGTCGCGCATTGGGCCGGCAAGCGGACCGCGCCCGGCGTCGATGATTGCGGTGTGTCGGCCGAGCTGACGATGCCGGCCAGCAGCATGCGTACTCTCGCCGCCGCCGCCGGCGGCTATGGTGCCGCACAAGGGGCGGCGCTGATGGCGTCCCAAGGGGCGACGCTGACCGCGTCCGGGGCCACGCGCCCGAAATCCGCGGTCGACTGATCCCGCGTCAGCGCGGCGCCATGCGGAGCGCGCCGTCAAGGCGGATCGTCTCGCCGTTCAGATAGCGGTTGCCGATGATATGCAGCGCCAGCGCCGCGTATTCTGCGCCCTGGCCGAGCCGGGCCGGATAGGGCACGGCCGCGCCGAGGCTCGCCTGCACCTCCTGCGGCATGTTGGTCAGCATCGGCGTTTCGAAAAGGCCCGGTGCGATCGTCATCACCCGGATGCCGTTGCGGGCGAGTTCGCGCGCGGCGGGAAGCGTCATCCCGACCACGCCGGCCTTTGACGCGGCATAGGCCGCCTGCCCGATCTGTCCCTCATACGCGGCGACGGAGGCGGTGTTGACGATTACGCCGCGCTCCCCGTCATCCTCTGCCGGCAGCGCCGCCATGTCGGAAGCGGCGAGGCGCAGCAGGTTGAAGCTGCCAATCAGATTGACGCGGATGACGCGCTCGAAATCGTCGAGCGCCATCGCCGCCCCGTCCCGCCCAACGATCCGCGCGGCCGGCGCGATGCCCGCGCAGTTGATCAGGATGCGCGCGGGCCCGTGCGCCGCGCGCGCCGCCGACACCGCCGCCTCGGCCGAAGCGGCATCCGTCACGTCACATACATGCGCGGTGCCGCCGATTTCGGCCGCGACCGCGCTCGCGTCCTGCCGGTCGAGCAGCGCCACGCGCGCGCCGGCCGCCGCAAGCGCCCGTGCCGTCGCCATGCCGAGCCCAGAGAAGCCACCGGTGACGATCGCCGCCTGTCCCTCGATCCGCATGTTTGTTTCCTCCCTCCCCGCGCTAGATCTTGGTAGGCTTTGGCTCGCGGCGCGACAAACCGATGCGAGAGGACGTTCGGTGCAAGACGTGGATTGGCGGCTCGAGGAAGTCGATACGGTGCCGTCCACATCGGACGTCGTCGCTTCGCGCGCGGCGGCCGGTGAAACGGCGGGGCTCGCGGTGCTGGCGCGGCATCAATCGGCCGCGCGTGGCCGCGCCGGGCGCGACTGGGTTTCGCCGGCCGGTAACCTCGCGCTTTCCGTGCTGCTACGGCCTGGCGGCACGGCGGCGGACGCGGCGCAGTGGTCGCTGCTCGTCGGCGTTGCGGTTGCCGACGCGCTCGGCCCGCGCGTGCCACCGCCGCATCTTCTGACGCTGAAATGGCCGAACGACTTGCTGCTCGACGGCGCGAAACTCGCGGGCATTCTCATCGAAACGACGCTCGACCTCGCGGGCGCGGTCGATGCGATGGTGATCGGCATCGGCGCCAATCTCGCGGTCGCGCCCGCCCTGCCCGACCGCCCGACCGCCTGCCTCGCCAGCATCGGGCCGCCGCCCGCACCGAGCGATGTCGCGCGCGACATCCTCCACGCGCTAGCCCACTGGTCGGCGATGCCGACGTCGGGGGGTTTCGGAGCTGTGCGGGCGGCGTGGCTCGCGCGCGGTCCGGCGCTGGGCACGACGCTGGTCGTTCGCGCGCGCGAGGAAAACCTGTCGGGCGCGTTTGCGGGCCTGTCGGACGACGGCAGCCTATTGCTGCGCGTTCCCGACGAGAAAGCGCCGCGCGCGGTCACGGTTGGCGAGGTCGCCTGATCGGCGCGAGGCGCCGATCATTGCAGCCGCAACAAACAGCGTGACCGCTTAGCCGAGCCTCTAAGCTGCGCGCCGGTCCTGCTTGGCGTGCGTTGGCGGCGGCGCCATGAACTCGGGCCCCACCGGATCCTTGATCGTCTCGGCGAGAATCCGGTCTATCTCACGCATCGCGTCACCATCGAGCGACCAGCCCATGACCTCGCTCACCGGCTTCAACTGATCCGGCCGTCGCGCACCCCAGAGCGCGACCACCTTGCCGCGATCGAGCAGCCAGCGGACAGCGAGCGACAGCACGGTCTTGCCGTAGCGGTCACGCGCGAACCCATCGAGCTCACGCACGGCCGCGAGATACTGCGCAAAACGGGGTGCCACGAATTTCGGGTCGGACTTGCGAAGATCGTCGCCCTGGAAGGACGACGCCGCGGTGATCTTGCCCGTGAGCAAGCCGCGGCAGAGCGCGCCATAAGCAAGCGTGACGAACCCGCCACGCTCAGCGTAGGGCAGCACGTCGGCCTCGATCTGCCGCTCGATGAGATTGTACGGCGGCTGCACGGTCTGAAGGGATGTGGATTTCCGGAAGCGATCCATCTGCGTGGGCGAGAAGTTGCTGACGCCAACCGCGCGGATCTTACTCTCACTGCGGAAGCCTTCGAGCACCTCGGCGGTTTGCTCGAACGGCACGGACTCGTCGGGCCAATGGACCTGATAGAGGTCGATCACGTCGGTCTGCAGCCGCCGCAGCGAATCCTCGAGTTCCTGACGCAGACGCGCCGGCGCGCAGTTGCGAAATACCTTGCCGTCCCGCCAATCCAGGCCGACCTTCGTCGCGATCAGCGCCTGCGAACGCCGCCCACCGGTAAGCGCCTTGCCGACGATTTGCTCCGAGTGGCCGAAGCCATAAACGGGAGCAGTGTCGATCAGATTGATGCCCTGGTCGAGGGCCTCATGGATGGTGCGGATCGCCTCGGCCTCATCGCTGCCGCCCCACATCCATCCGCCCATCGCCCAAGTCCCGAGAGCGATGCGGGACGCCTTCGTCGGCAGACCTGCAATCTCGATCTGTTCCATCGCGATTCTCCTTCGTGAAAATACGTCCAAGCTTGCGAACGCCCGGCATAGTCTCGGTGTAGTTACGTTCGACACCGATTGACCCTCCGCGAGGCTGAACACGCGGACGCGCACCCCATTTAGGCATGCCTGGCGGCTGTTCTTTCACGATGTTGTCAGCGAGTGGCAGCGATGCGGATCACGCACCCGTCCGCTGGGCGCTCAGCGCCAGGCGAGCAGCGCACGCTCCAGCCGGCCGATGACAAACGCGATCAGCAGGCCGAGAATGGATAGCATCACGATACCGGCCATCAGGTTCTCGGTATCGTAGAGGTTGCCGGCCGATAGGACGAACGCGCCGATCCCGCGCTCGGCGCCGATCATTTCGGCGGCAACCAACAGCGTGATCGCGATCGAGGTGGTCAGCCGCGCGGTCGCAAGCAAACCTGGCAGCGCGCCGGGCAGCACGACGTGCCGGATGATCGATAGCGGCGGCACGCCGAAGCTCTGCGCCATGCGGATCAGATTGCGTGGCACCGCGTCGATCGCCGCCGCCGTGCCGAGCGCGGTCGGGAAGAACACGCCGAAGCCGAGCGTCACGAGCTTCGACCCCTCCCCGATGCCGAACCAGATGATGAATAGCGGCACGAGCGCGATCTTCGGGATCGGGAAGAGCGCGGAGACGATCGCGAGACCGGGTGAACGCGCGACCGACAACAGCCCGATCGCGCAGCCGGCGGCGATACCGGTCACGGTGCCGAGTGTCCAGCCGATCGCGAGCCGGCCAAGCGAGGGGCCGAGCTGCTGCCACAGAACGCCGGTGACAACCAGCCGCCCAAGCGCCGCCGCAATCGCGGCAGGCGGCGGCAGGAAGCGGGTCGAAATGACGCCGGCCATCGCCGCCGCCTGCCAGATCAGCAACAGCCCGATCAGCGTCGCCGCACCGCCGAGCATCGATGCGCGCGGCAGGAACCCGCGCGCACGAAAGCGGACTGGCCCTTCGAAGGATTGGTCAGGCTGCCGCATCGCTCGCCATCTCCCGGTCCGCCGCCGCCGCGTCGTCGCGGATCATGCGCCACATATGCGCCGCGACGCCCATCAGGTCCGGATCCGTCTCCTGCCGTCCGTCGAGCGGACGCTCGATCGTGATGACGTCGCGCACGCGCCCCGGCCGGCGCGATAGCACGACGATGCGATGGCCAAGCCGCGTCGCCTCGGCGAGGTTGTGCGTCACGTACAGCGTCGTCGTGCCGGCGCGCGCGATCAGGCTCGCGAACTCATCCATCAGCAAAGCGCGTGTCTGCCCGTCGAGCGCGGATAGCGGCTCATCCATCAACAGACAGGCGGGCCGCACGACGAGGGCGCGCGCAATGCCGACGCGCTGACGCATCCCGCCCGAGAGTTGTCGCGGCCATGCGGTTGCAAACGTTTCGAGCCCGGTCAGCGCCAGCGCCTCCTCGACCCGCCGCTGCCGCTCCGCACGGCCGATCCCGGTGTGACGCAGCACGAAGCCGACGTTGTCCGCGACACTACGCCACGGCAGCAGCGCGAAATCCTGGAAGACGTAGGTAATCGGGTTGAGGCAGTCGTCGGGCACCTCGCCCTCGGTGCGCGCCTCGCCACGATCGGGACGAATGAGGCCGCCCGCGATGCCGAGCAGCGTCGATTTGCCGCAGCCGGATGGGCCGACCAGCACCGTGACCTGCCCCGGTTCGGCAACGAGGCTCACGCCGTCCAGCACCGTGAGCGCGCCCGCCCGGCCCGGATAGGCGTGACCGATGTCGTCGAGCACGAGCCGCAGCGCCATCGCCCGATCCCCCCGGTTGGGTTCAGCCCCGCGCCGGCAATTGCGGAAAGAACCGCGTGTCGATGATCTCGGCCGGCGTCACCTTCTCGCGCACCAAGCCCTGTTCGGCAAACCAG
>CAYSTX010000005.1:19052-31750 GCA_964434035.1 uncultured Acetobacteraceae bacterium
AAGCCGCCGGTCAGCGCCGTCACGCCGACATCGATATCACCCGCGACCGCCGCCGCCGCGATCGGCTGGGCGGACTCGAAGAACCGGAAGACGACCGGCAGGCCTTCTTTCGCGAAATCCCCGTGCTCCTGCGCGAGATAAAACGGCGCGGGCGACAGCGTGTGCAGCAGGCCGAGACGGATCGGCTCAACAGGCGTCGCGGCGCGTGCGCCGCGACCGAGCAGGCCGGACGCAGCAATTCCGGCGCCGAGCAGGGTCCGCCGGTAGATCACGTCGCCGCCTCAAACTCCGCCGGGCGCAGCAGGCGCGCAAGCCGGTCCAGGACACCGTTGGCCATGCGCGGTTCCTCGCCGTCGAAGAACCCGTGGCTCACGTCGAGATATTCGTTGATGACGACGCGCGCGGGCGGTCCGGACGTGGACAGCAATTCGGCCGATCCCGCCCGCATCACGGCGCGCAGCACCGGATCGAGCCGCCCCATCGGCCAGTCCGCCGGCAGGCTCTCGGCAATCAGCTTGTCGATCCTGTCCTGCTGACGCACCGCCGCGCGCACGATTTCAGCGAACAGCGGCACGTGCGCCGCGGGCGCCCGCCCCTCCTCAAACCCGCCACCGCCCAAATGCTCGGGGCCCGGCAGCGCGCCTAGGCGGTGGCGCACGAATTCGTCGATCACCGTCTCGGGGTTCGTCTGTGCTTGTTCGCTTTGAAACAAAGCCTGAACCGCGGCCACACGTGCCGCCGTACGCGGGCGGGTGGCCGCGCGGTTATCCTCGGACATCAAGCCGCCCCGAGCGTGCGCGCGACCGCGATCTGCCGCAGGCAGGCGACGGCGGCTTCCGCACCCTTGTTGTGGCCGTCGGGGCCTGACCGGGCGCGCGCCTGCTCGACCGTATCGACCGTCAGCAGACCCGCGCCGAGCGCCAATCCGTAAGTCAGGGAAACGTTCATCAAACCCGCCAACGCCTCCCGGCACAGAAACTCGTAATGGTCCGTCTCGCCGCGCACGACGCAGCCGAGAGCGACGAAACCGTCGAACCGCGTCGTGCCTCGCAACGCGAGGCGGATCGCCGGCGCCAGCTCGAACGCGCCTGCGACGTCGATCGTGTCGTACGTCGCGGCAGCCGCATCCAGAATACGCGCCGCACCGTCCAGCAGCCCGTCCAGCACGTCCCGATAATACGGCGCCCGCACGATCAGCACGCGCGGCTTCGCGCCGGGCACAGCGGGGGCGACAGCCATCGGCGCGTCCTCGGTGCTCATGGCATGATCGGCCGCTGATCGACGATATTGAGGCCGTAGCCCTCCAGCCCGACGATTTGCCGCTGCGTGTTCGACAGCAGCACGAGGTCGCGCACGCCGAGATCGAGCAGAATCTGCGCGCCGATACCGTAATCCCGCAGCGCCTGCCGCGGCCTCGGCGAGGCGCCGAGGGCGCGGACACGCTCGCTCAGCGCCTTCTGCCGCGCCTCGCGGATCAGCACGACAACGCCGCGACCCTCGTTCGCGATTATCTCCATCGCGTTGTGCAGCGCGATCCAGTGCGGGCCGCCCGTCATGTCGTCGAGCAGATCGATGGCATGCATGCGAACAAGCGGCGGACTCGGCCCGGACAGGTCGCCCTTCACCAGCACCAGATGCTCGACGTATTCCACCGTGTTCGCGTAAACGATCACGGTCCAATCGCCGCCGGCAACATGCTGAATCGTGCCGCGGCTTACCTCGCTGATCAGCCGCTCGGTGCGGCGGCGATGGGCGATCAGGTCGGCGATGGTGCCGAGTTTCAGCCCGTGCCGTTGTGCGAATGCGACAAGGTCCGGCAGGCGGGCCATGGTGCCGTCGTCGTTCATAATCTCGCAAATCACGCCGGCCGGGTTGAGCCCGGCGAGGCGCGCGATGTCGACCGCCGCCTCCGTATGGCCGGCGCGGACCAGCGTCCCGCCCTCACGCGCGACGAGGGGGAAGACGTGGCCGGGCGTGGTGATGTCGTTGCGGCCCAGGCGGTCGTTGATCGCAACCGCGATCGTGTGGGAGCGATCGGCGGCGGAGATGCCAGTCGTCACACCTTCCCGCGCCTCGATCGAAACCGTGAAGGCCGTCTGATGCCGCGTGCCGTTATGGCTGCTCATCAACGGCAGGCCGAGGGTCTCGACACGGGACTGTGTCAGCGCGAGGCAGATCAGGCCACGCGCGTGTCGGGCCATGAAGTTGATCGCGTCGGGCGTCGCGAATTGCGCAGGCACGATCAGGTCGCCTTCGTTCTCACGGTCCTCATCATCGACCAGGATGAACATGCGGCCGTTCCGCGCCTCCTCAACGAGGTCGGCGGCTGGAGAGAGATACTGCGACAATTCCGCGCTTTTGATCATGTCGGCCACCCGCAAGTCCGTCACGCGCCGCTCGTCCATCGTTCAGGTTCCGTCTCCAGAAGGCGAGCGACGTAGCGCGCCAGCGTGTCGATCTCAATGTTGACCGCGTCCCCGAGTGCCAGCGTCGCGAAGCCGGTGACCTCGGCGGTGTGCGGGATGATGTTGACCCCGAAACCCTCCGCATCAACCTCGTTGACCGTCAAAGACACGCCGTCGATTGCGACCGAGCCCTTCGGCGCGATGAACCGCGCGAGCGCGGGCGGCACGGCGAAGCGCCAGCGGGTCGAGCCGGCATCCAGCGTCCGTGATAGCGTGCGGCCGAGCCCGTCCACATGGCCCGACACCAGATGCCCGCCCAACTCGTCGCCGACGCGCAGCGGGCGTTCGAGGTTGACCCGCGTGCCGACGCGCCAGGTGCCGAGCGTTGTCTTCGACAGCGTCTCCGCCGAGGCGTCGACCGCGAACCAGTCCGTCCCGACGGCGACCGCCGTCAGGCAGCAGCCGGAGCAGGCGATGGAAGCGCCAAGCGGGATGCTCGCCGTGTCGGGCCATGGTGCGCCGATGACGAGGCGCATATCCCGCGCGGCGCCGAGCGGGACGACCTCACGGACCGTGCCGAGGCCGGTGATGATGCCGGTGAACATGCGCTGCTATTCCCTGTGGAAGATCGTCAGCAGATCGTCGCCGACAGGCCGCACGCAAGTTCGCACGAAACGCGGGATGTCCGCCAATCCGCCCAGCCCGAGGGGTGCGGCGGCCGGCCAGCCATCGCCACCCATGACGGCCGGCGCGTGAAACCAGGCGAGACGGTCGACGAGCCCGGCCCGCAGCAACGACGCGGCGATCCCGCCCCCGCCCTCAACCAGCAGCCGCGTCAGCCCGTCAGCGCCGAGGGCGGCGAGGCCCGCCGCGAGGTCGATGCCGTGGTCGGATGCCGCGACCGGTAGGACACGCGCCCCGGCCGCGGTCAGCGCAGCCTGCCGCGCCGGGTCAGCGTCTGGGCGAGCGAGGAACAGCGTGGGCGTTTCGGCGGCGGTCGTGACCAGCCGCGCGGTCAGCGGCGTGCGGAGCGTGCTGTCGGCCACGATACGGCGGAGCGGCACGGCACGGGCGCCGGGCAGCCGGCAGGTCAGGTCCGGGTCGTCTGCCAGCATCGTGCCGACGCCGATCAGGATCGCGTCATGGGTCGCGCGGAGGAAATGCGCCGCGCGGCGAGCGGCGGGGCCGGTGATCCAGCGGCTCTCGCCCTGCGCGGTCGCGATCCGCCCATCGAGCGTGCTCGCGAGCTTCAGCGTCACGAGCGGCCGGCCTAGCCGAACCCGCGTCGCAAATCCGGCCCCCAGAGTCTCGGCCGCCGCGGCGAGCACGCCCTCCGTTACCGCAACCCCGGCGGCGCGGAGGCGCGCAAGGCCGGCGCCGTTGACGCGCGGATCAAGGTCGGTCGCGGCGACCACAACGCGCGCAATACCGGCGACGATTAGCGCGTCGGCGCAGGGCGGCGTCTGGCCGACATGGCTGCACGGCTCGAGCGTGACATAGGCGGTGCCGCCGCGCGCCGCGGCGCCGGCCATCCGCAGCGCCACCACCTCGGCATGCGGCCGCCCGCCCGGTGCCGTCGTGCCACGCCCGACCACGCTTCCGTCCGCATCGACGATGACGCAGCCGACGGACGGGTTGGGCGCCGTCTGCCCGAGCCCGCGCGCGGCGAGCGATAGGGCGGCGCGCATGTGGTCTTCATCAGTCATTCAGTCACTCGGGCGGGTCGCCGAGCGAGCCCAGAATCGCCTCGAAATCCTTCGCCTCGCGGAAATTGCGATAGACGCTGGCGAAGCGGACATAGGCGACGGGATCAATCTCCTTCAGCGTCTCCATCACAAGCTGCCCGATCTGCTTGCTCGGGATGTCGTTCTCGCCGCTGCTTTCGAGCTGGCGGACGATGCCGTTGACGATCTGATCGATCCGCTCGTCGCTGACGGGGCGCTTGCGGAGCGCGATGCGGACGGAGCGGGCCAGCTTCTCCCGGTCGAACGCGACGCGCCGCCCGTCCGTCTTCAGCACGGTCAGCTCGCGGAGCTGTACGCGCTCGACGGTCGTGAACCGCTGCGCGCAGTTGGTGCACGCGCGGCGGCGACGGATCGCCATGCCGTCCTCGGCCGGGCGGCTGTCCTTTACCTGCGTATCTTCATGGCCGCAGAACGGACACCGCACGGCGTGTCTCGATTAGCTGTAGATGGGGAAACGCGCGCACAAAGCCCGCACGCGCGCGCCGACCGCCGCCTCGACGGTCGCGTTCGTGCCATCATTTGACCCGGCCAGCCCGTCCAGCACGTCCGCGATCATCCTCCCGACCTCGGCGAACTCCTCCGTACCGAAGCCGCGCGTCGTGCAGGCGGGCGAGCCGAGGCGGATGCCCGACGTGATCGCGGGCTTCTCCGGGTCGAACGGGATCGCGTTCTTGTTGGCGGTGATGTGCGCGCGCTCCAGGCTCGCCTCGGCCGCGCGGCCGGTGACGCGCTTCGGCCGAAGATCGACCAGTGCCAGGTGGGAGTCGGTGCCGCCGGTGACGATCGCGAGCCCCTGCTCAACCAGGACCGCCGACAGCGCGCGGGCGTTGTCGATGACGGCGCGCTGGTAGGCGCGAAACTCCGGCCGCAGCGCTTCGCCAAAGGCAACCGCCTTGCCGGCGATGACATGCATCAGCGGACCGCCCTGGAGGCCGGGGAAGACGGCGGAGTTGATCTTTTTGCCGAGATCCTCGTCGTTCGACAGGATCATGCCGCCACGGGGGCCGCGCAGCGTCTTGTGCGTGGTTGTCGTCACGACATGTGCGTGCGGCAGCGGCGATGGGAACACGCCGGCCGCGACCAGACCCGCGAAATGCGCCATGTCGACCATGAAGATCGCGCCAACCGCATCGGCCACGCGGCGGATGCGGGCGAAGTCGATCACGCGCGGATAAGCGCTGCCGCCGGCAATGATCATCGCCGGCTTATGTTGCTCGGCGAGCCGCTCCAGCTCCTCGTAATCGAGCAATCCGTCGTCTTGGCGCACGCCGTATTGCACCGCATGAAACCACTTGCCCGACAGGTTCGGCGCCGCGCCATGCGTCAAATGCCCGCCGGCGGCGAGGCTCATGCCGAGGATGGTGGCGCCCGGCTTGATGGTGGCGAGAAACACCGCCTGATTGGCCTGCGCGCCCGAATGTGGCTGCACATTGGCGAACGCGCAGCCGAACAACTGCTTCGCCCGCTCGATCGCCAGCGTCTCGGCGACATCGACGTAGGTGCAGCCGCCATAGTAGCGCTTACCCGGATACCCTTCGGCGTATTTGTTCGTCAGCACGCTGCCCTGCGCCTCCAGCACGGCGGCGGAGACGATATTCTCGCTGGCGATCAATTCGATGCCGTCCTGCTGGCGTGTCAGTTCGGCGCCGATCGCGGCGGCCAGTTCCGGGTCGGTTTCGGCGAGCGGCGCCGAGAAGAATCGCTGGAGGCTGGGCGCAGGCGACTGCTCGTTCATGGGGGGCTCCGGTCAGGGTCGGTCGCCTGCACCAGTATCATGTGGCAGGCGGGACACAAACCTGGGCCCTCCCCAAGACAGGCGGCAGCGTTACGTCGTGCGCGCCAACGGGGCAATTTTTCCTGGGCCGCCAAGGCATGGCGTTGAACCTGGCGCTCGCGAACTCGTTGAAGGAAACGCCCGCGATCCACAGGGTGTGGAGTCCAATTGGCAGGCTGAAGCCGCAGCAAAGGAAATAACCAAGGCACCGGCTACTGGGGAGCGAAGCAATGACACTGCAATGGAAGCTGGCATGGGCCGGCATAGCCGTTCTGGGAGCGGTCTCCTTGGCTATCGTCGCATTAAACCGGGGTGAGCCGGTTAACGCCGCCTGGCTCGTTGCCGCCTCCGTGTGCATCTATTTCATCGCCTATCGGTTCTACGCCCTGTTCATCGCCCGCGAGGTGTATGGCGTCGATCCGACACGGCCGACGCCTGCCTACCGTCACAACGACGGTCTCGATTACGTACCGACGAACCGCTACGTGCTATTCGGGCACCATTTCGCCGCGATCGCTGGTGCCGGACCGCTGGTCGGCCCCGTGCTCGCCGCGCAGATGGGGTATTTGCCGGGCACCCTCTGGATCCTTGCAGGGGTGGTGTTCGCCGGCGCGGTACAGGACATGACTGTTCTGTTCTTATCCACGCGGCGCGACGGCCGTTCTCTGGGCGACATGATCCGCGCTGAGCTTGGTCCAGTCCCGGGCACCGTAGCCGGGATCGGCGTACTGCTGATCTGCATCATCATTCTCGCCGTGCTGGCGCTCGTTGTGGTGAAGGCCCTGATGGGAAGCCCCTGGGGCAGCTTCGCCGTGTTCGCGACCATTCCGATCGCCCTGTTCATGGGGCTTTATCTGCGGTTTATCCGGCCGGGGCGTGTCGGGGAGATGTCGGTCATCGGCGCCGTCTTGCTGCTGGCGGCGCTCATCGGTGGCCGCGGCGTCGCCGAGACACCCGGGCTGGCAGCTTGGTTCAACCTGAGCGGTGAGTCGCTGGCTCTGATCGTCATCGGCTACGGCTTCGTTGCCTCGGTGCTGCCGGTGTGGCTCTTGCTCGCGCCACGTGACTATCTCTCAACCTTCATGAAGATCGGCACCATCGTCCTGCTGGCGATCGGCATCATTATCGTGCGCCCCGATCTGCAGATGGCCGCGGTGACGCGCTTTGTGGACGGCACCGGACCAGTCTGGGCGGGCAGCTTGTTCCCGTTCCTGTTCATCACCATCGCCTGCGGCGCGGTGTCCGGCTGGCATGCGCTGATCGCCTCCGGCACGACCCCGAAGATGATCGAGAACGAAGGCCAGATCCGCTTCATCGGGTATGGCGGCATGCTGATGGAGTCGTTCGTCGCGATCATGGCGCTCATTGCCGCATCAGTGATCCATCCTGGCGTCTATTTCGCCATGAACAGCTCCGCCGGGCTCATCGGTGCCGACGCGGCGCACGCTGCCCAGGTGATCTCCTCCTGGGGGTTCACTGTCACCCCCGAAATGCTCACCAATGTTGCGCAAGAGGTGGGGGAGAGCACAGTTCTCTCACGCACCGGTGGTGCGCCGACCTTGGCGGTGGGCATGGCCAGCATTCTTTCCGGCTTTCTGGGCGGTCCGGCGCTGGCGGGCATCTGGTATCATTTCGCCATTCTTTTCGAGGCGCTGTTCATTCTCACGACGGTTGATGCCGGCACCCGCGTCTGCCGTTTCATGATCCAGGATCTTGTCGGTAACGTCGTGCCCGCGTTCAGGACGACCGAATCATGGACCAACACCATCATAGCCTCCGCCCTGTCGTGTGCCTTGTGGGGCTATTTCCTTTACCAGGGTGTCATTGACCCGCTGGGCGGGATCTGGACCCTGTGGCCGCTGTTCGGCACCGCGAACCAGATGCTGGCAGCCATTGCGCTGGTGCTCTGCACGGTGGTGCTGTTCAAGATGAAGCGCCAGCGCTTCGCCTGGGTGACCATCGCGCCGACAGCCTGGCTCGTGATCTGCACCGTGACGGCGGGGCTGCTGAAGGTATCCAGCCCCGACCCCATGGTGGGTTTCGTCAGCCATGCCCGTCAGTTTGCGGAGGCTGCGGCGGCCGGGCGAGTTTTGGCCCCGGCCAAGTCCGTGCAGGAAATGAGCCGGATCATCTTCAACGATTATCTTGACGCGACTCTGGCCGCCCTGTTCGCCGCCATCGTCGTGGTCATGGTAATCTACGGCGTGATCGCGAGCCGCAGAGCGCTCGCCAATCCGACGAGCACAGCGGTCGAGATCGGTATGGCGGGTGCGGTGACAGGAGGCGGCGATGACTGAGGTTGTGGTTCCTCGCGCGCGGCTGGTCTGCGACCTTGTCACCAAGACCGCTCGGCTGATGATCGGCATCCCGGACTATCAGACCTACGTCACGCACCGGCAGACCAATCATCCCGGTCTGCCGGTCATGACCTATGAAGAGTTTTTCCGGGAACGCCAGGCGGCGCGTTACGAAGTCAGCAAAGGCCGGTTCCGCGGCTGCTGCTGACTCGGGACGCGCTCGCCAGCATATCGCCGTCGTGGCTGTTTCACCGACGAGCTGCGATCCGAAGTCAATCAGGCCGCCTTTGCCTGCTGCACGATCCGGGTGAGATTGCCGAGAACTTCCCGCGCGAGGCGGATACGGCCCTCGACATCCATTTCGCGTGAGATCGCAAGCTTATGGTCCGGCCGCAGCCGCGCGACGCTGCCTTTGGCGCCGAGCCAGGCGACCAGTCCTGACGGGTTGCGGAAGGAGTTGCCGCGGAACGACAGCACCATCCCCTTCGGGCCCGCGTCCAACTTCTCGACACCGGCCTCGCGGCACGCCCGCTTCAGCGCGACGACGTCGAGCAGGTTCTGCACCTCGGCCGGCAACGGGCCGAAACGATCGACCAGCTCCGCCGCCATCGCCTCGCTCTCCGCATCCGACGTGAGCGCGCCGATGCGGCGATAGAGGCCGAGCCGCACCGGCAGGTCGCGCACGTAATCCTCCGGGATGAGCACCGGGAGCCCGAGCGTGATTGACGGCGTCCAGTCCCGCTCCTCAGCCCGGCGGCGGCCCTGCCCGGCGCGCAGTTCGGCGACCGCGTCCTCCAGCATCTGCTGATAGAGCTCGATGCCGACCTCGCGAATGTGCCCCGACTGCTCGTCGCCGAGCAGGTTGCCCGCGCCGCGTATGTCGAGGTCGTGCGACGCGAGCGTGAAGCCGGCGCCGAGGTTGTCCAGCGTCTGCATCACCGTCAGCCGCTTTTCCGCCGCGACCGACAGGCGATGGTTTTGCGGCCACGTCAGATAGGCGTAGCCGCGCTGCTTGCCGCGCCCGACGCGGCCGCGCAGCTGATAAAGCTGTCCGAGACCGAACATGTCGGCGCGGTAGATAATCAGCGTGTTGACGGCTGGCATGTCGAGGCCGCTTTCGACGATGTTGGTCGAGAGCAAGATGTCGGCCTTGCCATCGCCGAACTCGGTCATCACGCGCTCAAGCTCGGTCGGCGCGAGCCGTCCGTGCGCCTGTGCGAGGCGCGCCTCGGGCGCGATCGCGGCGATCCGCTCGCGCATCTTGTCCATATCCTCGATCCGCGGCACGACGCAGAACACCTGCCCGCCGCGGAACCGCTCACGCTGCAACGCCTCGCGGATCACAACGCTGTCAAACGGCATGATAAAGGTGCGAACGGCGAGCCTGTCGACCGGCGGGGTCGCGATCAAGCTCATCTCCCGTACGCCGGTCAGCGCCAATTGCAGCGTGCGCGGGATCGGCGTCGCCGTCAGCGTCAGCACATGCACGTCGGCCTTCAATGCTTTCAGGCGTTCCTTGTGCGCGACGCCGAAATGCTGCTCCTCGTCGATGATCAGCAGGCCGAGATCGGAGAACGTGATCCCCTTCGCGAGCAGCGCGTGCGTGCCGACGACGATGTTGATCGACCCGTCGGCGATGCCCTGACGCACGATCGCCGCTTCCTTCGCGGTCACCATACGCGAGAGCTGTGCGACCTTGACCGGCAGCCCCTCGAACCGGCGGGAGAAGACGCGGAAGTGCTGCCGCGCGAGCAGCGTCGTCGGCACGACCACCGCGACCTGACTGCCCGCCATTGCGGCGACAAACGCTGCGCGCAGCGCAACCTCAGTCTTGCCGAAGCCGACATCGCCGCAGATCAGCCGGTCCATCGGCCGGCCGGACGCCATGTCTTCCAGCACATCGGAAATGGCGCGCGTCTGGTCCTCGGTTTCGGCGAAGGGGAAGCGGTTGACGAACTCGTCCCAGCTACCCTCGGCCGGCGCCAGGACCGCCGCCTCCTGCACCCGCCGCGCCGCCGCGATCTCGATCAGGCGGCCGGCCATGTCGCGGACGCGCTGCTTCATACGCGCCTTGCGCGTCTGCCAGCCGGCACCGCCGAGCTTATCGAGCCCGACGCCCTGCGTTTCGCTGCCGAAGCGCGACAGCATGTCGATGTTCTCGACCGGCAGGAACAGCTTGTCGTCGCCGTCGTACAGCAGCCGCAAGCAGTCGTGCGGCGCGTTATGAACCGTCAGCGTCACCAGCCCGTCATAGCGGCCGATGCCGTGATCCTGATGGACGACGAGATCGCCCTCGGCGAGCTCGGTCGCCTCGGCGATGAATTGATCGGCGCGCTTACGGCGCCGCGGCGGGCGGCTGATGCGCTCGCCGAGCAGATCCGTTTCGGCGACGACCGCAAGCCGCTCCGGCCGCTCGGCGGCGACGAACCCGCGCTCAAGTCCGAGCGTGACGACGGAAACGGAGCCCGCAGGGCGGCGGCGCACCTCGGGCCAGTCATCGGCCGGCGCCGCGTCGCGGAACCCGTGTTCGCGGAGCAAGCCCAGCAGCCGCTCGCGCGAGCCCCGGCTCCAGGCGGTGACGACGAGCCGCAGCCCCTTCGACTCCCAGCGCGCGAGCTCACCGCGCAGCTGGTCATAGACGGAGACGTTAGCCGCCCCTGCGGCGGCGCCCGACGTGGTGCGCGCGAAGATCGGGCCGGGCCGCCCGCCCGCGTCGATACCGCGCGCGCCGTCCGGCTTGCTGAACCCGGAGAAGCTCAGCGTCGGGCGGTTCGCGAGCATCGCGTCCCACTCGGCGCGGGTGAGGTAGAGGCTATTAGGCGGCAGCGCGCGATACGGCGCCTCCCCATCGCGCGGCACGGCGCGGCGGGCCGCGTAATGGTCGGCGATCATCTCGAGCCGCGCCGTCAGCACCTCGTCGGCCGACTGATCGAGGCTGACGGAGGCGTCCGGCAAATAGTCGAGCAGCGTCTCCATCGCGTCGTAAAACAGCGGCGCGACGTGCTCCACGCCCGGATGGCGGCGGCCGTCGGAGATCGACAGGTACAGCGGGTCTTGCGCCGCCTCCGGCCCGAACGTGTCGCGCCAGCCGGTGCGGAACCGGGCGACGCTGTCGGGGTCGAGCGGCACTTCCGACATCGGCCGTAGCACAACGCGCTCACGCGCCGCCTCGCTCCGCTGTGTCGTCGGGTCGAACGCGCGGATGCTCTCGATCGTGTCGCCAAACAGATCGAGGCGCACTGGCTCGGCCTCACCGGCGGGGAAAATGTCGAGAATCCCGCCACGCACCGCGTATTCGCCCGGCTCCATCACCTGACCGGCGCGGCTGTAGCCGTTGACGGCGAGGAATCTTGTCAGCACCGCCTGATCGAGTGTGCCGCCGGGCGCGAGCGACAGGCTCGCACCGTCAAACACGTGGCGCGGCGGCACGCGCTGCGACAGCGCGTTGACGGTCGTCAGAACGATCCGCGGACCGGACGCCGGCTCCAGCAGCTTGGCCAGCGTCGCCAGCCGCTCGGACACGAGCGCGGGGTTCGGCGAGACGCGGTCGTATGGAAGGCAGTCCCACGCCGGAAACGTCAGCACCTCGATCTCGGGCGCGAAGAACGCCAGCGCCTCCGACAGCCGCTGCATCCGCGCGTCGTCACGCGCGGCATGGAGCACCGCGCCCGTGTGCTCGGCGCGGCGGCGGATCAGCAGGAGGGCGTCGAAGCCTTCGGGCGCACCGTAAACCGTGGTCGTCATGGCGCCGTCCCGGCCGCATCTTCCGCCGCGTCGCGCATGCGCCGCAGCATCGGGGTGTCGCTCTCGGGCGGAATCGGCGCGCGGCCGGTCAGCCAGTCGGCCAGCGCCGCATCAGGCAACTCCAGGATCTCCTCGAGCGCGTCCAGGTCGGCCGCCGTGAGCGTATTGAGCCGCTGTGCGACGAAACCGCCGATGATCAGATCGTTCTCATGTGTGCCGCGATGGGTGGCACGGAACAGGAGGCGACGGCGACGGACCTCGCCAGCATCTGGGGGAGTTTGGGTCATGGACAGGCGGGATATAGAGGCGCCGTCCGCCCATGTCAGCCCGATCGCGGCTGTCCGAAGCGGCGAACGGTGCGATAACCGGCGTCGCCATGAATGACGGACCCGATCACGCGTCTCGACGGCGGGGACCGGCGCCCTCGCCCCTCCTCGCCCCGCTGTTTGAGCCACTGACTTCGCTGCGGGGCGTTGGGCCGGCGCTCGGGCCGGTGCTGGCGCGCGCGGTGGGCGGCGAGCGGTTGGTCGACCTGCTGTTTCACTTGCCGGAAAGCTACATCGACCGTCGCGAGCGGGTGGCGATCCGCGACGCGCAGGCGGGCGGGGTCGTCACCTCCTCGGTCGAAGTGGTGCGGCTCGAGTCGCCGGGGCGGCCCGGCCAGCCGTGGCGCGTGGTCGTCACCGACGGCACCGCGTTCGCGGAGCTGGTGTTCTTCCGGCCCGGCCAACAG
>CAYSTX010000005.1:31850-44304 GCA_964434035.1 uncultured Acetobacteraceae bacterium
GCGCAGCTGGCGGCGCTGGCCGAGATCGATGCGGACCTCGCCGCTCCCCGCCGGATGCTGCGGCTGTTGCAGGGCGATGTCGGCGCCGGCAAGACGCTGGTTGCGACACTCGCCATGCTGCGGGTTGTCGAGGCGGGCGCGCAGGCGGCGTTGATGGCGCCGACCGAAGTGCTCGCGCGACAGCATCACCGCACGCTGTCCCGCCTCTGCCCAGTGCCGGTCGGGCTGCTCACGGGCTCGGTCAAGGGCGCGGCGCGCGCGTCGCTGCTGCGCGGGCTTGCCGATGGATCGGTGCCGATTGTTGTCGGCACGCATGCGTTGTTTCAGGACGCGGTGACGTATCACGACCTCGGCCTCGCCGTGATCGACGAACAGCATCGGTTTGGCGTCGATCAGCGTGTGACGCTCGGCACCAAGGGCACGCAAACGGACGTGCTCGTGATGACGGCAACGCCGATCCCGCGCACGCTGCTGCTGACGCAATGGGGCGAGATGGATGTCAGTATCCTCGCCGGCAAACCAGCGGGACGGCGGCCGGTGCGAACGACCATCCACGCACTGCCGACGCTGCCGCGCGTTCTCGACGCGATCGCGCGCAAGCTCGACGAGGGCGCGCGCGTCTACTGGGTCTGCCCGATGGTGAACGAGAGCGAGGCGCTGGATGTCGCGGCAGCGGAGGCGCGCGCCGCCTTCCTGCGCGAGAGCATGCCGCGCTACGCCGACCGCATCAGCCTCGCGCATGGACAGCAGGACGGCGCGGTGCGTGACGCGGCGCTGGCCGGGTTCGCCGCCGGCACGGTCCGGCTGCTGGTTGCAACCACCGTGATCGAAGTCGGCGTCGATGTGCCGGAAGCGAGCGTGATGGTGATCGACCACGCCGAGCGGTTTGGCCTCGCACAACTGCATCAACTGCGGGGGCGTGTCGGGCGCGGCGCGGAAGAAAGTTTCTGTCTTCTACTACATGACGGCGAGCCGGCGCAGGGCGCCGCCGAGCGGCTGCGGCTATTGCGCGACACGGATGACGGCTTCGCGATCGCCGACGCCGATTTCCGTTTGCGCGGCGGTGGCGATCTGCTCGGTACGCGTCAGTCGGGCATCCCCGGATTCCGGCTGGCGAACCCTGCGGATGATGACGACTTGTTGCAAATCGCGCACCGCGACGCCGCCGTTTTGCTCGACCGCGACCCGGGTCTCACAACTCCGCGCGGCGACGCGGTGCGGCTGCTGTTGCGGCTCTTTGATCGCATGAACGCCATGTTGACGGTGCTGTCCGGCTAACAGACGGACCCGAGCGAGAAATGTTGATGGGAGCCTTTTCGGTGGCGATGCGTTTCTAGGCCGCGGCAATGGCTGCGCTTGAAACAACAGGGAGCCGGGACGTGGCGATCATCACTGCGGTAAGCCCGAGGGTCGGGGTCAATATTGATACCTGGAGCGTGTTCGATCACACGAACGGCATCAATGAGCAGCCCAACCAGTTCACACTGACGGGCGCGCCGGTCACGGTGACGTTGAACGGATCGGGTAATGCGACCGAAACGCCAACAACCACCTATCTCGGCAGCTTCACATATTCGGCGAACGGCGTACCCAGCGGCACGATCACCGGCATCAATTACGGGTTTCAGAGCCTCGGCACCATCATCTCGATCACCGGGCTGGCAATCAACGCATCGACCTATAATGCCTTCTCCGCGAGCGGCGACGCCGCTGGTTTTCTCGCGCAGGTTCTGTCGCCCGGCTCGGTCTTCCGTGCCGACGGCGGGGGCGATCAGATGGGGTTCCTTGGGTCGGGCAACACCGCCTTCCTCGCCACCGGCACCGGCTTGCAAACCGATTCGGTGAGCGCGCAGCCGGGCACCTCGAACAATATCGCCGTCGCCAATTCGTTGCGGTTGCAGACATCCGTCAGCGGTAATCCGCTGACATCGGCAACCATTACGTCGGGCGGCGCGACGTCGAAGGTCACCAACCTGGACACGATCCGCTACGTTGACGGCACGGTCTATTACGGTGCGCACACGCCGGGCGCGGAAGTGTATCGGCTCTACGGCGCGGCGCTTAACCGGGTGCCCGATCCGGCCGGGGAAGGCGCGTTTTCGACGTCGCTCGTGGCCGGCAATTCGCTGCAGTCGGCCGCGAACACGATCACGGACTCGGCCGAGTTCAAGGCAGGTCTTGGCAAACTATCGAACAGCGACTTCGTCAAGATTGAGTATCAGAATGTCCTTGGTCGATCGCCCGATAACCCGGCTTCCACCGCCTTTACGGCCGCGCTCGACACTGGAGCGCTAACCCGGGCGCAGGTGGTGGTCGCTTTCTCGGAGTCGAACGAATACGTCAACGATACGGCGGGGAAGATTTCGAGTGGCATCTGGGCGCCCGATCCGGCGGCGATCAACGTGCTCGCCTATTATCAGGCCACGTTTAACCGCCTGCCGGACGCGCCGGGGCTGACGAGCTGGACCGAGGCGCGCGACACCGGGGGATTGTCGGAGTCAGCGATGGCGCAGGATTTCTTCAACTCACGCGAGGCTCAGGCGCTTTACGCCAACACGACGAACACCCAGTACGTGAACGACCTCTACCAGAACGCGCTTGGCCGCGCGGGCGACGCGGCCGGCGTTAACGGCTGGGTGGCCGCGCTGAATTCGGGTGTGGAAACGCGTGCTCAGGTGCTGAGCGGTTTTGCGGACAGCGCGGAACTCAACAACCGCCTGCTGCCGGACTACGTGGCGGGCATCAAGACGGCCTGACGTTTCACTGGAAAAGGCCTGGGCCAGCCGTCGTAGTCTGCAGGGCCGGCACACTCAGCGAACGCTGGGTGTGCCGGTCTTTGTTTGACTAAGACGAGCGGCTGATGGGCTACAGCCATCCCTTCACGCGAAACCAAACCAGCGGCACGACCGCACTCAAGATCAACAGTGACCACGCATACGGATAACCCCAGGCCCAATCATATTCGGGCATGTTTTTGAAATTCATGCCGTAGATGCCAGCGACCAGCGTCGGCGGGATGCCGACGATCGACACGATCGTCAGCAGCCGGAACACGTCGTTCTGCTGTATGCCGATAAAGCCAAGCGTCGCGTCGAGCGAGAAAGACACCTTCGACACGAGCTGCTGATCGAAGTCGCGAAGTGACGCGATGTCGACGCGCACTGTTTCGAGCCGGGAGAGCAGTGCTGGGCCCGCGTCATCGCGGCGTGTCTGCTCGACAAAGGGCACGATTCTCGCCAGACCCTGCAGGCTATCACGGATCCGCGAAAGCTGATCGCCGAGGCGGCCGATCTCGCTCAGCGCCGCCCGCAAGGCGGCGTTCATCGACCGCGCACCCCTCGGCCTGTTGACGCCGTTGGCGAACACGCCTGCCGATACCGTATCGAGGCTCGCGCCCGCGTTCTCCAGAACGTCGGCGAGCCGGTCCACCATCGCCTCGAACAGCATGAGCAGCGTCCCAAGCGCCTCCGGTGGCGGTGCGTGCGCCGGGTCGTCGAGCCGTGAATGGACCGTTTCAAACGCGACGAGCGGCGCGAACCTGATCGTCAGCAGACGATTGCCGGCCAGCACGAAGCCGACCGGAGAAACCATCGTATCTCTTCCACCCCCGCGAAAGGCAACTGGCATGCTGAGATAGATCACGTCGCCCTCGGTGTAGAGGCGGCTCGAGTTTTCGACCTCGGACAGTTCGGCACGGGTCGGAATACGCAGGCCGGTCGCCGCCGCCACGTCCGCGCGTTCGGCGTCCGTCGCGTCGAGCAGGTCGATCCAGACCGCATCGGCCGTCGCGGCGTTTGTCGGGACAGCTTTCAGCATGGACTTACTCCGAAAGATTTATCCGCAACAATTCCGCAGCGGGCCTGGGTTAGCAGCTACTCGTCCGTCGGCGCGCCAATTCCGACCATCGCGCAGAAAGCCGCCTCGTCGATCGTTTGCACGCCGAGTTCGGCCGCGCGACGCGCCTTGCTGCCGGCGTCCGCGCCGACGACAACGAGGTCCGTGCGCTTGCTCACCGTGTCCGTGACGCGCGCGCCCAGCGCCTCGGCGCGGGCCTTCGCCTCCGGGCGCGTCACCGTCTCGAGCGTGCCGGTGAAGACGACGACCTTGCCCGCCAGCGGACTGTCGACCGCCCCCGGCGCATGCGCCTCGTCCTCGATCTCGAGCAACGAAGCGAGATCGTCGATGGCGACGACGTTGCGCGGCTCGGCGAAAAACTCGGCGAGCGCGTCGGCGATGATCGGCCCGATGCCGACGATGCCGCCGAGCGCCTCCCGCGCCTCTGACCCGACGGTGGTCGCGGCGAGCATCGCGGCACGCCAGTCGGCGAAGCGCACGTAATGACGCGCGAGCAGCCGCGCGTTTGTCGCGCCAATCCGACGTATGCCGAGCGCAAAGATGAAGCGGCGAAGCGACGTGTGGCGGGCGCGATTGATGCCGTCCAACAGATTCCGCGCCGAAGTCTCGCCCCAGCCCTCGAGCTTGGCAATCTCAGCCTCGCGCGACGGCAGACGAAAAATGTCGGCGAGACTGTCGAGCCAGCCGAAGCCTGCAAACGCAACGATCGTCCGCTCACCCAACCCGTCAATGTCGAACGCGGCGCGTGAGACCGCGTGCACAAGCCGCTCGATCCGCTGCGCGCCGCAGATCAGCCCACCGGTGCAGCGCCGCACGACATCCCCCCCCTCCCGCACCGCGGCTGAGCCGCAGACGGGACAGGTTTCGGGGAACACGTAGGGCGTGGTGCCTGGCGGCCGCCGTTCGGGCACAATGCCGAGCACCTGCGGGATAACGTCGCCCGCGCGCTGAATTGTCACCGTGTCGCCGATGCGCAGATCCTTCCGCGCGATCTCGTCCTCATTGTGCAACGTCGCGCGGGCGACCAGCACACCGCCGACATTGACCGGCGCCAACACGGCGACCGGCGTGAGCGAGCCCGTGCGGCCGACCTGAATGCGTATGTCTTCCAGCACCGTCGTCGCTTGTTCCGCCGGAAACTTCCACGCGATCGCCCAGCGCGGATCACGCCCCGCGAAGCCAAGGCGCCGTTGCAGCCCGAGGTCGTCCACTTTGTAAACAACGCCGTCGATGTCGTACGGCAGCGTTGCGCGCTCGACGCCGATCTCCGCCTGAAACGCCGGCGCTTCGGCGGCACTGGCGAGACGGCGGGACAGCGGGTTAACCGTGAATCCCCACGAAGTCAGCCGCTCGAGAAACCCGTGATGCGTCGTCGCGACCGGCTCGCTCGCCTCTCCCATCGCGTAGGCAAACAGCCCGAGCGGCCGCGTCGCCGTCACTGCCGGATCGAGCTGCCGCAAACTGCCGGCCGCACCATTGCGCGGGTTCGCCAGCAGCCGTTCGCCCGCCGCCTCCAGCCGCGCGTTGAGCGCCAGGAAGTCGCCTTTCGTCATGAACACTTCGCCGCGTATCTCGATCAGTGCCGGCGCGTGCCCGCGCAGTCGCTTCGGCACCGCCGCGATCGTCAGCAGATTCGCGGTCACGTCCTCGCCCACGGCGCCGTCGCCACGCGTCGCACCCTGCACGAGGCGACCGTTTTCGTAGGTCAGGTTGATGGACAAGCCGTCGATCTTCGGCTCGGCAACGAGCGGCAGCTTCGCGTCGGCCGATAAGCCGAGGAAGCGGCGCACGCGCCCGTCGAACTCGGCCATTTCCTCGGCGCTGAACGCGTTGCCGAGCGACAGCATCGGCTGCCGGTGCGCGCGCTTCGCGAACGCCTGCCCGGCCGGCGCGCCGACCCGGCGGCTTGGGCTGTCGGCGCGAACGAGTGCCGGAAACGCCGCCTCGATCGCGTCGTTGCGGCGGCGGAGCGCGTCGTATTCGGCGTCTGTAACGGTTGGCGCGTCCTGTTCGTAATAGGCCCGGTCGTGTTCGGCGATTTGCTCGGCGAGGCGCGACAGTTCGGCCTTCGCTTCGTCCTCCGTCATAGCGGCGATGTCGGTTTCCGCGGACTCCAGCGCGGTCTTGCGCGGGCGGCGGGTCATTGCGCGGCGGCCCCGAGCAGATCGGCGGCCGCCGCGCGCGCCGCCTCGGTCACGCGCTCGCCGGCCAGCATCCGCGCGATCTCCTCCTGCCGCGCCGTCTCATTCAGAACCTCGACCCTCGTCGCGACACGATTGCGCCCGGCTTCCTGTTTGGTGACGCGTAGATGGACGGCCCCGCGCGCCGCGACCTGCGGGCTGTGCGTGACGACCATCGCCTGCACCCGCTCGGCGACGCGGGCGAGCCGTTCGCCCACCGCTGCTGCCGTCGCGCCACCGACGCCGCTATCGACCTCGTCGAACACGAGCGTCGGCACCGACGAACCGGCCGTCAACACGACCTTCAGCCCGAGCATCAGCCGTGACAACTCCCCACCCGACGCAACACGGCCGATCGGGCCGGGCGCTTGTCCGGGATTGGTTGCAATCAGAAAACTCACGCCATCCATACCGCCCGCGCCCCAGCCGGTTTCGTCGAGCGGTGCCAACGACACGACGAAGCGCGCGCGGTCGAGCCGGAGCGGGCTAAGCTCGGCGGTAATAGCCTTCTCAAGCCCACGCGCCGCCGCCGCGCGTGCGGCCGACAATGCTTCGGCCGCCGTGACGTAAGCGCCGCGCGCCGACGCCGCGGCCCGCTCAAGATCGGCGAGCGCCGCCGCACCCGTCTCCAGGGCCGCGAGCCGGGCGGACAGCGTCGCGAGCAGCCCGGGGAGTTCGGCAACGGCAACACCGTGCTTGCGCGCTGCCGCCCGGAGCGCGAACAGCCGCTCCTCCGCCGCCTCCAGCCTTCGCGGATCGGCGCCCGCGTCCTGCGACAGGCGGGACAACGTTTGTTCGGCCTCGGCCAGCGCCTCCTCCGCCCGTTCGATCGCGGCAAGTGCCGGCGCTTCCGGACCGTCTCCGCCCTGCACCGTTTGCGCGCCCACGGCAGTGGCGCCTGGGATGAGCCGTTGCAACGCGCGCGCCGCCGCCCGCAATGCCGCCGCCGGCCCGCCGCCGCCGCGCCGGTCGCGGCCGGTCGGCACCAATTCGGACAGCGCCGCCGCGATGGCTTCGGCTCGCCGGTCGGCCTGTTGCAGGCGTTGGCGCTCGGCGGCGAGGGCGTCCTCCTCGCCCTCCACCGGCGCGAGGTTTGACAGCTCGTCCGTTGCGTGGCGCAACCAATCCTGATCGCGCTCGGCCTCGGCGATGGCGTCGCGTGCGGCACGGAGCGAGACGGTCGCGGCTCGCCAGTCAGCGAAGCGCCGGGCAACTTCGTCCCGCACCGATGGCGCCACGCCGTATGCGTCGAGCAGCGCCGCGTGCCCAGTCGGGTCGGCGAGGCCCATCTGATCATGCTGGCCCTGCACCTCGACCAGCATCGCGCCAACCCGCCGCAGCAGCGCGACGCCGACCGGCTGATCGTTAATGAACGCGCGCGAGCGGCCGTCGCGGCCGAGCACGCGGCGCAACACGACCTCCTCGTCGGCGTCGATGCCCTGTTCGGCCAGCACGGACGTCGCCGGATGGCCGGAAGGCGGCGCGAAGGACGCGGCGACCACCGATTGCTCGGCGCCGGCGCGCACCAGCCCCTGTTCGGCGCGGGCGCCGATGGCGAGGCCGAGGCTGTCGAGCAGGATCGACTTACCGGCCCCCGTCTCTCCCGTCAGGACCGTCAGGCCCGGGCCGAACGAAAGGTCCAGCCGCTCGATCAGCACGACGTCGCGGATCGAGAGTGCGGTCAGCACGGGAGGACGGCGGTGTCCGCGTCGTGCGTCAGAAGATCGCGCCGACGGTCCGCGCGAAGAAGCCACGCCCCTCCTGCGTTCGCGGCGGCGGCGCGCCATCGCCAGGGCGCACGAGCTTGTCGTCGAACAGCTGGTTGTAGCTGTCTTCGTACCAGCGGCTGCCGGGGTAGTTGGCGCCGAGGACCGAGGCGGCCTTGCGCGCCTGCTCCTTCAGGCCGAGCTGCAAATAGATCTCCGTCAGGCGGTGCAGCGCCTCCGGCACGTGGTTTGTCGTCTGATAGTCATCGACCACGCGCTGAAACCGGCCGATCGCGGCGCCGTAGAGGTGCTGCGACTGATAGAACCGGCCGATCTCCATCTCCTTGCCCGCCAAGTGGTCGTTGCAGAGGTCGATCTTCAGCCGAGCGTCGCGAGCATACGCGCTGTCCGGGAAACGGTTGACCACCTCCTGCAGCGCCTGAAGCGCGAGCTGCGTCCCTTTCTGGTCGCGCTGGATGTCGGCGATCTGCTCGTAGAAGCAGAGGGCGCGGAGGTAATAGACGTACGAGATCTCGCGGTGCGCTGGGTGCAGCTGAATGAACCGGTCCAGCGTCGAAATCGCGGCCGTATAATCGTTTTGCAGGTATTGCGTGTAGCCCTGCATCAGCTGCGCGTTCACCGCCCAGGATGAATACGGATAGTTTTGCTCAACGTTGTTGAACTGAATGTTCGCGGCGCGATATCGCTCGCTGTTCAGTGCATCGACGCCGTTGTTGTACATGACCTCCGCCGTCTGCGGCGTGGTTTCCTTTGGCTTCAGCGCCGCCGGGTCGCCCGACCAAGGATTGAGCGAGCTCAGAGTCGAGCAGGCGCCTAGCAGGGGCACCACAAGGGCGACGGACGCGATACGGCGAAGAGGGCGAACCTGGATCATGGCGTTGCTTAACACGGCGCTTCGCGTCGCGCGAAGATAGGTTCGGCGCGGCTACAAACGCTGCGGCGCCGCGGCCGCGGGTAGCTTCGGGCTCCACGCGGAGCCAGACGCGACCCCGCCGATCCGACGCCACGCCGACCGGTCAGCGAACAACGCCCGCAGCAGGCGGTTGTTCAGCCCATGGCCCGGCCGGTTCGCCGTGATCCGCGCGCGCAGCACGCCGCCCGCGAGCGCCAGATCGCCGATCATGTCGAGCAGCTTATGGCGCACGAACTCGTCCGGCATCCTCAGGCCCGTTGGGTTGAGCACGCGCCCTCCGTCGACAACGACCGCGTTGTCGAGGCTGCCGCCGCGGGCGAGGCCCGCCGCGCGCGCCGCCTCGACCTCGGCCAGCAGCGCGAACGTGCGGGCGGGCGCAATCTCGGTGCGAAAGCGCGCGGGGGTAAGCCGGAAGTCGCGCACCTCCCGCCCGATCGCGGGGTCGGCGAAGTCGATCTCGGCGGAAAACTCGGTGCCGCCGTCGGACAACGGCGCAATCTCGGCGAAACCGCCATCCGCCGCCTCGACACGCACCGCCCGCAGCACCTCGATCACCGGCCGCGGCTCAGGCAGGCCGACGACACCCGCGCACTCGATCAGGAAGACGAACGGAGCGGCCGACCCGTCCAGGATCGGCAGCTCGGGCCCATCGACGTCGATCACTGCGTTGTCGATCCCGCCCGCGGAGAGCGCCGCCATCACGTGCTCGACCGTGCCGACGCGGGCCGATGCCTGCGCCGGATCGGCGAGCACGGTGCAGAGGCGCGTGTCAGCCACATGATCGAACCGCGCCGCGATATCGCGGCCGAGGTCGGTGCGGCGAAAGATAATGCCATGCCCGGAAGGCGCGGGACGCAGGGCGAGCCGCACCTTTCGCCCCGAATGCAGGCCGACACCGACGCACTCGATCGCGTTGCGCAGCGTGCGCTGCGTCGCGGGCGGAGCGTCAGGGAAAGGAGGGAGCGGCGTCGCGTCCATGATTTCGCTGACTCGGTATCGCTATTGGTTCGGCCCGGCGTAGGGGCGGGAAACTAGGAGCGTGCTCCAAGCCTCTACCAGTCAAAAAGTGTTGCGGCGTGTTTCGGGTTAATGCCCTGAACTTACAATAATTGCTGCGGCGTTCCGCGGCAATTGCGGCGGCGGACGCCCTTGCATGCGGCCACGCCCGAACGCAGCATCCGCCGCCTCGCCCTAGGAGAAGCCGCAATACCATGCCCCGTGTCATCCTCTGCCGCCCGCTGCACCCCACCGCCATGGCCATCCTCCAGCAGTGCCCGGACCTGACGCTCGTTCACCTGAACAAGCCGGACCGCGCAACCCTGGCCGCGGCCGCCGCCGACGCGGATGCCGTGCTGGTCAGTCTTGAGCCGGTGGACGATTCGTTCCTCGACGGCGCCCCCGCGCTCCGCGGCATCAGCCGGTTCGGCGTCGGCTACGACCTGATCGACATCCCGGCCTGCACACGGCGCGGCATCGGCGTCGGTGTCGTCAACGGCGCCAATGACCTCGCGGTCTCGGAGCACACACTGGGCCTGATGCTCGCCGTCGCGCATCGCATCGTCGAGCACGACGCGAACGTGCGGGCCGGACGGTGGATGGTGCCGGACGGGCGCGCGATGAGCGACCTCGCGGGACGGAGCGTATTGGTCGTCGGCTACGGCCGCATCGGCACCCGAGTCGCCCGGCTTTGCGCCGCGTTCGGGATGCGGGTGATGGTAATCGACCCGGCTTTCCCGACACCGCGCATCGCGGCCGACGGATATGTGCCGGTGACGGACCTGATGGCCGGCCTCGCGGAGGCGGATGTGGTCACCCTGCACTGCCCCGCGAACGCGATGACCACGCGGATGATCGGGACGGAGGCGCTGTCCGTGATGAAGCCGACCGCGTGGCTGATCAACGCCGCGCGGGGCGCGCTGGTGGACGAGCCCGCGCTGATCGACGCGCTACAATCGGGCCGGCTGGCGGCGGCGGGGCTCGACGTGCTGGTGACGGAGCCGCCCGACCCCGCGAACCCGCTCTTCGCAATGCCGAACGTCGTGCTGAGCCCGCATAACGCCGCGGCGACGACCGAGTGCTACGAGAAGATGTCCATCCGCGCTGCCCGCAACGTCATCGAGATCCTGGACGGGTCGATCGATCCCGGGTTCCTCGTCAATCCGGAGATTCTGCCGAACCGGCGCAACGTATGACGCGGCGCACGTTGCGCGGCTGGCTGCGGGCGGCGGCGGCGCTGGCATGGTTGGTATCGGCGCTGCCGATCTCCTGCAACGACAATACGTCGCCCGGCCTCGATCTCTACACGCCCGGCCTCTCGCCCCGCCCAAGCCCAGGCGGATTCGTGAACCCGATGGATCCGTTAATCTCCAACGGCAACCACTGAGGAGCGCCACGTCATGACCGCCGAGAGCTTTCGCGCGATCCTGCTGTCCGGCCAGGACGGGAACGTGCGCGCCGCTATCGAGACACTGCCCGTCGACCAATTGCCCGCGGGCGACACGCTGGTGGCGGTCAGCCATTCGACGCTGAACTATAAGGACGGAATGATCCTGAAGGGTCAGGGCCGGCTCGTTCGCACCTATCCGCATGTTCCCGGCGTCGATTTCGCGGGCACCGTAATCGAGACGACCAACCCGCGCCTTCGTCCCGGCGACCGTGTCGTGTCGACCGGCTGGCGCGTCGGCGAGGAACGCTGGGGCGGATATGCGACGCGGGCGCGGGTGCCTGGGGAGTGGCTGGTGAAGCTGCCGGACACGCTGTCCGAGGCGCGGGCGATGGCGATCGGCACGGCGGGTTTCACGTCGATGCTGGCGATCATGGCGCTGGAGGCGCACGGCCTGAAACCGGGGCCAGAGGTGCTGGTGACGGGGGCCGCCGGCGGCGTCGGCTCCGTCGCGGTCGCGCTGCTGTCCCGCCTCGGCCACACCGTCGTCGCGTCAACCGGGCGGGCGGAGACGGAGGGTACTTTCCTCACGGGCCTTGGCGCCAAGTCGATCTTGCCGCGCGCGGAACTGGAGGCGGCAGGCGACCGGCCGCTGCGGGGCGAGCGGTTCGGCGGCGTGGTGGATGCGGTCGGCGGCAAGGTTCTGGCCGGTGCGCTGCCGCAGCTTCGTTACCGGGCGTCGGTCGCCGCCTGCGGCCTCGCCGGCGGGGCGGGACTAACAACGACGATCATTCCGTTCCTGCTGCGCGGCGTGAACCTGCTCGGCATCGACAGCGTGATGTCGCCGCTGCCGGAGCGGGAGACGGCGTGGCGGCGGATTGCCGAGACGATGCCGGTCGATGTGCTGGACCGGCTGACGCAGACTGTCGGCCTCGCCGACGTCATCCCGCTCGCCGACGAAATCCTTGCCGGCCGCGTGCGCGGACGCGTCGTGGTGGCGGTGGAGCGATAGCGCCCCACCACCATAGCGTCGGTTAGTTACGAGCCTTGTCGACCAGCGCGTTCTTGCTGATCCACGGCATCATCGCGCGCAGCTTCTCGCCGACCGCCTCGATCGGGTGCTCGGCGAGACGGCGGCGCGTCGCCTTGAAGCTCGACTGGTTGACCTTGTTCTCGAGCATCCAGTCGCGCGCGAAACGGCCGCTCTGGATGTCCTCGAGCACGCGCTTCATTTCGGCCTTGGTTTCAGCGTTTACGATCCGCGGGCCGGTGACGTATTCGCCGTACTCGGCCGTGTTGCTGATCGAGTAGTTCATGTTCGCGATGCCGCCCTCGTAGATCAGGTCGACGATCAGCTTCACCTCGTGCAGGCACTCGAAATAGGCCATCTCGGGCG
>CAYSTX010000006.1:0-41684 GCA_964434035.1 uncultured Acetobacteraceae bacterium
GCGACGAAAGATGTTACTGAACATGCCGCGGATTCAGGCCGGGGACTGTTCTTCGACCGGTAGCGTGAAACGGAAGACGGCGCCCTGGGGTTGGTTCGGCTCTGCCGATAGTCGTCCGCCATGCGCCTCGATAATCGAGCGGCTGATGGCGAGTCCCATGCCCATGCCGTCGGCTTTGGTCGTGTAGAACGACTGGAACAGGCGGTCGTGATCCTCTGGATTAAGTCCCGGACCCGTGTCGCGTACTTCGACGTCCACGTCGTTGGAATCACCTCGGCCGGAGCTCACCATCAGCGTGCGTGGCCTGTCGCGCACGCTGCTCATCGCGTCCACCGCATTGACGATGAGGTTGATGACGACCTGCTGCACCTGGACTCTGTCCGCGGAAACGACGGGCAGGCCGCCCGAAAGATGGGTCACTAGATTGATCTTGTTCCTGTGCAACTCGCTCTTTGTCAGGGCCATCACCTCGCGAATTGTCTCATTGATGTCCAACGACTCCTTGCGCGGCGGTGCCTTCTTAACGAGCGTGCGAACGCGGCTGATCACGTCACTCGCCCGGTTGCCGTCTCTGACGATGCGGGTGAGGGCGTGTCGCGCCTCCTCCAGGTCAGGCGGCTGCGCGGCGAGCCATCGCAAAGCGGCGTTGGCATTGGTGATTGCGCCGGAAATCGGCTGGTTGACCTCATGGGCGATCGAGGCCGTCATCTCGCCCAGGAGCATGACCCTGTTTGCGCGCGCGAGATCCGCCTGCGCTTGCAGCAAGGATTGTTGCGCCCGCACGCGCTCGGTAACGTCGTTGTTGGTCTCGAGGACCAGGGTAGGCTGCCCCTGTTTGTTTCGCAGCAAGGACCAGCGGCTGGCTGCAATCACGCGTGTCCCGTCACGTTTCTTGTGGACGAGTTCGCCTTCCCACCGGTCCGTCCGCTCAAGCTCGGCGTTGATCTGATCCAGCGGGACAGGGAAAATCGTCTCGAGCAGCTCGTGTGAGCTTTTGCCGATGGCCTCCGACCTGTGCCATCCGTACAGTTCCTCGGCGCCGCGATTCCAGTAGACAATGATGTTTTTCGTGTCGCGCGAAAATATCGCGTCGTGCGAAAGGTCGAGCAGATTGGCCCGCTCCTGAAGCGCCGCGTCCGCCGATTGGCTTTGCAGCGCAAGGACAGTCGTCAACGCGATCGCCAATATGCTGACGGACATGTTGACGAGCCCGGCGGTTGTCGGTCCGGCCGGAGGCGTCAGGTAGAAACTGAGGACCGTCAGTCCAACGCATCCCAAGGCGACATAGACGACGCCGCGTGCGCGACAGAAGCGGGCGGCCATCAGGACAACGGCCACATACAGCACGGCCACCGCGATTTCGAGGTCGGTGACCGTGTCGACGACAAAGATAAGGGCGGCGAATGCGGCGGTTACGGCGGGAAGTAAAGCGGAGGGGACATTCCCGGCGGAGCGCGGCTGCTGCGCCATATCACAAGGCCCGTGTGTTTCTCGTCGCCGTTCCTGGCCTAGCCCGGCCAGCGGGACGGTCTCATCACGGACGGATTCCCCGGCCACGCTAATCCCTCGCATGCGTTTGTGTGGTAAAGCCAAAAGCACTGTAGCGAGGAACATCGCGTCAACACAAAGGCGCGCCTCCGCGAACCCCGAGAGAGGAAGCGTGGCGCGTCCGTACGGCGGATACGGTTCCGCGAAGGCGGGGCCGACCGGCCGCAGTTGGCGGCTGATTTTTGTCAGTCCGGTTGGGGCAAGCCACGTGTAGCCCCGCGTGGCCCTCAGCCTGCCCGTTGCTCGGCGTTGCGTTTGCGGGTCGCCGCCGCCTTCTTGGCCGCAGCGGACCGGCTGGCGGCGGGCCGTTGCGCCGAGGCGGCGCCGCCCTTCTCCCCGCCTTTGTGGGCAGCCGGGTGGCCGGTATGAGCGCCGCGCCCGGAACCGCCTTCCTTCTTGCCGCCGGCGTCGTCCTTGTTGACGGTCGCCCAAGCCCGGCGCTCGGCCTCCTTTTCGGGGACACCCCGCTTTTCGTAGCCCTCTTCTATGTGTTCGGCCTTTCGGACCTGCTTGCCGGTATATTTTGATTTGTCACCACGTGGCATGACGACCTCCCCGCCAATTTTTCGTCCTCAACGAAAACGTCCGGTCCGGGTTCCCGGCCGGGGGAAGCGGCAGACGGAACAAGCAGGATCGGCGCCGTAATGCCGATGGCGATCGCCAGCACCAGCAAGATGACGGTGATGCCAAGCGAAAACGTCTGTGTCGCGAGACCCGGCGCGACCGAACCATGCACGAGGTCCAGGCCGCCGATGACGGCCCCGAACGCATAGGAACCCGGCATCATCGCGACCACGCCGGGAAAGGCGAAGGTTGCCGCCGGGGCGCGCAACCGGTGGGCGAAGATTTGCGAGAGAGCACCGGCAATCAGCGCGCCGATCAGTGTGCCAGTAATGACGTCAGTGCCGAGGTGGATGCCCAGCGTCCGCGACGTGTGGCTGGCGACGCCGCAGACGACGCAGGCCCAGATCATCCGTCCCGGCACGTCGAAGAGAGACGCGAACCCAACCGCGGCCAAGGCCGAAAAGGCCGCATCCTCCGCGACCCCTAGAGCCAGCGTCGGCGGCGCAACCGGGATCGTCACACCGGTTACGACCGTGGCGATGAACAACCCGATGGCGATCGTCAGGATGATCATGCCGGAAAACCCAAGGCGGCTGATCCCGAGAGTCACGTGGTTGCGGGTCAGGTCGTGCACGCCGTTGATCAGCGGAACGCCCGGCACGATGATCATACCGGGCGCAACCAGGCACAGGGTCGGCTCCTGACTGAAGCCCACCAGGACGGCGGCGGCGCCGATCAGTCCGCTGGCAAAGGCGGCGGTGAGGGTGATCAAAACGGCGTTGAAGCGGCGGCGCCCCAGTTCCTGTCGCAACCACGTCCCGGCCGAGCCGGCCACCCAGGCGGCCGCGACAGTTTGCCAGTCTCCACCGAACAATCGGGCGAGGCTGCCAGCAGTCAGGCCAAACAAGATCACGACGAGCAACCGCGGATAGACCGGGGGAAGGCGCTCGATCCTGTCCAACTCGGCGCGCATCTCGGCGAGCCCGGTTCGATGGTCCACGGCGTCCGCAATCGCGCGGTTGACCGCCTGGACGACGGCCATCCTGACGTTCATCGCGGGGACGCGGCGCCCGATCTTCGTCGTGAAATGAGCGCCGGCCATGATGGTCAGCAGGATGGTCTCGTAATCGACCAAGAAATGCGCCTCGCAGCCGAAGGCCGCCGCGAAGCGCAGGATTGCCATCTCAACGTGTTCCGTCGACGCGCCATTCACCAACAAAAGCCGGCCAAGCTGCAGCGACAGGTGCGCGACTTCCTCGATGCGCTCCGTCGCGTCCGCGCCCGGCGGTCGATCGGCGTTGCTGGGTTCGTCGTTCACGACATGAACTCCAATTCGCAACTAAGGGGCATTCGTGGTCGTCGATACACGGCGTAGCGTCCACACCCCACTCTATCCTGAAATGCTCTGTTGCGTCGCTGCTTCGCTCCGGTAGGCGACATCGCAAAAAAAGGCGGCTGACTCTTGGGGGAGTCGGCCGCCGAGGTGGCGCGGGTGTCGAAATGGCCGCGCTTTAGGGGAGGGAGGGCAGTACCCCGACGAAGCGGGGTCGACGTATCTATCTGCCTATAAAGCGTCGCCGTGATCTTCCTTAATCGGCGGCCTGTTACGCGTTCGCACGGCGATCTCTGTCCATGGCGGGCTACGGAACTGTGGTCGTGGTGAGATTACCCTGAGGCGCGGGCGCGGGGTACGCCATTGAGCCCGCATCGGACGTCGGGCCGCTTGTCGGTATCCGTGTCGTTGCCACGTTGCCCTGGGCTCGCGGCGCGGGATACGCCGCTGCGCCGCGGTGGTTGACGGCTTGCGGGGCGGGATCCGTCGTCCCCAAATTCCCCTGCGCGACTGGCGCCGGATAAGCCATCGAGCCTGACTCTGTCGGGGCCGCTGAGGGAGTCGACGCGCAGCCGCCGAGGGCTGCCGCAGCGAGCAGCAATGCGAACGTCGCCGCGGCTTGCGCGACAGACCGTCCTTGTGGCGACCGGCCACTCGCAACAGCGAGTCCTCTATCCTGCATGGGCTCACACCTTCCGATGATGGTTGTTGAGGTAACGGGCAACGGCTGCGATCTGGAGCGCGACGTCTTTCTCGATTGCGACGTTTCCCGAGTGACCGACGACGCCATGTTCGTTTGGGTCCGTCTTTTCGGTCTGCCAATCTCGTTATAATTACGCACGACGTTGAAACCGTCATGGTCGGAAAGGCGGCCGACACTTGGGGGGAGTCGGCCGGAGCGTTGCAGGCGGGTGGAGAACGGCAGATCCAGCCCTGCTGGCGGGTCTTGCGCAACGTAATCAACGATCTCGGCGCGTTGTTCGGGACTTGCGCAAACACCACCGTATCGACAAGCGTCGAACACGTGTCGCTGCCGACTCGACGGAAGCCTCGACGAGCAGTTCCCGCTGCCGGCCTTGCACTCGGGATCCGGTCAGGAGACCGATACAAATGTAAACGAGGTTCTCGCCAACCGAGCAAACCAGCTTCTTCAGGGGTCGATCGGTGAGCGCGAGCCCATTGATCCGGATCGCGAGTCGCCGCCTGCCAGAGTGTTGGCAGCTGCTTCATGACCGCTCTGCACATCGCGTCACGGGCGCCGGCTGCGGGAGGCCTCGGCCAGGCTCGATGAGGCGGAGGCTGGATTACACGAAATCGTGACGGGCCTGATTAATTTACCTGAATCTGAGCTGACCGGAGCCGACTGGCAGGACGTGGCGGGGATCATCGCCGCTGATACGGCCCGGCCGTTTATCGTCGGGAGACAGGATAACAATCCTAATTGGGGATTATTGAACGCGACGCTCCAGGCCATGGCAGCGGTTCGAGGCGTGGCGGTCCTCCTGCACGACATCGCGGGGCGACTCACGCGTCGCTTGACGGACGCCACCCGATCGGCTCCCTCGCGCCGATCAAGGCGATGGCGATGGTTTGCTTGGAAGTCCTTGGGAAAGATCACATTGTTGCCGCCGCGGTCGCTCACGGCCTGCGGTCACCGCACACCACAAGGCCGCTGATCGCGAGCGCCGTCCTGACCGCCACGCACAGTCTCGGGTCGGCCTGCGGATCGATGGGGGCGGCCCTGACGCGAGCCCGATAGAAGGTTCGGGCCGGCGGCCACCCGTCGTGGCGCCCGGCATCTCCGCTAGCTAGCCACCTGTCCTCAGATTGGCGACTGGCGTTGCCGCATCCGAATAGCTGAACCGCACTTCCGGATTCGCATTCAGGAAATTTCAGTGGCGCCCCAAAGAATGCCGCATCCGGCATAGCTACGGTTCGGCTACGGAAAATAGTAACCGAGGTCGAACGATGCTCATGCACGCGACAATGACCAACGGAGCCGACAGAGACTCAAGCGAGCCGTGCCGGGTCGTTACTAATGAAAGCAGATGGCTCGATCTGCCCCAAGCCGAAGCGGGTCATCGGTCGTCGCTAGGGGTACGTGCCTCGCGATGGACCGGATTGGCCGCGCAGCACCGTGAAGAACGATCGGAGGTGCCCGCCGACTATCACACGATCTGCATCGCGCTCCGTCCGATGAACTTGTCCTTCTTCGTGTCGCAGCGGCTCATTCACGACGGACCGCTCAAGCAGGGCACGGCGCGGGTCAATAAGCCGAACCAGTCGCTCCGCGTCATCTTCAGCGGCAGCTACGACGTTCTGAATCTCCACATACCGAACACCGTTTTGGCGGAGTGCATCGAAGCGTCGGACAGCCGCGTGCGGTCGGTTGAGGATGCGTTCGCGGATTGCCCGGCGCTCTGGGATCCTGTCGTCGAGCGATTGTCACAGTCGCTTCTGCGCGCGGAGGAATTCGGGGCCGCGTTTGGCCGCGCCTATCTGGACGGCGTCGGCCTTGCGATCGTCGCGCGTCTACTCGCCCGCGATACGGCGGGGGAGGCGGCGAACCCGAAATACCGGGTGCTCGCGCTCTCCAAGTGGCGTCTGAAGCGCGCGACCGAGTTCATAGACGCGCATCTGGCGGAGCCGATCGGACTGGCCGACATCGCGGCCGCCGCGGGCCTCAGCCGCATGTATTTCGCGGCCCAGTTCCGCGCGGCGACCGGCGTGCGGCCGCACGAATATCTGCTGCGACGGCGGATCGAGCGCGCTCAGGAGCTCATGTTGAAGACCCGGTCACCGCTCTGCGAGGTCGCCCTCGACGTCGGGTTCAAGACGCAGGCGCATTTCACGACGGTCTTCAGCGGAATCGTTGGTGAAACGCCGAACGTCTGGCGGCACCGAAACCTCCAGACATCCAGTCGGCCCACGGCGCCGGCTGCGGAGAGCGCAGATAGCGCCTCGTCGTGGGGACGTCAGGCCGTGGCGTAAGCGCGTCGCGGCCTCGCGCTATCATGGGTGAGGTTGTGTAGGGCCACCGGATCGTCCGGCGGCCCTACGCGCGTTCAGGACTTGTAGTACGAGTACGGCGTCTCGGACTGCAGCGACTCCTTGGTCGCGCCACGCAGCACGACGCGGTTATCGCTGTTCTGCTGCGTATTGCCGAATGTCAGGTTCGAGTACGGAACCTCGACGTATTTCGCGCCCATACCGAGGAAGCCGCCGACCGACAGCACGGCCTTCAGCTTGCCGTCCTTATCGATCAGCAGATCGTCGACGGAGCCGACTTTCTCGTCCTTCTCGTTATAAACGCTCGAGCCGATGATCTTGCTGGCTCGCGCGTCGCCCTGCTGCGTCATCACCGGGTTGCGGTCGGCCGGCGTCGTATTCGCCGTGTCGCCCGTCTTGCCGGTTGCCGGCGCAGTCGTCGTGTCGCGCGCGGCGGTGCCGGGGTGCGCGGTCCCCTGGTAGCGTTCGGGCGGGGCGTTATTCGTCGCGCTGCCGCCGACGCCACTATTGCTAGGTACCGTTGGGGTGGCAGTGGTACCTGGCGCCGCCCCTGTCGATGTCGAACCTGACTGCGCCATCGCCGGCGCGCCGGCGAACGCAGCGAGCAGGGCCAGAGACGTGATAGTCGCCGTTTGCTTCATCATCGTTTTCTCCACGTGAAGTGATCGTCCACACCGCTTGGCTACGTTAAGCTGCAAGTATTGGTCGACGCTTCGCGGTCGAACCCTGTTCGGTGGACGCTGGAAAGAACGCGATGCGGTCGCGACGGTTGCGCATCCTCCCATACCGTCAGCGTACTGACGGAACAAAAGCCTTAGAAACCAATCCGCAGCACTGTCTTGTTTCTTATTCATCACCGCGTGAGTATTGGCGCCGCGCCTCGATTCGCTGCGTTAGATGACGCGCAGCGCAGGACCAGCGCGTTGCGGAGAAAACGGTGTTGCGCCGCAAAAATCACAATCTCGAACAATCCAAAACCGGGTTGCTGCCGATCCCGTTGTGATCGGACCATCGGGTCTGATCAACCAGCCGATGGCTGAATGAGGAGAGACTAATGGCGCAACAGCACGGAAACCCCGGCAACTTCGCGAACGACCGGGAGAAGGCGTCGGAGGCTGGGCGGAAGGGCGGCCAGCACAGCGGCGGTAACTTCGCCAACGACCCGGAGCGTGCGGCCGAAGCCGGCCATAAGGGTGGCCAGCACAGCGGCGGTAACTTCGCCAACGACCCGGAGCGGGCGGCGGAAGCCGGCCGCAAGGGCGGCCAGCATAGTGGCGGCAATTTCGCCAACGACCCGGAGCGTGCGGCGGAAGCCGGCCGCAAGGGTGGCCAGCACAGCGGCGGCAACTTCGCCAAAGACCGCGAGAAGGCGTCCGAGGCCGGCCGCAAGGGTGGTCAGCACAGCGGTGGTAACTTCGCCAAAGACCGCGAGAAGGCGTCCGAGGCCGGCCACAAGGGTAGTTCGCGCTAGCGACAATCGTCGCAAACCAGTGGACGACATAAGGCCAAGTCGGGAGCGTCGCGATCGCGGCGCTCCCCTTTTTGTGTCGTGGCTGCGCCAGCACGAAGCGAAGCGGAGCACATCACGGGCTTCCCCGAAGCGCTCGTGAGCCACTCAGCCGCTATCCTGCGCCGCGACGACGTCGTCCCGGCCGGTGGCCTCGACCTCCAGCGGCAGTAGGATCGTTACCAACGTACCCGTACCCGGCTTCGACTCTATGGCGAGCCGGGCCTTGATCTGGGCGGACATGGTCTTGATGACGCGCGAACCCAATCCGGACGATCCGACGTTATCCGGCATACCGCGCCCGTAATCCCTGATCCGGACGAGCATCTCATCGCCATCCGCGCCCGCGCTGACGATCACGAGCCCTGTCTCGCCGGTCCCGTAGGCGTGCCGCAACGCATTGGTAATCAACTCGCTCACGATAAGCCCGAGGGGGATCGCGCGATCCGCGTCGAGCTCGAGCGAGCCGTTCGCCTCGCAGACGATATCGACGTCCGGTGCCAGGGCAGACAATTGCTCGCACAGTTCGTGCAGCATATCGCCGAAGGCGACGCTCCGGAGGTTCTTCCATTTCTGCAATGCGAGATGGGTCGCAGCAACCGCGTTGACGCGCGAGATCGCGCCGCCAACCGCGCGAGCCGCCTCCGGATCCGCGAGGTTGCGCTGCTGCAGCCGGAGCAGGGCCACGACGAGTTGGAGCGAATTCTTGATGCGGTGGTCCGCCTCCCGGATCAGCAACTCGCGCGCCGCGATCGCTTCGCGCAGCGCGTCCTCGCGCTCGCGCCGATCCGTGACGTCGCGCACGACGCCAATTACGCTGCCATGGCTGGCAAGCCGGACACCCTGGCTGGCGACCCACCGTGTCTCGCCCGATGCCGTCCGGATGCGGAACTCGTCGGAAAACCGTTCGCCCCTCCTGACGGTCGACCCGAACAGGCGCACTACCCGTATGCGGTCATCGGGGTGAATCATGCCGAGCAGTCGAGCGGGTTTGAGGTCGGTTGGCTGCGCGGGGAGCGCTAGCATCCTGGCCAGCCGTGGGCCGATCCATGCAGTGCCCTTTGCGGCATCGATCTGCCATGTCCCGAGCGAACCGGCTTCAAGCGCGATGTCCAGACGGTTGCGGCCCGCCAACAATTCGGCCTCCCATCGCCTGCGCTCGGAGATGTCAAAGGCCATGTAGGTGGCTGCAATGAGCGTGCCGTCGATGTCGCGGATCGGGGTCGCGTAGGCCTCTAATACGATCGTGCTGCCGTCGGGTCGGCGGTAGGTGAATGCTTCCGCTTCCACAACCTCGCCTGCGAGAGCGCGCGCGATCCCGCTGTTGATGGTGGCGGCGCCTTCTTGGTCTTGCGCGCCGCCGACGGACGCGCCGCCCCACGGCATCGGTCCGCCCAGCAACTCGACGGTTTTGTCGCTTTGCAGAACAAGCTTGCCCGACGGCGCGGCAAGCACCGCGGCCGCCGCGGGAATCTGATGGAGCACGGCGCGAAACCCTGCCTCGCTTTGACGAAGCGCGCGCTCGGCTTCGCGCAACTCGGTCACGTCCACGCCGGATGCGACGATTGCCATTGTGCCGTCGACGTTGTTCAGGCGCGCATAACGCCAAATCACGCGACGGAATTGTCCGTCCGGTCGCTGAACCGGCGTTTCGAGTTCGATAGCAGCGCCACCGATCAAGACGCTGCGCAGCGCCGACCGCACCGCGTCACAATAGTCATCCGGGACGTGGGACTCGATCCAGTCGAGCCCGATGATATCCGACGCGGCGTCGACGCCCAGGACGGCAACGCCCCGCCGATTGATTTCGACGACTGTCCCATCGAAGCCGATCACCAGCAGGATGTTTCCAGCGATGTCGAAATAAGCCTGCGCCTTGTCGCGCTGAGCTTGCAGCGCCGCGGCATTCTCCTCCTGCTCGGTCGTATCAACGAGAGCGCATAGAAGCCGCGGACGGCCGAACAGTGAGACGATGCTGCCGCGTGCCCTGATCCAACGGATAGTGCCTGAGGGCGTCAGCAGCCGATAGTCCTGCGCCAGGTCGGTCGCGCCTGCGCCCATGGATTTCAGCGAGGCCCGTAGCCCCGCGACATCATCTGGATGGACGGGGCGTAGCCACGTCTCCAGCGGCTGCGCGAACCCCGTCTCGCGAAGACCGTGCAGTTCGTAAGCGGTATGCGACGCGGTGACGAGCGTGCTCTCAGCGTCGACATCCCACGTTCCGACATGGCCGGCGGCGAGTGCGAGCGAAAGCATTGTTCGTGCTTCCCGCGCTCGTTGCAAGGCTGCACGCAGTTCCGTCGCTGCCCAGATAATCAGCCCGGAGCCGACGACGAAACCAATCACGTTGACCTCTTCGCCGACGGAGGCGAGCCTGAACGAATGGCGCGGCTCCATCCAGAAGTAGCCAGCACCGAGCAACCCGATGCCGGCCGCGAGCGCGGCGGCCATGGGGCCGAAGAATACGGCGGAGATCGCGATCGCGGGGAATAGGGTGAGGAACGGCGCAATGCCGCCGCCAAGGTGACCCACGACTGCACGCACAAGCAGCGCGAGACCCATCAGACAGAGCGCGCCGGCGAAACCTCGCCAGTCCCGTCCGTCGGACGTGTATCGCTCGATGAACGGAATGGATGCTCCGGGCGTGGGGATACGGGTGAGTGACAGAATGGACCCTCTATTCGGAACGCGATTCATGGATCACCGTTGTCCCGTGATGCGCTGAGCGATCACAGGCGGCACTTGCTCGTTTGCCTGTGGGGAAAGATGGCTCAGCGCACGGGCATGGAGCGGTGTCAGATCCGTCAGCGACGCCAGACAAACCATTCGCGAGACCAATCTGGCTCGTTCGATTGCGGGCGTGTCGTTGCGTTCAACGATGAATTCGGGCGTGCGTCGTTGGACGCCGTTGCAGCTTTACGGTTGGTCCAATTACCGTCAACCGAAGCGCGGGCCGGTAGCGTACGCTGGCCGGCCGCTGCGGTCGGTGCGCTTGCCTAATTTTCTGCGGCTCGAGCGGTTATTGCATCGATGATGCCAGAAATCCCAAAAACCCGAATCCTTCTCAATCAAACGACATTTCGCGCCGAAACGGCGGAGCGGGACGCAGCGCTCCTATTCAATTGTTGATCAGCCGTGCAACCGGATCGGAATCGTTACCGAAGCCGACGCATGCGGTTCGAATGCCGAACAAGACGCAACCGGTCAGCGAACAATCCTTACCGGAACGGATTTGGCGGCAGGCACCTTACTCTTCTCCGCATAATGCCAGACCGGTACAAGCGCATTGGCCTCAGGGTAGTAAGTCGCAACGCAGCCGGTCGGGATGTTGTACGTCGTGACTCGGAAGCCGCGAACCGTGCGCTCAAATGAATCCCGATCCGTCGCCGTTGTTAGCGTCACGATCTCCCCCTCTGTGAGGCCGAGCCGGATGATGTCGTCCCGGTTCATCAGGACAACCATGCGCGTGCCGTAAACGCCGCGAAACCGATCGTCGTAACCATAGACCGTTGTGTTAAACTGGTCGTTGCTGCGGAGCGTAATCATGCGCAGCACGTCGCGCCCGGTCTCGGGCACGTCGTGATCTTCGTCGAGGCCAACGGGCGTCACGAAATTCGCCTTACCGGTTTCGGTTTTCCAAATCCGGTCGCGGGCGGGCAGGGGCCGGTGAAAGCCGCCGGGCTCCCACATCCGTTCCTCGTAGCCATGAAAGATGTCAGGATAGGTCTCGCCGATCGCCGCACGGATCCGGCTGTAATCGGCGACCCAGGCGTCCCAGTCGACGTGATGGTTGTTGCCGAGCGTCGCCTTGGCGAGTTCGGCCACCACTTTCGGCTCGCTCATCAAATGGCGGGACGCCGGCATGCGAAGCCCGCGGGAGCCATGGATGCAGCCGAGGCTATCCTCCATCGAAACGGCCTGTGGGCCGGTCGCCTGCCGGTCGATTTCGGTTCGGCCGAGCACGGGCAGTAAATAACTGTTCTCACCCGGAATGAGGTGGCTCCGGTTCAGTTTCGTCGCGAAGTACACTGTCATCCGCAGGCGTCGCCACGCTGGCTCCATCCGGTCACGGTCCGGGATGGCCCGGACGAAGTTGCCGCCAAGCATGACGAAGGCCCGCACGCGGCCGTCAAGGACCGCCTCGCACGTATCAACGGTGTCCATCCCGTCCTCGCGCGGCGGCTCGAAGCGAAATTGGGTTGCCAGCCGGTCCATCGGCACGCCGCTCGCCTTGTGCGTGATGCCGACCGTGCGCTGACCCTGCACATTGGAGTGGCCGCGCACCGGGCAGATACCGGCGCCTGGCTTGCCGACGTTGCCTCGGAGCAGCAAAAGGTTGACCAGCATCTGCACGGTCTCAACGCCCGCGCGATGCTGCGTCAGCCCCATGCCGTAAATGCCCATGACCGCGTTGGCATTCGCGTAGGTCGTGGCCGTTGCCTCGAGCGCTGCGCGGCTGAGGCCCGACCGGCGCTCCAGCTCGTCCCAATCTTGCCGGCGCAGGAACGTCGCGAACTCCTCGAAGCCGTGGCAGTGCTCGGCGATGAAGGCCCGGTCCAGCACGTTGTCCTGGCCAGAAGCCGTGGCCGCATCGTCGCGCTCGATCAGCGCTTTGCAGATACCGGTCAGCGCCGCGAGGTCGCCGCCGGCTTTGACTTGGTGATATTGCGAGCTGATCGGCGTCGATCGGTCGAGCAGCATCTGGGTGGCCGATTGCGGGTTGGTGAATCGCTCCAGACCGCGCTCGCGCAACGGGTTGAACGTAATGATCGGGACGCCCCGCTCACTTGCTATTTGCAACGGGTGCAGCATCCGGGGTGAATTGGTGCCGACGTTCTGGCCGAAGAAAAGGATGCAATCCGTCTTCGCGAAATCGTCCAGCGTCACGGTCCCGACCGGCACGCCGATACTGGCCGGCAGCGCGACCGAGGTCGTCTCGTGACACATGTTCGAACTGTCCGGCAAATTGTTGTTACCGTACAGGCGGGCGAACAGCGAATACATGTAGCTGGCTTCGTTGGACGTGCGGCCGGAGCTGTAGAAAACGACGCTCTTCCGGTCCTCTACTGCGCGCAGCTCCCGTCCAATCTCGGCAAACGCCGCATCCCAGGCGACGGGTACATAGCGGTCTGTCGCGCGATCGTATCGCATCGGGTGCGTCAGGCGGCCGGCCCGTTCCAGATGGTAATCGTCCCAGCCGAGCATTTCGGTGAGGGTATGGTCAGCAAGGAACTGCGGCGTGCATCGCCGGGTCGTGATTTCCCACGCCGTCGCCTTGGTTCCGTTTTCGCAGACCTCGAGCGGTAAGGGATTCGCCGGCTTCGACCAGGAGCAGCTTACGCATTGGAACCCGTCGGCTTTGTTCTGCCGGGTCAGCGCCAAGGCGCCGCTGGCGGCGACGCCCTCGCGGCGGAGGATGTCGAAAACCGAGAGGGCCGATCCCCAGCCGCCGGAGGGGGCTTCATATGCTTCGATTTTCACCTGCTCCGACATCACGATTCCCCCCGCTGATACAGCGAGCGAACGCCCGAAACTATTGGCGGTTTTCGGCCGTTGAACGGGCAAGACAAAGGGAGGGTGAGGATGGTTAGCGCGTCATATCTCGAGAAAACGCCCCCGCCGCCGTCGCCGGCAAAGAGGCTTCTCGATCAAGATGTCGTTCCATTCGCTATTAATGTTGCCGCCGCCATGGAGCGGTTCATCGCCGTGATTGCGCAGGGCGTGAAGCGCTGTCCGGTTCCCATGGTCGTGATCGCGGCGCGCTTTGGCTACGCGCTCGCGAGCGGCGGCAACCGGCGCCGCCACTGATGAACTCGGCCTCTAGTCGTCGCGTGTTGTTCGGGCCTCGATCCCCCCGCGGCAGGGCTGAAGTCGCGGTCGTGACAGGGGCCGGCGCCGGCGTTGGTCGCGCGACGGCTCGCGAATTCGCGCGCGCAGGCTATGACGTCGGGCTGATCGGCCGCGACCGCGCACGGCTGGAGGCCGCGGCTGCCGAAGTGCGTGCGATGGGGCGGCGCGCGAGCGTTGCCCCGGCCGATGTGGCCGACGCCATCGCTGTCGGGAAAGCCGCCGACTCCATCGAGCAGGAACTCGGTCCGATCGAGGTCTGGGTGAACAATGCCATGGCGACAATCTTCGCCCCGGTTGCGCGAACGACGCCAGAGGAGTTCCACCGCGGGACGGAGGTTACGTATTTCGGCACGGTGCATGGCGTGATGGCGGCGCTGCGTCTGATGCGGCCGCGCCGGCGTGGCATCATCATCAACGTCGGATCCGCGCTCGCGTATCGGTCAATACCGTTGCAAGCCGTCTATTGTGGCGCCAAGTCGGCGATCCGCGGATTTACCGACAGCTTGCGGTCCGAGCTGATCCATGACCGGTCGGGCATCCGCCTCACCATGGTTCACTTACCGGCACTGAACACGCCGCAATTCGACTGGGCGCTGAACAAGATGGGCCGGCAGGCGATGCCGGTTCCGCCGGTCTATCAGCCGGAGGTCGCGGCCCGCGCCATCGTGTTTGCCGCGCGTCATAATCGGCGTGAGATCTGGGTTGGTTTTCCGACCGTCAAAGCGATCCTGGCCAATCGCATCGCACCGGGCCTTGCGGACCGCTACCTTGCTCGCCACGGCTACACGGATCAGTTGACCCAGCAGGCGGAACCCGCCGATCCGCCGGCCAATCTCTATCAACCGGTTCCGGGAAACCAGGCCGCGCACGGGCGATTTGACCGGATCGCCCGCCCCGATAGTTGGGAAATGTTTACGGATCGGCATCGTGGGCCGCTGATGCTTGCCGCGGTCGCCGCGCTGCTCGGTCTTCGTTCGCTCGTCCGGCGTCCGTTGATATGACATCCCGGTACGGCTGAGCTCGCCCTCATATCATCTGTCGCCGCAAACCAATCCGGGTCTCTGCAATCGCGCTCGGCAACCGCCGATTGGGCGCTCGGGACGGCGGGCAAGCCTTCAGCCGGACCGCCCGGGTCAAGCGCAGCTTCTAACACGGTGCGCCCTAAGCCACTGATCGGAAGCGTCATTCTTCCGGCCCTTCCGCCGGCGCCTCCGCGATCCGCCTGTCATCGGTCCGCCGTTTGCCCTTGGCGCGCGCCCCGCTAGTCTAGCGCCCAAGCGCATCAGCGCACTCGGGGGGACGGACATGGGACTGACGCGTCGCGACACAATGCTTGGCTCGGCGGCGATCGTTGTGGGGGCCAGCAGCCTCGCTCGGCCGGCGATCGCGCAGAGCGAGCCGCTCCGGATCGGCTGGCTCGCGGCCCTGACCGGGCCGAGCTCGGCCCCCGGGATCGGCTTTGATCGCGGGGTCAGATACGCCGTTGAGACGATCAACGCATCGGGTGGTGTGAAGGGCCGGAAGATCGACCTCGTCGTCCGCGACACGCAGGGCGACCCGACCAAGGCGGTCAATGCCGCGCAGGACATGATCAGCCGCCAGAAGGTCCACGCTATCTGGGGGCCGACCAACAGCGGCGAGGCGCTCGCGACCACGCCCATCATGGCGCGCGCCAAGATGCCGGACGTGCACCCGTGCTTCGTCGACTCCCTGATCGACGTCGAGAAATACCCGTCCGCCTTCCGCATGGCGCCGTCGAACGCGCAGATCGATACCGCGGTCGCGAGCTATGGGGTCGATCGGCTCAAGGTGAAGAAGGTCGCCGTCATCGGCGACACGACCGGCTATGGTGTGACTACGGTTAAAAGCAGCAGCGCGGCGTTTCAGAAGGCCGGCGCCGACGTGGTCTATGCCGGACAGATCGACGCGACCCAGCCCGACGTTTCCCCCGACATGCTCCGGATGCGCAACGCCGGCGCCGAGGTGATCGTGTTCTGGAGCGTCAACACCGGGCTCGCCTCGCGTATCATGAACACGCGCGCGACGATGAACTGGTCGGTGCCGATCATCGGGCATCCGGCGCTCGGCACCGGCGAGGTCGGCAGGCTCGTCGCCAAGCCCGAGAACTGGAACAACGTGTTCATGCTCGGCTTCAAGAACTGCAGCTATCGCGCCGACGGCACTCTGCCGGAGCCGACGCAGGGCTTCGTCGAGCGCATCCGCGGGAAGATCGAACTCGCCGACACGAGCCTCTGGTGGGTCGCGCTCGGGACGGATGCGATCAACGTAATCGCCAAAGCGGTCGGCGATACCGGCTCGGTCGAGCCAGATGCGATCGTCGGGTACTGGAACAAGGTCACGAAGTATCCCGGCTACTACGCGACATACACGTGGACGCCGCAGCAGCATAATGGCCTGTCGCAAGACGATCTCGTGATGTCTGTCGCGAATACCCAACACGAAGGCGCCTTCAAACTCGCACCCGGTTACGTCTGACGTGCTGCAGTCGATTATCGCGTCGGGGCTCGCGATCGGCGCCGTTTATGCGCTGATCGGGGTGACGTACAACGTGATGTTCTCGGCGTCGCGCGTGATGAGCTTCACCGCCGGGCAGCTTGGTATGCTCGGCGGCGTGCTTGGCGCGATGTTCGTCACGCGCCTCGGGCTGCCGGCTTTGGTGAGCTTCGTGCTTACGCTCGCTGGCTGCGCGTTGGTCGGCGTCGTGACGGAGATCGTCGCGGTGCGGCCGGTGCTGAAAAGTCTCGAGCAGCATCTGTACGTGCTCTCCACACTCGCGGTCGCGCTGATGATCCAGCAGGCGACGGCGATCGAATGGAGCACCGAGCCGCAGCCGTTTCCGCGTCTGTTCGGCATCGGGGAGGGGGTCACGGACGAAAAATTCTGGCTGCCGGTGATCGCCTGCGCCGCCGTCGCGGTCGGACTCGAGCTGTTGTATCGGCGCACGCTGGTCGGCCGCGCGTTCCTTGCGATCGCCGAGGACAATTTTGCCGCGCGCGCGCTCGGATTGCCGGAACGGAATCTGCGGATCGCGAGCTTCGCGCTTGCGGGTGTCATCGGCGGGTTGGCCGGATTCTCAAGCGGCGAGTTGCTGTTGGCGTTCTTCGCTAATGGCGCAACGCTCAACTTCTACGGCTTCGTTCCCGTGGCACTCGGCGGGCTCGGTAACAATCGCGGTGCGATCATCGGCGGGTTGCTCCTTGGGCTGTTTCAGCAGGCGGCAAATTTCATGGTCGGTGGCGTGTTCGTCTCGGTCGCGGTGTTTGCGGTCTTCATCGCGGCCCTGCTCATTGCGCCACAGGGGCTGTTCGGGGCGGCGAAGGAGCGGCGCGTATGACCGTCGCCGACGACCGCATCACGCTCGCGCCGACGACGCCGGCTCGCGCCGCGTTGCGCCATCTGCCCGAAAGATTGCCGTTCATCGCGCTGTTCGCCGTCGCCGCCGTCTTTCCTTTCTTCGGCAACGACTATTGGACGGTGATCTTCACCCGCGCGGCGATCTACTGGGTGCTTGTCTCCGGCCTCAACCTCGTCGTCGGCTTCGCGGGACAGCTTGCGATCGGCTGGGTCTCGATCCTGACGCTTGGCGCCTATACGGCGAGCATACTGGCGGCCGGCAACGTCCTGCCAGCGCTGCCGCCGTTCGTGGCGCTTGCTTTCGCGGCCGTCTTTGGCGCCGTCGCCGGGGTATTTGTCGGCCTGCCGGCGCTGCGGCTCCGCACCTTCTACTTCGCGATGACGACGCTTGGGTTTGCAACCATCGTCACGCAGATCGCCCTTGCGTGGCAGGACGTGACCGGCGGCGGAATCGGTATCGCCGGGCCGACATTGCCGAAGCCGCTTAACACTACTCACGGCTTCTATCTGTTCTGCCTCGCGCTCGCCGCGTTCTGTACCTGGATCACGGCGAACTTCGCGCGCAGCCGCTTCGGTCGTGCGCTGATCGCGATCCGCGACGCGGAAGTTGCGGCGGAGGCGTCGGGGATCGCTAAGCCCGCGGAGCTGATCCCCGTGTTTCTGCTCAGCGGTGCGCTCGCCGCGGTATCGGGCGGGCTGTTCGCGACGCTGCAATCCTACATCACGCCCGACGCCTTCACCTTCGACCTGTCGGTGCTGTTCTTCATCGCGATCCTGATCGGCGGCCGCGGGTCGATCCTCGGCCCGCTGCTCGGCACAGTGCTGCTGACGGTACTGCCGGAGTTCGCGGCCCCGCTCGTGGCCTGGTCAACCTTCCTTTACGCGGCGATGCTGCTGGTGATTGTGCTCGCACTGCCCGGCGGTATCGCGGCGCTGATCAATGTCGGCCACCGCCGCCCGCTCGCCGCCGCGCGCGAGATCCTGCCGCGCCCGGCGCTGCTGCGAAGCCTGCTCGACGGCACCGCGCGTGACGAGCCGATCGTGCTGAAAAACGTCGTGCTCAGCTTCGACGCGGTACGCGCGATCGACGATCTCGACCTCACCATCCGTCCGGGCGAGGTGCACGGTCTCATCGGCCCGAACGGCTCGGGGAAAACGACGACGCTCAACGTCATCTGCGGCTATTACCGCCCGCAATCGGGCGCGCTCCACATCGGCAACGCGCCCCTTGCCGGAAGTTCGCCGCACACGCGCGCGGCACTCGGCATCGCGCGGACATTCCAGACGCCGCGGCTCATTGGCGCGGAGTCGGTGATTGACAACGTGATGGTCGGCGGCACGACGCTCGGTCATGCGACCGTCGCGGAAACCCTGCTTGCCTTGCCGCGCCACGGCCGGGACGAGCGGGCGCTGCGTGCGGCGGCGATGCAGAGCCTGGCCGTGGTCGGGCTGGAATCGCTCGCCGACGTACGGTCCGATCGGCTCCAGCACAGTGAGCTTCGTTTCGTGGAGATCGCCCGCGCGCTAATGCTCCGCCCGCGCTTTCTGCTGCTCGACGAACCGGCGGCCGGTTTGTCGACGGCCGAGATCGAGCGGCTCGGCGAACTTGTCACCGCGATTGCGCGTGCCGGCACCGGCGTGCTGCTGGTCGAGCACCACGCGGACCTGATCTTCGACGTCTGTGACCGGGTGACGGTGCTCAACCTCGGCCGCATCCTCGCGGCCGGCACACCCGCCGAAATCCGCGCACATAAGGAGGTCGTCAGTGCCTATCTCGGCGGCTGAACCGCTTCTCACTGTGCGCGGCCTCGCGGCCGGCTATGGCAAAGTCGGCGTGCTGGAGGGGATCGACCTCATGATCGGCGCGGGAGAAATCGTCGCGCTGCTCGGGCCTAACGGTGCGGGCAAGACCACCTTTCTTCGCGCAATCTCCGGCCTGTTGCCGTGGTCGGAGGGCAGCGCGCGGTTCGCGGGGCTGGACCTGCAGGGCCTCTCGCCGCGTCAGACCGCGCGGGCGGGATTGGTGCATGTTGTCGAGGGGCATCGCGTCTTCACGCAGCTTAGCGTCGCCGACAATCTCTTGCTCGCCGGATACGATCTGCCGCGCGGCGAGCGGGCTGGACGGGTCGAGGAAGCGCTCGCGTTCTTTCCCGAGATTGCTGCCAAGCGACACGATCGCGGCGGCGCGCTCTCGGGCGGCCAGCAGCAGATGCTGGCGGTTGCGCAAGGCCTCGTGCGCCGCCCGCGCCTGTTGATGCTCGATGAGCCGTCGGCGGGCCTGTCGCCGGTACTGGTCGATCGCGTGCTGGCGGTCGCGGCGCAGCTGCGGGCGGGGGGGACGGCGGTGTTGCTGGTTGAGCAACTGGTTGAGAAGGCGCTCGCGCTCGCCGACCGCGTCGTCGCACTCGCGCGCGGGCAGGTGGTGCTGGAGGCGGCGGCGAATGAGCCCGATCTGCCACATCGTCTCGAACTCGCCTATTTCGGCCACGACGTGCCGACGGCGGTTCACGCCTGATTGTCATCCGCGCCGTCGGCCGAGGAGGACGGTGCAGGCGGCCGCGCACTGAACCAGCGCTGCCGTGATGAACAACAGCGCGGCGCCGTTTCCGGCTGCGCCGCCGACGTCGCGCAGTGCGCCGAAGACAGCTGGCGCGAACGCATAGCTTGCCTGACTGAGGGCTGTAACGAGCGCGACGACGCGCGCCGTGTCGCCGGGCGCGAAATCCTGCTGCGCGACGAGTGGTGGCAGGGACGTCGCGTTACCAAGCCCGAGGCCGAACAACACGACACCGAACAGCAGCAAAGTCACGCTGGTTCCGCCGGCGGCCAGCAACACGAGTGAGCCGCAGAGTTGGAGCGCGTAGTTCGCGGCCATCGCGTGACGGCGGTTCTCCCCCGCTGGCAGCAGCCAGCCGAGGCCGGTGCGCCCGGCAATCGCGCAGGCGGTCGCGAGGCCCGCCGCAAATCCCGCTTCTTGCTCGCCGAGCACAGGCACCAATAGCGAGAAGAGATGCGCGATGAGGCCGATCTGCGCGAACAGACCGAGCGAGGTTGCCGCCGCCAGAGTGACGAAACGCCGGCTGCGCCACAGCGCGGAGCCGGGCAGGGGTGTGCTCAAGCGGCCATGCCTTGCCGGGTCGGTCGCGGAACACATCGCGTCGCCGTCCGGCCGCAGCCGTAGCGTGGCTGGCGTCGGACGAAAATAGCGGCCGGCGAGCAGCCACACCGTCAGCACCATGAAGGCGCCGATCACGATCGTCGCGGAGGCGAACCCAAGCGCCGCGATCAACGCGACCCAAAGCGGTGACAGCACAATGCCCCCGACACTCGCGCCGTTGTAGGCTGAACTCAGCGCCGCCGGTCGCCGCCGGGCGAACCACGGTGATACGATCGCGTTGATCGCGGCCGGCCCGGTCGTTGCCCATCCGACGCCGCTCAACGCGGTCGCCGCGAATAGTTGCCACGGCGTCTCCGCCAGCGCCCAGCCCACGAAGCCGACGGCAACCGCGACGGCGCCGCCCCGTGTTACCGCGACCAGACCGAAGCGGCTGTGCATTGTCGCGAGATTCGCAACGACGATCGCGCCCACGAGGAAATGACAGGTCACCGCCGCCGAAACCAGTGACACGGGCCAGCCGCGTTCCGTATGGATCGCGTTCAGAAAGACGGGTGGTCCGTAAAAGCTAACGCCCCAGCCGAACACGGCGACAACGAACGCCGCCCACACGACGCGCCACCCGAAGAAGGGGGGTGGGCAGCGGCGGTTTTCGGCCTGGACGTGATTTCTTGTGACATGGCGCCCCCGGCGAATGCGTGCTCGGGACGTTGCGCGCCGAGGGCGACGGGATGCTACGGTTTCGGCCGAAGCGAACGCTGGCATGGTGCGCTATCATCGGCCCTATGATCACCACCGCTGCCATCGCCGAAACCGCGTCGCTCGTCGCCGATCCGGCGCGTGTCAACATGCTGACCGCGCTCCTGGACGGACGGGCGTTGACGGCGGCGGAACTGGCCCGCGCCGCGTCGGTTACGCCACAGACCGCGAGCGGGCACCTTGCCCGGCTGACTACGGCCGGCTTGCTCGCCGTCGAACAACAGGGGCGGCACCGCTACCACCGTCTGGCCTCGCCCGGCGTCGCGCGAATGCTGGAGGAGATCATGGCGCTCGCCGCGACCGTTCCCGATACGGCACGGCCCCGGCGACCCATCGTCGTCGGCCCGCGCGATGCCGCGATGCGGGCCGCCCGGACTTGCTACGACCACCTCGCCGGCCGGGTTGCCGTTGCGATGGCGGATGCGATGGTGGATCGCGGGCATATCGAGCTATCGCCGGATGGCGGCGCGGTGACGCCGGATGGCGCGGTGTTTCTCCGCTCGCTCGGCGTCGACCTCGCAGCCGCCGAGGCGCGCGCGGCGCGGCGTGGTGGCGGCGGGCGGATGTTCTGCCGCCCCTGCCTCGACTGGAGCGAACGCCGCCCGCATGTCGCCGGCGCCGTCGGGGCCGCGCTGTGTGCGCGGTGTTTTACGCTCGGCTGGATGCGGCGCATCGAGGGTACGCGCGCCGTTGCGGTGACGCCGGTGGGGGCGCGCGGGATCCGGGAGGCGTTTGGGGTAGCGGTGGTGTGACGACCGGATTAGCCGGTTTCGCTAAGAGCCCGACTTCTGCTGTTTCACCGGCGCGGCGCCGCGCTTCAGGTTCGGGTTGAGCCGATGCGCGTATTTGGACAGCGTCCAGGCGCCGCGCTGAAGCACTTTGTAGGCGATGAGTTGCGCCATTTGAAGGCCACGGTGCTCGCCATGTTCCTGCCAATAGGTGACGCCGTCGCCGCTGAAACGCCCAGTGTCCTCGCTTGTGTAGTAGTAGAGAGCAAGCGAGTTCCGCCACCGGTCAGCGCCGACGACGGGTTTCGTGAAACCGTGGATGCTTTGATCGTCGGTCAGAAACATCACCATACGGCCGTACTCTGGAATGACGGAAACCTTCGGCTTCGCGTCTCCCTTCGTAAATAGCTCGAGGCACCCGCCGTATTCCTCGGTCCAATCCGCGTTGAAGTAAATGAGGACGTTGATGCGCCGGAAGAGGGCAAGCTTGCCGTAGGAATGGAAATCGGCGTGCGGCGCCAGTATCCCGCCGGGGCCGCTGGAATGCAGTCCGCCGCCGGAGAGATATGGATCCGGAATCAGGCCTGAAACACCGGACACATGTTCGAGGAATTTCAGAAAGGAGGGCGACGAAAGCTCATAGACCATCCGCTGGAATAGATCGGGAAGCTTCTCGATCTCGCCGCAGGTCCGCTTCTGATGCTGATACGCGTCTTCGAACTTCCGCCAGTGGCTCCACGTCTCAGTTGGAAATTGTTCGACCACAACGTCCTTTGGAAGCGAGAGGAAGTCGTCCATCACAAGATGCGGGAAGGGATGCGCCTTCCGGAATTGCTCCCGAAGGTTATTGAGTGACGTTTCGTCTAGATCGGCGAACCTGAATATGTTTGTCGCCGGGTGCTGAACCGAATGGCTCAGGGCGCTATGCGCAACATCCGTTTGCAACTCGGTTTCCATCGGACACGTTCCGCGCGCTGGGACCTGTGCGCCACCGATACCAGACAGTCAGTTGTCGCGGAAGCGAAATCCGGCGCGGCATCGCCGCTGCCACGAGGCACGCGGTCGTCAAGCGTGCTCGGCATGATTCGGAGGAGCTGAAGGCGGTGCGTAAAGAGGATTCGACGTCGTTGCCGGGGCAGTACTAAGCGGCCGCGCGTTCTACTCCGTCGAACAGACGGCGCCCGCCCGCGGGACAGCCGGCCGGGAGGGCGGTTGGCCGTTGGCTTCGATGGTCGCGTTGCATTTTGTGTATATATTGTGACTTCTCCCGTGGACACGTCTCGTTTCGTTGTGTAAAAATGATGCTGCGTCGTTGAATGCAGCGTGCTGCCGGCCGGACATCGGGCGGCCCGGTGACGCTGAGCAATGTTTCGCACGCGAGATTAGCGCTTAGAGCATGTGATGGTTGATCAATGATGTTGATCCGACAGAGATGGACCAAGATCGTCAGCAAGTCTCTCCGCGGGGTCGTCCTCGGGTCCATTACCCTCTGGCTATTCGCGTCGCTCGCGATCGCGCTCTACCTCATCTCCGACGCATCGGAGGGCAATCACACGCTGAGTGAAGCGCTGGTGATGATCGGCCTGCTGTCACTTGTGCTGTTATTCATGCTGCCGTTCCTCATTCTGTTCGCCGTCGGCACGAAGCAGATACTTCAAGTCTTCTTCATCAAAATGCCGCCTGGTGAGAAAGGGATGTTCATGCTGCCGCCACTCATCACCGCGCTCTCGGCGGCGGCAATCATGGTTTTCGAGTCGAAATTTTTCGTCTTTCGCTCTGTCGAATTCTACATGGGCCTCGATCCGGAGTGGACGCAGGGGTTTTCGCTCCAAGGGCTCGCGACATTCGTCGGCGTCCAGATCGTGCTGCTGGCCGTCAGTCTCCTCATGTTCTGACGGCCCGGCACGTTAATAGATCGCCGGCTCAGGCACGGGCGCACCGAACGAGCTGCGCAGGAAGTCGAAATCGCAACCAAGATTCGCCTGCTCGATGTGGCGGCTGAACATCCATCCATAGCCGCGGCCGTAATGCGGTGCCGGCGGGGTCCAGGCGGCGCGGCGGCGGGCGAGTTCCTCGTCCGGCACCTCCATGCGAAGGCTTCGGCGGTCGACGTCGATTGAAACGATATCGCCGGTGCGGAGCAGGGCCAGCGGGCCACCGATCCAGGATTCCGGCGCCACATGCAGGACGCAAGCGCCATAGCTCGTGCCGCTCATCCGTGCGTCCGACAGTCGGAGCATGTCGCGATGCCCCTCCTTCAACAGGCGCTTGGGCATCGGCAGCATACCCCATTCCGGCATCCCGGGTCCGCCCTGCGGTCCTGCGTTGCGCAGCACGAGCACGTGGTCCGGAGTCACGTCGAGCGTCTCGTCATCGACCGCGCGCTTCATGGAGGGATAGTCGTCGAACACCAGCGCCGGTCCAGCGTGGCGCAGAAACCGCTTGTCGCACGCCGCCGGCTTGATGACACAGCCATCGGGTGCGAGGTTGCCGTACAGCACGGCGAGCGACCCCTCCGCATAGATGGCGCGGTCGAGCGGACGGATTACGTCGTCATTATACACGCGCGCCCCCTCGATCCCGGCGCCGAGCGTCCGGCCCGTCACGGTCAGGCAATCAAGGTGCAAATGGTCCCGCAGCCGCGACATGAGCGCGCGGATGCCGCCCGCATAGAAAAAGTCCTCCATCAGATATGTCGTCCCGGTTGGCCTGACGTTGGCGATGACCGGGATCTGCCGGCTGTATCGTTCGAAATCATCGAGCCCGATCATCTGCCCGGCCCGCCGCGCCATCGCGATCAGGTGAATGATTGCGTTGGTCGAACAGCCCATGGCCATCGCGACGATGATCGCGTTCTCAAACGCGGCGTGCGTCTGGATACGGCTCGGCGTCAAATTCTCCCACACCATGTCGACGATGCGGCGGCCGCTTTCGGAACAGAGGCGGATATGACCGCTATCGGCCGCCGGCACGGATGAGCCGCCCGGAAGTGTCATGCCCAGCGCCTCCGCAATCGCCGTCATCGTGCTCGCCGTGCCCATCGTCATGCACGTGCCGTAGGAGCGCGCGATGCCGCCCTCGACGCCGAGCCAGTCCTGCTCGGTGATCTTCCCCGCGCGCAGCTCGTCCCAGTATTTCCAGCTATCCGAACCGGACCCGAGCGTGCGCCCCTGCCAGTTGCCGCGCAGCATCGGGCCGGCCGGTACATAGATCGTGGGGATGTCCATACTGGTCGCGCCGAGTAGCAGACCAGGCGTCGATTTGTCGCAACCGCCGAGCAGCACGCAGCCATCCACGGGGTGGGAGCGCAGTAGCTCCTCCGTCTCCATCGCCAGCATGTTGCGATACATCATAGTGGTCGGTTTGACGAAGCTCTCCGAAACCGAGATCGCCGGCAGTTCGACCGGAAAGCCGCCGGCCATCAGCACGCCGCGCTTCACGTCATCGACGCGATGCTTGAAGTGCGCGTGGCAGGGGTTGAGGTCGGACCACGTGTTGATGATCCCGATGACCGGCCGCCCGGCCCATTCCTCCGGCGCATATCCCATTTGCATTGCGCGTGAGCGGTGACCGAAGCTGCGGAGATCGGCCGGTCCGAACCAGCGCCCCGACCGCAGCGTTTTTGGGTCGCGCCGCGTCCCGTTGTTGTCGATGTCCATCGCCGTCTCCTCCGTCTGACGTTTCGTCACCGCGCAGATCACGCGTTTTCCGCGACAATCGCAAGACAGTCGGGTCACGCAGGCGTGACGGGCACTTTTTGGTGTCCACGATATTCATGTCATAGGACATCCACAGACATCGCGCGTGGCCCATGACAGACACAGACATCACACGCCGTCGGCTGATCGAAGCATCGGCCGCTGGCATCATCATCAGTTCCACATCACCATCTATCGCCGCAGAGCCCGTCAGTGACGCTGCGCAGCCAAACGCAGCGCCAGCCGACAGCGCCGCGCCAGCGACGAATGTAACGTTACGTATCAACGGACACGATGTTCGCCTGACGCTCGACCCGCGCACGTCGCTGCTCGACGCGCTTCGGGAACACGCGGGGCTGACGGGGACCAAGAAGGGGTGCGACTTCGGCTCCTGCGGCGCGTGCACCGTGCATCTCGACGGGGAGCGGATCGTGTCGTGCCTCGCGCTCGCCGTCCGCTGCCAAGGCCATGCCATCACGACGATCGAGGGGCTGGCGAACGGCGACACGCTGCACCCGGTGCAGGCGGCGTTCGTGCATCATGACGGCTATCAGTGCGGCTACTGCACCCCGGGGCAGATCATGTCAGCCGTCGCGCTGCTGCGCGAAGGGCATGCGGGCTCGGACGCCGAGATCCGGGAGTGGATGAGCGGCAACATCTGCCGCTGCGGTGCCTATCCCAACATCGTCGCCGCCGTGAAGGACGCGGCGCAGACAATGGCGCGGGGCTGAGCTATGCAGGCATTTACACTCGTGCCCGGCACTGACGAGGCTACGGCGGGGCGTGCCGCGTCCGCCGAGGGTGCGGCGTTCATCGCGGGCGGCACCGATATAGTGCAGCTGATGAAGGCGAACGTCGTCGCACCGCGGACGCTCGTCGATCTGTCGCATGTCGGCCCGGCGCGGATCGCGCGGGAAGGCGAGACGCTTCGCTTCGACGCGCGCGCAAAGATGTCGGCCGTCGCGGCGCACCAGGATGTGCGCACTAACGCGCCGGTGATCAGCGAGGCGCTGCTGCTATCGGCGTCGCCGCAGGTTCGCAACATGGGGACGATCGGCGGCAATCTACTGCAGCGCACGCGGTGCCTCTATTTCCGCGACACTGGTTCGGCCTGCAATAAGCGCGTGCCGGGGTCGGGCTGTTCAGCGATCGGCGGCGACAACCGTGACCATGCGGTGTTCGGCGGCAGCGCGCACTGCATCGCGACGCACCCGAGCGATCTTGCGGTTGCATTGGCGGCGCTTGATGCGTCGGTGCAGCTGCGCGCACCGGACGGCACGGAGCGGCGCGTGCCGTTGACGGCGTTCTACCGGCTGCCCGGCGACACGCCGCACATCGAAACGATCCTCACGCCCGGCGAGATGATTACGTCGGTCAGCGTGCAGACGGGAACGAGCACGCGGCGGTCGACGTATCTCAAGGTGCGGGACCGGTCGAGCTTCGCCTTCGCGCTCGTCTCGGCCGCCGTCGCGCTCGAGACGGAGGGCGGCGTCATCCGCTCCGCCCGCATCGCGCTCGGTGGCGTCGCGCCGCATCCGTGGCGGGCCCAGCGGGCGGAGGCCGCTTTGGCCGGCGTGCGCGCCGACGACCGTGACGCAATCGCGCATGCGGTGGCCGCGGCCGCGGCCGGGGCGACGCCCGCGTCCCAGAACGCTTTCAAGGTCACGCTGCTCCAGCGTGTCGTCGCGCGCGCGGTCGAGACCGCTGGCGCATTGTCGATCTAAGGGACACCGCCATGTTCATCGGAGCCGCAATCGACCGCGTTGACGGGCGTGACAAGGTAACGGGCCGCGCCCGCTATGCCGCCGAGTTTTCGCCGGACGGCGTCGTTTATGCCGTGATGGTGCAAAGCACGATTCCGTCCGGCACGATCACCGGATTCGATCTGGCGCGGGCGAACGCGATGCCGGGCGTGCTCGGCATCGTCACGCCCGATAATGCCGGCCGGTTTTCGTTCCCGTTCATGCGGGACCGCACGATCCGCTACAACGGCCAGACGGTCGCGATCGTCATCGCCGACACGTTTGAGCGGGCGACCGCCGCTGCATTCGCGGTTGGCGTGCAAACCCGAGCTAGCCGCGCCGCCCCGGTGATGGATCCGGCGATGCGAGTCGGCGAGGGCGCGGCGGCGAATCTGGTCGGTGACGCCGACGCCGGGTTTGCGTTGGCGGCCGTCAAAGTCGACGCGACCTATGTCACGCCCGTCGAACATCACAACCCGATGGAGCCGCACGCGACGGTCGCGCGCTGGGACGCCGATGACCGGTTGACGGTGTGGACCGCGACGCAGGGCATCAGCGGTGCGAAGCGGACGTTTGCCAGCTTCTTCGGTCTCAGGCCGGAGAATGTCGTGGTGATCTGTCCGTATGTCGGCGGCGGCTTCGGCTGCAAGGGCAACACCTGGCCGCCGGCGATCTTCGCGGCGCTCGCCGCATGGCATGTGCGCCGCCCGGTCAAGCTCGTCGTCACGCGGGCGCAGATGTTTACGTCCAACGGGTATCGGCCGCTGACGGTGCAGCGCCTCCGCCTCGGCGCCGACGCGAACGGGCGGCTGCAATCGATCCGGCACGACGCGGCGACGCAAAGCTCGATGCCGGAGGTTGGCCAGTTCGTTGAGGCCGTAACCAAACCCACACGTATGCTGTACGCGTCGCCGGCGATCGCGGCGGCGCAGCATCTGGTGACGGTCAATCAGGGTCAACCGACCTATATGCGCGCGCCGGGCGACTCGTCGGGCGCGTTCGCGCTGGAATGCGCGATGGATGAGCTCGCGGTCGCGCTGAGGATGGATCCGCTGGCGGTTCGGTTGGCAAACTATGCCGAGCGCGATCCGACTGAGAACAAGCCGTTCGCCAGCAAGGCGCTGCGTGCCTGCTATGAACAGGCGGCGTCGCGCTTCGGCTGGGAGAAACGCTCGCACGCGCCTGGCTCGATGCGCGACGGGCGGGTTCTGGTTGGCTGGGGCATGGCAACGAGCACGTATCCGACCAACCGGCATTCGGCGTCGGCGCGCGTGCGGCTGCTGCCGGACGGCAGCGCGGTGGTGCAGTCGGGCACGCAGGATATCGGCACCGGCACGTACACGACTATGACGCAGGTCGCGGCCGACGTGCTCGGGCTGCCGATGGCGCGGGTGCGGGCGCAGCTCGGTGACAGCCGCTTGCCGCCGGCCCCGGTGTCGGGCGGTTCGAGCACGTCGGCGAGCGTGTTGCCGGCGGTGCAGGCGGCCGCGACCGCCGCGCGCACAACGCTGCTCACGCTCGCGGCCGATCACTGGCCGGGCGCGCGGCCCGACGCACTGACCTTGAAGGAGGGCGTCATTTCCTGTCCGCAGGGCCGCGCCACGGTGGCCGACGTCCTCGCTCGCCATAACCGCAAATCGGTCGACGCCGAAGCGGAAACGGATCTGTCGGAGGACGCGGCGCAATACTCGCGGCACGCTTTTGGCGCGCAGTTTGCCGAAGTGCGGATCGACCCGGATCTCGGCACGATTCGCGTCGCGCGAATCGTCTCGGCGTTCGACTGCGGCCGGCCGATAAACCGGAAGACGGTGGAGAGCCAGCTTTACGGCGGCATCGTTTTCGGCATCGGCATGGCGCTGTTCGAGGAGACCCGGATCGACGCGCGCACGGGGCGCGTCCTCAACCAGAACATCTCCGATTACCTCGTGCCGGTGAACTTGGACGTCCCGGTGATCGAGGCGTTCACGGTGGAGACCGAGGATACGGTCTCGACGCCGCTCGGCCTCAAGGGTGTCGGCGAATTGCCGATGGTCGGCATCGCGCCGGCGATCGCCAATGCCGTCTATCACGCGACCGGCAAGCGGGTGCGGCGCCTGCCGATCAGGATTGAGGACGTGATTTAATCACGGCGAGCGCGCATTCACGGGACTGACGACGCGGCGGCTTAACGCTACGATGGGCGGATGCGCGCGCCCTGGCTGTTCGTCGTCGTCCCGTGTCTGCTGCTGGCCGGCTGCGCCGTCGATGACCCGCCGATGGTCGCCGACCATGCGAGCAAGACGTATCGCGCCGACCTCGCCGCCTGCCGCATGCAGGCGACGGGTCAGGCGGATACCGAGGTCAAAAAGCGCGGGCCGCTGTTCCTGACCTACCCGATTTCGTTCACGTTCGAGCGCAGCCGGCTGACGCGCGTCTGCATGGAAAGCAAGGGATACCGTCTCAACACCGGCTGAAGCGGCGATTTCGTGAACGATCCCCCTGTGCGTGGGGCGGCGCGGCCGTTACGGTCGCGGCAAATCACGACAAGGGCGGACGCGAATGGATTTATTCGACCTCACGGAACGCGTGGCGATCGTCACCGGCGGCAATGGCGGCATCGGACTCGGTATGGCGCACGGCCTCGCCGCGGCCGGCGCAACCGTCGTTCTGGCTGGCCGCGACGCCACCAAGGGACGCGCGGCGCTGACCGCGCTCGAAGCGCATGGCGGGCTGACCGCGTTTCTCACCGCCGATGTACTGGTTGAGGCGTCGTGTCGGAAGCTGGTCGAGGACACGGTCGCGCGGTTCGGCCGCCTCGACATCCTCATCAACAATGCCGGCACGTCGATCCGCAAGGCGCCGCAGGACTACACGCTCGACGAATGGCGGCACGTCATGGACAGCAACCTGACGAGCGCATTCGTGTGCTCCCAGGCCGCGTATGGGGCGATGAAGGGCGAGGGCGGCAAGATCATCAACATCGGCTCGATGATGTCGATCTTTGGCGCGCCGTATGCAGCGCCGTACGCGGCGAGCAAGGGCGGCATCGTCCAGCTGACGCGTGCGCTGGCGACCGCTTGGGCGGCGGACCGTATTCAGGTCAACGCGGTGTTGCCAGGCTGGATCGACACAGCGCTGACACAAACGGCGCGGTCGCAGGTCGAGGGATTGGAGGCGCGCGTGACAGCGCGGACGCCGGCGGGTCGCTGGGGCGTGCCTGAGGATCTGGCCGGGGTTGCCGTGTTTCTCGCGTCCCCCGCGTCGGACTTCATCACCGGTGCCGCCATTCCGGTGGACGGCGGCTTTTCGGTGATGGCCTGAAGCGTGTCGGCGGCCGGGTGACCCGGCCGCCAATGACACCTTTACTCGGCGGCTTCGGCGTAGTCCGGCCCTTCCGACGCTTCGAGATGCGCGTTGAGGCGGGCCATCGCCTTATTTAGCGCTGCCCAGTCGGCTCGCGACATCGCGCCCGCCAGCTCGGTCTCCATGGCCTGAGCGAGCGGAACAATCGCGGCGTGAACCGACGCGCCTTTCCGCGTCAGACGCAGGAGCCGGCCGCGACCGTCCGACGGATCCGGACCCTGCCGCAGCAGGCCACGGGCGACGAGTGTCGCGGCGGCGCGGCTGACCTTGACCTTATCCATCGAGGCTTTTTCGCTGACCATGCTCGGCGAAGCGGTTTCATATCGGCCGACAATTGTCAGAACCCGCCATTCCGGGATCGACAGGTCGAACCGCTCGGCAAACCGGCGCGCGAACGCGCGGCTGACGCGCGCGGCGGTTACCGACAACTGAAAGGGTAGAAACTCCTCCAGCTTGAAACCGGTGTCGGTGGCGGAGGACTGGGCGGCGTCGCGTGGGCGTGGTGGCATCGAAACTCCATTCCGATCGTTCGCCCGTCAATCCGCTCGCCCCGGAATTGGGGGAGTCTCGCACGGCGGGTGTGATCAATGAGATAGGTAGTATCATCACACACGACGCGCGCAAAGCCGTCTTACGGCAAGTTTCAAAGTATTGCTGACAAAGTGTTGCACGCGTGCCAGGGAAGGCGGCCGGCGCCTCGCCGGATGGTGCCGACGGGCGCCGATGGAGCCCCCGCCGGTTCCCGTTCCTGGAGCTTCGCAATCACACGAAACCACCGGCGCCGACCCGGCAACGCCTGCCAGCACGATGTTTTTGTTGGTTCGTCAGATGTTTCCGGCACGAGACGTTGATCCGAGTGTCAGATCTCGTTTCCTTCTATCTCCCCCGCATACGGATGAAAGAATTGCCATGATGAGGCATGAAAGACTGGACGCGACGCACGACCCCGCCCGGCGAAGTTGGGTGGAGAGCGCCGCGAACCACCCCGAATTTCCCATCCAGAATTTGCCGCTCGGCGTCTTCTCGCCCTCGGGCGGCGCGCCGCGGATCGGCGCCGCGATCGGTGACGCCGTGTTCGACCTCGCGTCCGGGCTGCCGGATGCGCCGGATTGGTGCGGCGCCGCCGATCTTCGGCCGTGGCTCGCCATGACTACGGCGGCGCGGACCGAGTTTCGCGCGCGGATCGCCGATGCGCTCGACCATCGGGCACCGGCGCGTCTGGCGTCGCTCCATCCGGCCGCGTCATGCACGATGCATCTGCCAGCCATGATCGGCGACTACACGGATTTCTTCGCGGGCATCCATCATGCGACCAATACCGGGCGTTTTCTGCGCCCCGAGAGGCCGTTGATACCGAATTATAAATACGTGCCGGTCGCCTATCACGGCCGCGCCTCGTCAATCCGCGTCTCCGGCGTGCCCGTGCGGCGGCCGCTTGGGCAGCGCAAGCCCGGCTCGCAGGAAGTGCCGGACGTCGGTCCGTCGCGCGCGCTCGATTTCGAGCTCGAACTTGGTTTCTGGATCGGGCCGGGGAATGCGCTCGGCACGCGAATCCCGATCGCGGAGGCGGGCGCGCACATCGCCGGGTTCTGCCTGCTCAACGATTGGTCGGCGCGCGACATCCAAGGCTGGGAGTATCAGCCGCTCGGTCCGTTTCTGGCGAAAAGCTTTCATACGACACTGTCACCATGGATTGTAACCGCCGACGCGCTCGCACCGTTCCGCATCGCGCAGGCGGCGCGGCCGGACGGCGATCCGCCGCCGCTGCCCTATCTTCTGGATGCTGACGATCAGGCGTACGGCGCGCTCGACCTCACGCTCGAGGTGCTGATCGAGACCGCGACCATGCGCGCGTCTGGTCAGCGAGCGCACCTAATCGCGCGCAGCAACGCGCGGCATCTCTATTGGACACCGGCGCAGATGGTTGCGCATCACACCATCGGCGGATGCGATTTGCGGGCCGGCGATGTGTTCGGTAGCGGGACGGTATCGGCGCCGGAACCGGGCGGCTACGGCAGCCTGCTCGAGATGACGGGTGGTGGCCGGCAGAAGATCACGCTGCCGAACGGCGAGCAACGGCGGTTCCTTGAGGACGGCGACGAGATCATCCTGCGCGCCGTCGCGTCACGTCCCGGTTTCGCCTCGATTGGCTTCGGCGAATGTCGCGGCCGGATCGTGCCGGCGACCTGAGGTTAGCCCCGCCGCCACATCGCCATCAGCGCGGCCATGCCGGCCGCAATGGCCGCGAGACCCGACGGCTCGGGGATGAGCCCGGCGGGCGTTGCCGTGCCCGTCGTCTCGACCCGCAAGCCGGTCGGGCCGCCATCGTTCTCGACGAGGAAGTCGATGGTGTTGACCCCGGCGACGAAACCGCTGGTGATCGTGAACGGCGTGAAGCCCCCGAAGGCGTTGCTGCCCCCGTTGGCTGTCTGGCCGGTCGCAACACCGTTGATGAGGATGTTGAGACCCTGATTGTCGGCCGACCACTGCCCGGTGATGCCGGCCGTTGCCGGGTCAAACCCGCTCAGGGTGAACGTCGTCTGGTACTCGTAAATACCGGCTGGGCCGTCGAGCTGCTCATCATTCCGCGGACCGATCCAGGCGGATAGCGTATCGTCGCCGACCCATGGGCCAACCGGGTAGCCACCTTCTGACGTGTGAACGACCAGCCTGGTTGTCCCGCCCGGCACGCTGGCCAGCGTGTAATGCTGATCGCCCCCCGACCCGTTCGGGAGCGTGTGGCCGGCGGCGTTGACGCCCGTGTCAAAGAGCGTGGTGATCGGTGCGGCGACGGCCGCCGTGGTGGGCACGATCGTGGCGACCAGGGCGCTGACGAGTAGGGTCCGCATTGGGACGCTCCAATAAGTAGATGAGTCGTCTTATTCCGCCCCCAGGCGAATGACAAGCACTTAATAATGAAGCTGCGTATCGAACTGAGTCCGGTCCGTTAACGATCACTCGGTCGACGCGCGTCCCCGCTTGATCGCGCTGCGTCGCGCCTTTTCCTCCAGGCGGCGGCGGGTGGCAGCGAGCGTTGGGCGCGTCTTGAACCGTTTGGCCGGCGCGACGGCGGCGCGGCGCAGCAAATCGATCAGCGCCGCACGGGCCTCCGCCCGGTTCCGCTCCTGCGTCCGGTGCCGCTGCGCGGTAATAATGAGCACGCCACCGGCCGTCATTCGCCGCCCGGCAAGCTTGGCGAGCCTCGCTCGCACGGCATCGGTCAGCGACGGCGAGGCGGCCGCGTCGAAGCGAAGTTCGACGGCGGTCGACACTTTGTTGACGTTCTGGCCGCCGGGGCCGGAGGCGCGGACGAACGTCTCGACCAGCTCCGTCTCGGCAATGGCGATGGTCGGCGTAATGACGATCATCGGCGGCCGCCGCGCCGGTCGCGCCCGACGAGCAGGACGACGTACCAGCGTCCCCACGGCAACCGAAGCGTGCGGCGCCAGTCAATCGCGTGGCCGCTCGCGTGCCGCATCCCGAAGGCACGCCGCACCGCGTCGAGCTGGGCCGCCGAAAAGCTCGCGCGCGTCTCGGCCGGCACGCGGGCGAGGAAGCGGGTCAGGAACGGGTCGGGCGGGGCGGTCATCGCGTGCATCGTAACGGCGGCCTATCAACATCAGGCTACGAGCGCCACCGCTGGCGCGACGCGCCCCCGTTGCGTCTTAGGCCCGCGCGCGGGATGCTCCCACCATGGCTGCATCCGTCTTCCGCGTCGGTAACGGCGCTGGGTTCTCCGGCGACCGGATCGACGCGCCGGGGCCGGTCGTCGACACGCTGATCGCGTCCGGCGGGCCGTCGGCCCTGTTTTTGGAGACGCTCGCCGAGCGAACCATCGCGCTGGCTCAACTCGCGAGAAATCGCGATCCGCGCGCCGGTTACGAGCCGATGCTGGAGCGGTTACTGAGCCCGATTCTGGCCCGCTGCGCCGCCCACCGCATCCCAATTCTCGGCAACTTCGGTGCGGCGAATCCGCCAGCGGCGGCGCGGGCTATTGCCCGCCTGGCCGACCGGCTCGGGCTTGGCGGCCTGCGGATCGCGGTTGTCGCGGGCGATGACGTGCTGGGCTCGCTCAATCTCGATGCGGCCGAGGTGTACGAGGCCGACGCCGGCCTGCCGGAACGCGACACGAAACCGATCTCGGCCAACGCCTATCTCGGCGCCGAACCGCTCGTCGTGGCGCTACGGATGGGCGCGGATGTCGTGGTCGCCGGCCGCGTCGCCGATCCGTCGCTGGCGCTCGCGCCGCTCATCCATCATTTCGGCTGGGATGCGGGGGATTGGGACCGTCTCGCCGCGGGCGCCGCCTGCGGCCATCTGCTCGAATGCGGCAGCCAGGTCACCGGCGGGGTCTTCTACGACCCCGGCTTCAAGGACGTGCCGGACCCGGCCAATCTCGGCTTCCCGATCGCCGAAGTCTCAGCCGACGGCGATCTCGTCGTCACCAAGGCCGCTAAAACGGGGGGCCTGGTCGATCAGCGGACGGTGACCGAACAGCTTTTGTATGAGGTACACGACCCCGCCGCGTACATGACGCCTGACGTCGTCATGGACATCGCGGCCGTGACGCTCGAGGACGACGGACTCGATCGCGTCCGCGTCCGCGGCGTCCGTGGCCATGCGCGGCCGGACCGGCTGAAGGTCACCGCCTGCCTCTCGGCCGGCTATCTGGGCGAGGGGGAGTTCAGCCTCGCCGGGCCGAACGCGCTCGCGCGGGCGCGGATGGCCGCTGACGTGCTGCTCGAACGCTTGCGCCGCCGCGGCCTGCCCGTGCGGGCGCGGGTCGATCTGATCGGTGTGTCGAGCGTGCTGTCCGACGATTCCGGCCGTGGCTGGCGCAACGCCAACCCGGCTTCCGAGCCCGAGGACATCCGGGTCCGCCTGTCGGTCGAGGCAGCATCGGAGGACGACGCGGATCAGTCGGCGCGCGAGGCTTTGGCCATGCTCTGCTGCGGCCCGGCTGGCAGCGCCGGCGCCCGCTGGCGCGTCGTGCCGCGCTTCGCCACGCGCTCCTACCTCGTGCCGCGCGACGCGGTGCCGACCAGCGTGCGGGTCGAAACCGCGGCCACCATACTGGCGGATGCCGCACAATGACGCAGACTGTCCGCCTGCACGCGATCGCCCATGCCCGCGCGGGCGATAAGGGCAACCGGTCGAACATCAGCCTGATCGCCTACGACAAGCGGCACCTCCCCGTGATCGCCGAACAAGTGACCGCCGAGCGGGTGCTGGCGCTGCTCGCCCCGCGCGGGGCAACGCGGGCGGTGCGTTATGATCTGCCGCTGTTGAACGCGTTCAACTTTGTGATCGACGACGCGCTGGAGGGCGGGGTGAACGGCAGCCTCAATCTCGACGGGCACGGCAAGGCGCTTTCATTTCTGTTGTTGTCGCTGACGGTCGAGCTACCGGATAACGAGCCGGTGGGTCCGCCTTGCCAAACAAGGCGCGCCCCAGCATGACGACCGGTCTGTGACTGACCGGATACGAGTGAACATGCCGTCTTACCGCCGCCTTCTGACCCTCGCCATTGCGACCGCCGCGCTTGCCGCCTGCGCAAAAAAGCCACCACCACCGCCGCCGCCACCACCGCCCGCGCCGCCACCGCCAGTGACCTCGATGGACGGAACCTATGTCGGCACTAGCACGCGTTACCGCGCTGACAGCCGCGCCTGCCCGAGCCCCGGGCGGGTGACGCTTCGCGTGCTCGACGGAGTCAGCAGCTACCGCTTCGCGCGGCAGCCCGTGCCGCTGACGGTCGCCGCCGATGGAACCGTGACGGGGACCCTGTCGCTGCCGCCCAACATTGGCGACGTCACCTTCAGCGGCCACGCCGACAACGGGCAGATCGTCGCCGACGTGACCACGGCGTCGTGCAGTTATCACGTCACCACGAAGCTGCACGCGCCGCCGCCGCCGCGGCCGCCGGGCTGACCGCGATGCGCTACGTCTCGACGCGCGGCGCCGCGCCGGTGCGGGATTTCGCGGGCGTCCTGCTCGCAGGTCTCGCCGAGGATGGTGGACTCTATGTGCCCGAGGCGTGGCCCAGCTTTTCGCCCGACGAGTGGCGGGCGATGCGCGGGCTGCCGTACGCCGCCGTCGCGTCGCGCGTCATGCGTCCGTTGGTCGGGGACGCGGTGCCACCCGATACGCTCGATGCGCTCTGCGCTGACGCCTATGCCGGATTTGACCATCCGGCGGTGGCACCGCTGGTGCAGCTCGATACGAGCCTCTTCGTCTGCGAGCTGTTCCACGGCCCGACGCTCGCCTTCAAGGACATGGCGATGCAGGTGCTCGGCCGCCTGTTCGCGCATGTGCTCGGGCGGGAGGGGCGGCGCGTCGCCATTGTTGGCGCGACGTCCGGCGACACCGGTTCGGCCGCGATCGAGGCCTGCGCGGGGCGGGACGCGATCGACATCGTGATCCTGCATCCCGACGGCCGTACGAGCGAGGTGCAGCGGCGGCAGATGACGACGGTGCTGGCGCCGAATGTCGCCAATATCGCGGTCGTCGGCACGTTCGACGACTGCCAGGATCTCGTCAAAGCGATGTTCGCGGACGTGCCGTTCCGGACGGAGATGCGCCTGTCGGCCGTCAACTCGATCAACTGGGCGCGGATCGCGGCCCAAATCCCGTATTACGTCTATTCCGCCCTTGCCCTCGGCGCGCCGGACCGGAAGGTCGCGTTCGCCGTGCCGACCGGCAATTTCGGCAACGTGCTGGCCGCTTGGGCAGCGCGGCGAATGGGCCTGCCGGTCGAGCGGCTGATCGTCGGTAGCAACCGCAACGACATCCTGACCCGCTTCCTGACCGCGAACGACATGTCGGCGCGCGGCGTCGAGCCGAGCCTGTCGCCGAGCATGGATATCGGCGTCAGCTCCAATTTCGAGCGGCTGCTGTTCGAGCTTCTGGACCGTGACGCGACCACCACCGCCGCTACGATGGCCGCGTTCCGGACGTCCGGCCGGATGCCTGTTCCGGACGCCGCCTGGCGACAGGCGACTGCCGTCTTTAGCGGCTTCGCGCTTGACGATCCCGGCACGCTCAGCGAAATCCGGCGGCTGCATGAGTCGAGCGGCTACGTCGCCGACCCGCACACCGCCATCGGCACCGCCGCTGCCGGCGCCGCCCGCTTGCCGCCGGGCGTGCCGGTGATCGCGATGGCGACGGCGCATGGCGCGAAATTCCCGGACGCAATGCGCGCCGCCCTCCGCACCGCGCCCCCGCTGCCGCCGCGGCTCGCCGACCTATATGAACGTCCAGAGCGTTTCACCCGCGCCCCCGCCGACCTCGCCGCCGTTGAGAGCTTGGTCCGCGCCACCGTTCAGAGGAACCTTCCCGCATGACAGATGCCATCGCTCCGCTTCCGGGGATCCGTGTGACCCGCCTGCCGTCCGGGCTGACCGTTGTCACGGAGCGAATGGAGCGGGTCGAGACCGTGTCCTTCGGCGCCTATGTCGCGAGCGGCACGCGCCATGAGACGGCGGCCGAGAACGGCGTCAGCCACTTCCTCGAACACATGGCCTTCAAGGGCACGACCCGGCGCAGCGCCGCCGAGATTGCCGAAGAGATCGAGGCCGTGGGCGGTCACATCAACGCCTACACGGCGCGCGAGCAGACCGCCTACTACGTCAAGGTGCTGAAGGAGGACGCCGCCCTTGGCGTCGACATCATCGGCGACATCCTGACACACTCGACCTTCGAGCCGGAGGAGCTGGAACGCGAGCGCGGCGTGATCCTCCAAGAGATCGGACAGGCGAACGACACCCCGGACGACATCGTGTTCGACCATTTTCAGGAGGCGGCTTATCCATCGCAGCCAATGGGTCGGCCGACGCTCGGCACCGAGACGCTGATCAAGGCGATGCCGCGCGCGGCGCTGTTGGAATACATGCATCGTCACTACACGGCCGGAAACGTGACGGTCGCCGCGGCCGGCGCGCTCGATCACGACCACATGCTCGATCTGGTCGCGACGCATTTCGCCGATCTGCCGACGTCGACCGCGCCGGAGGCGGAGGCGGGGGCCTATCGCGGCAGCGAGTTCCGTGAGAGCCGCGACATCGATCAGGTGCACATCGTACTCGGCTTCCCGTCGGTCGCCTATGCCGACCCCGACTATTACCCCACGCTGCTGCTCTCGACCCTGCTCGGTGGCGGCATGTCATCGCGGCTGTTTCAGGAGATCCGGGAGCGGCGCGGTCTCGTCTACTCGGTCTATAGTTTCGCGGCGCCGTACGTGGATGGCGGCCTGTTCGGCATCTATGCCGGCACGGGCGAGCGTGAGGCGGAGGAGTTGGTGCCGGTGACGCTCGCCGAGTTGTGCAAGGTGCAGTCCGGCATCACCGAGACCGAGCTGTCGCGCGCACGGGCGCAGGTGAAGGCGAGCCTGTTGATGTCGCTTGAAAGCACCGGCAGCCGGTGCGAGCAGTTAGCGCGGCAGCTGCAGGTGTTCGGCCGCGTCATCCCTACGGCGGAGACGGTCGCGCGCATCAACGCGGTGACGATTGCCGACGTGGAGACGGCGGCGCGCCGCTTGTTCGCCGGCCGCCCAACGCTCGCGGCACTCGGCCCGGCCGACCTAGTGCCGACGCTGGACGCTATCGCCGAGCGGCTGGCGGCCTAAGCACCGCGGCACGCGCTTCTTTCTGAAGGGACAAAAGCATGACCGCGTCCACGACCGACCTGCTCGCCGACCTCATCGCCCGCGCCCGCCGCGCCGGGGCCGACGCGGCGGACGCCGTGCTGATCAGTGGCGCGTCGCTGTCGGTCGCGCGGCGGCTGGGTGCCACCGAACATGTCGAGCGGGCAGAGGGGCGGGACCTTGGGCTCCGCGTTTTTGTCGGCAAGCGCTCGGCGATTGTTTCGGCGACGGCGGTCGATCCGGCCGGGTTCGACCTGCTGGCCGAGCGCGCGGTCGCGATGGCGCGCGTGGTGCCGGAAGACCCGTATAGCGGCCTTGCCGACACCTGGGCGCCGCCGGAAGACAGCGCACCGCTCGACCTCTACGACCCGACCGAGCCCGACGTCGCTTCGCTGTCGGCCCGTGCGGCGGAGGCCGAGGACGCGGCATTGGCGGTGCCCGGCGTCACCAACACCGAGGGATCCGAAGCGAGCTTTGGCCGCGCCGAATTCACGCTCGTCACCTCCGCCGGTTTCGCTAGCCACTTTGTGCGAAGCAGCTTTTCGGTCGCCGCGACCGCGCTCGCCGGCAGCGGGACGGACATGCAGCGCGACTATGATTACGCCCGCACCGTCCACCTCGCCGACCTCGACAACGCGACCGAAATCGGCCGCTCGGCCGGGGAGCGGGCGATTGCGCGGCTGTATCCGAAGCGGCCGAAGACGACGCGCCTGCCGGTCGTGTATGATCCTCGCGTCTCCAACGGCCTGGTCGGGCATCTGCTGTCGGCCATCAACGGCGCGTCGGTCGCGCGTGGCACGACGTTTCTGAAGGACAAGCTCGGCGAGCGGGTCTTTTCATCCGGCATCACCATCCATGACGACCCGCGCCGGGTCCGCGGCCTCAGCTCGAGGGTGCATGACGGCGAGGGCACGCCGACGGCGGCGCGGCGGCTTGTCGATGATGGCGTGGTGACGACCTGGCTTCTCGACAGCCGCAGCGCGCGACAGCTCGGGATGCGTTCGACCGGGCACGCGGCACGCGGCACCGGCGGCCCGCCATCGCCCGCGGCCACTAACGTCTATCTCGCGGCCGGCGCGGTGACGCCCGCCGAATTGATGGATGACATCGTCGAAGGCCTATACGTAACCGAGATGATCGGAATGGGCGTCAATGGTATTACCGGTGATTACAGCCGCGGCGCTGCCGGCTTCATGATCCGCAACGGACAATTGGCCGAGCCGGTCGCGGAGATCACCATCGCGGGCAACCTGAAGGACATGTTCGCGCGAATGGTTCCGGCCAACGACCTTCGGTTCCGCCGGGGAACGGACGCGCCAACCGTCCGGGTGGACGATATGACACTCGGCGGCGCCTGACCCTCATTGGCTGCGCGCGGCCGATGCACCATGTTCTGGCGGGTCACCAATTTGGGTAGCCGCACCATGCGCCGTCTCGCTCGTATTTTTGCTGTGCTCAGTGTCCTCACGCTGGTGCTCGCGCCGTCGCTTGCGGACGCCCGATTGGGCGGGGGCGGCTCGTTCGGCAGCCGCGGCGGGCGCACCTATTCGTTGCCGCCTTCGACCGGCACGTCGCCCGGCTACACGCAGCCGATGCAGCGCAGCTACACGCCGCCCCCGTACGCGCCCTCCTCGCCGCAGCCGGGCTACGGCTCGCGGCCCGGTTTGTTCGGCGGCGGCTTCGGCTCGGGGCTGCTCGGGGGGCTGATCGGCGCCGGCATCGGCGGCATGTTGTTCGGACACGGGCTGTTTGGCGGCCTGCACGGGATCGGCAGTCTGTTCGGCCTGATTATTCAGCTCGTGCTGCTCTACTTCATCGTCCGCTTCGTATGGCGTCTGCTGACGGGCGGCGGGTCGCGCCCATCGTTCGCCGGCATGGGCAACATGTTCACGCCCGGCGGCAACCCGGGCCCGCGGCCGATGCCGATGGGTGGCGCCGCGCCGCGTCCGTCCTCGCCGCCCGTCACGCTGACGCCGGACGATTACCGCCAGTTCGAACAGATTCTGCAGGCGGCGCAGGCGGCCTGGACGGCGGGCGACCTGCGGGCCCTGTCGCAGATCGCGACGCCGGAAATGGTCAGTTATTTCGGTGAGCAGCTGGCGGAGCTTGCGAGCCGCGGCCTCCACAACAGCGTGACCGACGTGCGCCTGCTGTCCGGCGATTTGGCGGAGGCTTGGCAGGAGGGCAATCGGCAATACGCGACGGTCGCGATGCGGTTTTCGATGATCGACGTGACGCGGGATGCGTCGGGCCGAATCGTCGACGGCAGCCCGACGGAGCATGTGACCGCGACGGAGGTGTGGACGTTCGTGCGCGTGCCGGGTGGCCGTTGGCTGCTATCGGCAATTCAGCAGACGCGCTGATCGGAACAAGCCGCGCGGAGAGTTCGCCCCGATAAAGCCAACCGATGGTTGTGCAAATTAAAACCGGGGAGGACGGCGGCATGTATTCTCGACGGATCGTTGCTACGTGC